>NZ_QEIO01000062.1 GCF_003336425.1 Marinitenerispora sediminis | reverse complement strand
GGTCCGGGGCGGGGGCGTGCGTGCCCGGAGCGCGGCGTCCGGGGAGCCGTCTTCCGGTCCTCGCCGCCGGACGCGGACGAGGCCGTGACCGTTGGGCGGGAGGCCGTCCCACCGAATGCGGATGGAGGTGCGTCGGCTGGCCGCTGGATGCCACCCCCTGCCGAGCCGGTCTCGGGCGCGCGGTGCCGAGCCGCTCGGCCGACGCTCCGCTCGCCCTGTTCCTCGCGGCTCGCCGCCGGCCCCGGCGGGGTGCTCGCTCCGGAACCGGCCGGGTGAGCCGCGCGAGGGTCCGGGGCACCGCGCGGGGTGAGAGCGGCGGCGTGCGGCGTGCGCGTGCCGGAGGCTCGGCGCCACGCCGCGATGTGGAGACCGGAGGTGGCGATCGGCCCGGGAGGGGCGTGCGGCACGCGGACCCAATGTTAAAATGAAAATCATTTTCATCCACGGAAGTCGAGGTTCCGATGTCACACGCCCTGCCCGCGCGGGTGGTGGTCGTCTCCGGGCTGCACGCGGCGGCCCGCGCGCACGCCGTCGAGGAGCTGCTGCGGGCCGTCCCCGGTGCGCTCGCCGTCCACCACGACCTCGGCGAGGTCTCCCAGGGGACCGTGCGGCGGGTGCTGCGCGACCGCTGGGGCGAGCGTGACCGCTCCCGGGTGGACCTGGTGCACGCCTGCGTCTCCTGCACCCTGCGGGAGGACCTGGTGCCGCTGCTCGTCGAGCTCGCCGAACGCGGCGAGGACCGGTTGTTCGTGGTCGAGTCCTGGGACGGGGTGGAACCCCGCCAGATCGCCGAGGCGCTGGCCCTGACCACCGTGAGCGGCCGCCCGGTCTCCACCTGGCTGCGGGTCGCCGCGGTGGTCACCGCGGTCGCCGCGGAGCGGGTGGTGGCCGACCTCGCCACGACCGACGACATGGTCGACCGCCGGCTGGCCGTCGCGAGCGAGGACGACCGCACCGTCGCCGAGGTGTTCGCCCGGCAGCTGGAGTACCCCACCGCGCTCGCCGTGCACGGCGCCGACGGCGATCCGGCCGTGCGCCAGCGCTGCACGGCCGTCCTCTCCCAGTTGAACCCGGCGGCCGTCGTCGTCCCGGCCGAGGGCGGCGCGCTGCTCCCCCTGGTGGCCGGCCACTTCGACGTCGCGGCCGCCGCCGCCCGCACCGACCCCGCCACCGCCCAGCCGCCCGAGCGGTGCGAGGCGGGCGAGGTGCGCACCGTCACGTGGCGGCGCTCCCGCCCCCTGCACCCGGCCCGGCTGCACGCCGCGCTGGACGACGTGGTGGCCGCCAGCCTGCGCAGCCGCGGGCGGTTCTGGCTGGCCAGCCACCCCGACACCATGCTGGTGTGGGACGCGGCCGGTTCCGCACTGGCGATGGAGCCGGCCGGCCCGTGGCTGGCCGCGCTCCCCGACGCCGCGTGGGACCTGGTCTCCGAGCAGCGCCGCGCCGCCGCCGACCTGGACTGGACCCCCGGCAGCGGGGACCGCTGCCAGTGCCTCTCCTTCACCGGCGTGGGACTGGACGTCGACCGCCTGGTCGGCGTCCTGGACTCCTGCCTGCTGACCGAGGCTGAGATGGCCGGCGACCCCCGCCGCTGGACCCGGGCCGAGGACCCGTTCGCCGAGGTCCTGGACCGCGCGCCCTGAGCGCCCGCCGGGCGCCGCGGCGCCCGGAACACCACCGTCACCCACCAGAGAGGCAGGTCCGCCATGCCGCCACGCCCGCGCCACGCGTCCCCGCGCCGGTTCGCCAACCCCCTGCACGGGGTGGACCACGTCGACTACAAGGACGTGCGGCTGCTCCGCACCTTCATCTCCGACCGGGGCAAGATCCGCAGCCGCCGGGTCACCCGGGTCACCGCCCGGCAGCAGCGGCTGATCGCCCGCGCCATCAAGAACGCGCGTGAGATGGCGCTGCTGCCGTATCCGAGCCAGGCGCCGGGGATCCCGCGCGGCAAGGACCGCGACTGAGGTCCCTTCCCAACGGCGGCGGCCGTCGGCGCACCCGGGAGGGGAGCGCCGACGGCCACCGCGGTCCGGCTACCAGCTCGACTTGGTGATCCCGGGAAGTTCGCCCCGGTGCGCCATCTCGCGGAACCGGATCCGTGACAGGCCGACCTTGCGCAGGTAGCCCCGCGGCCGGCCGTCCACCGCGTCGCGGTTGCGCAGCCGCGTGCGGCTGGCGTCCCGCGGCTGCCGGCTCAGCTCGCGCACGGCCGCGTCGCGGACGTCGGCGGGGGTGTCGGGGTGGCTGATCACGCGCTTCAGCTCGGCGCGGCGCTCGGCGTACCGGGCGACCACGCGGGCACGCTGCTCGTTGCGGGCGATCTTGCTCTTCTTCGCCATCGGTCAGACCCACCCGCCGCGCGCCCGGATGTCGGCGACGACGCGTTCGATGCCGCGCCGGTCGATCACCCGCATGCCCTTGACGCTGACGCGCAGCCGCACGAACCGCCGCTCGCCGGGCAGCCAGTACCGCTTGGTCTGGATGTTGGGGTCGAACCGCCGGCGGGTGCGCCGGTGGGAGTGGGAGACGCTGTTGCCGAAGGCGGGCGCGCGGCCCGTCACCTGGCAGATGCGGGACATGGGGTCCTCCTGTCTGGACGCGGTCGGGGATGCGGGCACCAGTGTAGACGAAAACGATAATCATTCTCGTCCATGGGTGCCGGCGAGGGAGGGGGCGGCCGTCCGGCGCCGGCCCCGCCGTCTCCTAGGATGCGCGGCGGAGGGGACACGACGCCCGCACCGCACCCCCAGGGAAGGGACGGAGCACCGCCATGACCAGTGAGCGCGGCACCGAGGAGCTGACCACCACGGCCGAGGGGCCGGTGCTGACCGTGACCTTCAACCGGCCGGAGCAGCACAACGCCATGACCTGGGCCATGTACGAGGGCCTCCACGCCGCCTGCGAGCGGGCCGACGCCGATCCCGGCATCCGGGTGCTGGTGCTGCGCGGTGCGGGGGAGCGCGCGTTCGTCGCCGGGACCGACATCGGGCAGTTCGCGGAGTTCGCCGGCGGCTTCGACGGCGTCGAGTACGAACGCCGGTTCGAGAGGGTGATCGAGCGCCTCGCCGACGTCTCGGTCCCGACCCTCGCGGCGGTGCGCGGCGTCTGCGTCGGCGGCGGCCTGGCCATCGCGGCGGCCTGCGACCTGCGGATCGCCACCCCCGACTCCCGCTTCGGGGTCCCGATCGCGCGCACCCTCGGCAACTGCCTGTCGATGAACACCTACAACCTGCTGGTCTTCCACCTCGGCCCGGCCCGGACCCTCGACCTGCTGCTCAACGCCCGGCTGTACAGCGGGGAGGAGGCGCACGCGGCCGGGTTCGTGGCGGAGCTGGCCGCCGCCGGCGACCTGGACTCCGCCCTCGACGCCGCCGTCCAGCGCCTGCTCGGCCACGCGCCGATCACCATGTGGGCCACCAAGCGCGCCGTGCACCGGCTCCGCCGCGCCGCGCTCCCGGACGGCGACGACCTCGTCTCCGCCGCGTTCGGCAGCGAGGACTTCCAGGAGGCGGTGCGCGCGTTCGGGGAGAAGCGCCGCCCCGAGTGGCGCGGCCGGTGATCCGGACCGCGCGCGTGCGGTCCGCCACGGCCCTAACCCCACCCCGGTCGGCGGCACCGCACCCCGCACTCTGCATCCTGTCAGGAGGGCGGACGCCCACGAAGCCTGACGCAACACCGAGGATGAGGAACGTGCAGCGCACACTGATCAACGGCAAGATCCACCGGGCCACGGTCACCCAGGCCGACCTCCACTACGTCGGGTCGATCACCATCGACGCCGAGCTGATGGCGGCGGCCGACCTCGTCGAGGGCGAGCAGGTGCACGTCGTGGACATCGACAACGGCAACCGCCTGGTCACCTACGCCATCACCGGGGAGCCCGGCAGCGGCGTGATCGGGATCAACGGCGCGGCCGCCCACCTCGTCGCGCCCGGCGACCTGGTCATCATCATGTCCTACGCGCAACTGGACGAGGCCGAGCGCGCGGCGCACCAGCCGAAGGTCGTGCACGTCGACGCCGAGAACCGGATCGTCGCCCTCGGCGCCGACCCCGCCGAGCCGGTCCCCGGCTCCGACCAGCTCTCGGGCGCGGCCACCGCCCGCTGACGCGGCGCCGGGCCGGCCGCGTCAAGGGGCCGACGGCCGGCCCGCCCGCGCCCAGTGGCCGGTTCCGGCCTGATCACGCCGGCGATTCCGGGTATTCACATCCCGGGAGGGTCCTCCGCCGCCACCGCGCCCGGGGACGCGCCCGGGGCAGTGCCTGTTCAGCGGATCCCGAAGCCGGAAGGAACGCCGTTGAGCCTGGTCGATCTGGTAGGCCGCCCGGTCACCCGGTACCCCCGCCCGCGCCGCGGCGAGCACGATGGCCGATGACGCCGTCGCGGACGGGCCGTCCGCCGGCGCAGGCCGCGATCCCGAACGCCGCCGCGCGGCGGCGCACATCGAGTGGCAGAAGCAGGGCACGTGGGTGGTGCTGTGGGGTCCCTACACCCGGAGGTTCTGGGCGTTCGCCTGCTGGCCGGTGCCGCAGGGCGGCGCGGTGGTCTCGGCCGTCGAGCCCGGGGAGCTGTACGCGGAGATGCGGGAGGTGGAGCGCAGGTACGGGTTCCTGCGCTGGCGCTACGGCCGGCGCTGAGGGCACCCGCCCGTCACGGCGCCAGCGCGGGGTTGCGGATCCACTGCCGCAGCTCGGCACGCCGCGGGCCGTCCTCCTTGAGCGGGCACGTGGTGCAGAAGCCGTGCTCGGGGTCGCCCTTGTAGTCGAAGCAGCAGGTGCCGCGCACCGCCCAGGTCCCGCGGGGGTGGTTCTCGCAGAACGGGAACAGGCGCGGCCGGGCGCGGGTGACGGCGCCCGCGAGCACCAGCGCGTCGCCCAGCCGGCTGGCGCGCTGCCAGGCGGCCTCGGCGTCGCGGCCGAGGAAGCGCGCCGGGTTGAGCATGTAGAAGTGCGTGGTGTCCATCACCCAGCCCCACAGCGTGCGCAGGCCGACCCGGGTGTGCTGGTGCAGGGCGGTGAGGACGGGGGAGAAGGCCGCGACCATGCCCTCGGCGGCCAGGCGGTCGAGTTCGTCCTCGTCGCGCGCCACCACGGAGTCGGGGTGCCCGGCGCAGGCGTCGCCCGGTAGCACGGCCACCTGGGTGCGGGTGACGGTCGGCGCGCCGAAGCTGGCGTTGGAGCGCCAGGGGAACCACAGGTGCGCACCGTCCAGCAGGGGCGCCCGGCCGGTCAGGTAGGTCCCGGCCGCCACCATGAAGATCGGCTCGCGCAGCAGCGCCCGCATGAAGTGCGTGGCGGCGGGCAGCTTGTGGTTCGGGCCGTGGTGCGCCACGAGCTGGTCGAACAGCGCCGGCACGATCCCCTCCGCCACCATGAGGTCGGCCCGGTACCAGTGCTCGGTGCCGGGATGCTCGCGGACCGAGCGCACCTCGGGCAAGCGGATGTCGGGCAGCGGCGCGAACTTCAGCGGCGCGCAGGCTTCCACCACCGTCTGCAGGGGGTGCAGCGTGCGTTCCATGCGGGAATCCGCCCTTTCTGCCACTGACGGGTGCGGCGCCGATGCGGCGCGCGGCGACTCGCTCGAATGGCGGTGCGGCGGGCCGCGAGGCGGAGCCGCCACCACCATGAGGTTTTAACTGAGGCTACCCTAACCGGAAGTGGGCGGCAATCAGGCATGACGCCGCGCGGCCCGGCGGTTCAGGGCGCGGCCGGCCCCGGGCGGAGCAGCACCAGGTGGTGCCGGACCAGGGCGCGCAGGACCTGCACGGCGGTGGGCAGCGGGGTGCCGGACCGCTCGGCGAGCGCGCCGACCGTCAGCGTCCGCTCGGCCGCCAGCTCGGTCAGCAGCGGCTCGGCCACCGCGGGCAGCCGGTAGCGCCGGCCCGACACCGTCAGCGCCACGCCGCCGTCCTCCGTGCGCTCCAGCGGCGGCGCGAGGATCGGCACGAACTCCACCACGGTCCCGGGCGCCGGTTCGGCGTCGTCCACGGCCCACGGCAGCGCGAAGGACTGCCGGCGCGGGAACCGGGCGTCCCGCTCGGCGAGGAACGCGTCCAGGTCGTGCCGCTCGGCGAGGTCGACCAGCTGCCGGACCAGTTCGTGGTGGTGCTTGCGGCGCTCGTCGGGGGTGGCGAAGCGGGGCAGGTCGCGGCGGAGCAGCTCCACGTCGTGCAGGCGGTCCAGCAGCGACCGGGCCCAGTCGATGCCGGTGGCGCGGGTGAACCCGAACGTCAGGTGCATGCTGACGTCGCCCGTGCCCGTGACCGTGTGCCACCAGCCGCGCGGGACGTGCAGCACCTGGCCCGGGCGCAGCACGCCCTCCCAGACCGTCCCCTCCGGCGGCGTGTGGCCGTGGTCGGAGTCCACCTTCATCGGGTGGCGGCGGCTGCCGGGTCCGTGCACCTGCCACGATTTCGTGCCGGCGACCTGCACGATGAAGGTGTCGTGGTCGTCCCAGTGGGTGTCGAACCCGTGCGAGTCGCCCCAGATGAGGTACAGGTTGACCTGGGCGCGCTCGCGGACCAGCCGCATCAGGTCGTCGGTCGCCGCCCCGATCGGCGGGTGCAGCCGGTCGACGGCGTCCAGCACGAGGCTCGCGCCGTCGCGCAGCTCGCGGTAGAGCGCGTCGGGGCGGACCACCGCCCGGGCGGAGCGGGAGGACCCCGCCGCCTCGGTGTAGCGGGCGGGCGGCACGGGCGCGCCGCGGCGGTGCAGCCGCAGCCGCGGCGGCTCCAGCGGGCGGGTGGCGAGCAGGTCGCTGAGCGCCTCGAAGGTGAGCAGCGGACGCACGGTCTCGGCACCGAGGTCGGCGAAGAGGACGTCCGACGACAGGCGGGCGAGCAGGTCGTCGCCGACGGCGGCACGCAGCGTCTCGGTGAACAGGCGATCGGTCACGAGCGGTGATCCTCCACGGTGGGCTGGACGGACGGCTTGCGCGGCGGGGACGGCTGCGGGCGGCGGGGGACGGGAGCGCGGGCCGGCCGCCGGGGCGCGGGTGCCCCCGGCGGCCGCTCGGGGATATCAGATGAAGTCGGAGCTGGAGTCCGTGCCGTCGTTGTCGCCACCCGCGGTGATGTCCCGCGAAGTGACCTCGGTCAGGTCCTCGACCTCGATCTCGATCGGCTCCATGTGTGTTCACCTCTCTTCCTGTGGGGAGTGGACCGCCGCCGGGGCACCGCTGTCAGCGCCGCGGGGACAGCCCCGTCTCGGCGGCCGCGAACGCGTGCGCGTCGGCCGCCAGGTCGATGGCGCGGGTGACGGCCCGGGGGCCGTGCCCCACACCGCGCTCGTAGCGCAGCAGGACCGGGCGCTGGCCGGGGCCGGCGGCCAGCAGGGCGGCGCACATCTTGCGGGGATGCGCGGCGTCGGTGCGGGTGTCGCCGTGGAAACCGGTGAGCAGCACCGCCGGGCGGGGGCGGTCGGCGGCCGCCAGCGCCAGGTGGTACGGCGAGTAGGACAGCAGCGCGGCGAAGTCACCGGGGTCGGCGACGGTGCCGAACTCGCGGGTCCACATGGCGCCCAGGCCGAGCCGCTCGAACCGCACCATGTCGGCCAGCGGGGCGGAGGCGATGACGGCGGCGCCCACGTCGGGGCGCAGCGCCGCGGCCGCGAGCACCAGCAGGCCGCCGGCCGATCCGCCGGACAGGCAGAGTTGGTCGCGCCCGCATACGCCGGCCGCGACCAGCTGGTCGGCGGCCGCGAGGAGGTCCTGCACGGCCCGGATCTTGGCGCGCCGCGCGCCGCGCAGGTGCCACTCGCGGCCGGCGTCGCCGCCGCCCCGGACATGGGCCACCGCGTAGCGCCCCCCGGCGCGCAGCCAGGCCAGGACCGTGGCGCTGAACCCGAACTGGCGCGGGCGGCCGAACCCGCCGTAGCCGTGCAGGATGGTGGGGCCCGGCCTCCCGCCGGGGCCGGCCGGGGACAGCACCGTGACCGGGACCCGCGTCCCGTCGGCCGAGCGGCACCACAACACCCGCCGCGCGATCCCGGCGGCCGGCCGCACGCCGCCGGGGGCCGGCGCTGGCGCGGTACCGGGGCTCTGCGCGGGGAGGCCGCCGGGGTCCGGCGGAACCGCCGCGCCGGACTCCGGCCACGGCACCAGGCTGGTGCCGCCCGGGCGCAGGACGAGCACCACCTGCTGGGTCGCGACGTCGGCGTAGCACAGGTGCGCGCCGCCGTCGGCCGAGGGCTCCAGCCGGGTGGCCATGCCCTCGCCGGGCAGCGGCAGCCGCTGCAGCACCCGGCCGTCCCGGGGGTCGTGCGCCGTCAGCTCGCTGATCCCCAGCCGGGTGCGGACGGCGAGGACGCGGACGCCGGCCGCGCTGCCGGCGCGGCCGGTCACGGCGAAGCCGTCCAGCGTGGTCTCGGGGTCCTCGGGCAGCACCTCCCGCCAGTTCGACGGGCTCGGCGCGGCCGGGGTGGTCGCGCACAGCCGGCGGCGCGGGGCGTCGAGCGTGGTGCGCAGGTAGAGCGTGCCGTCCGGGCCGACGTCGGCCTCGGACTCCGCCTCCAGGCCGACGTGCACCGGCAGCAGGGGCGGGCGCTCGGCCGATCGGCCGGCGAGGTCGGCGATCCAGACGTCGTTGCGGTGCCCGGTGCCGTGGCTCTCGGTGATGAGGAGCCAGCGCCCGTGCCGCAGCCGGACGCCGGGCACGGTCCGCGGCGCGGCACACGCGTGCACGAGGACGTCGACGTGCGGACCCGGGCCGTGCACCCGGTGCAGCCACACGCCGCGCCGACCGCCGTGGCCGTCGCGGCGTACGTAATAGAAGGCGGGGGCACCGGGGCCGGGCAGCCACGCGACGTGCGTGTAGCGCAGCCCGTGCAGGGGCTCCTCCACCGGCAGCCCGGTCCGGGCGTCCAGCACCCGCAGGGCGCCGCGCTCGGTTCCGTCGCGCGACGTCTGCACCGCGACCAGCCGGCCGTCCGGGCTCGGCTCCCAGGCGTCCAGCGTGGTGCGGCCGCTGGGGTCGAACGCGGCCGGGTCGAAGACCGTGCGCTGGCCGTCCGGGGTGCGGGCCAGCAGCCGGGGGTGCTCCGCACCCGCGGCGCGCAGGGTGGCGAACACGGTGTCGCCGCGGCGCTCGGGCGGGGACCACAGGTCGGCCCGGACGAGCGCGCGGATGTCCTCGGCCAGCCGGACCCGCAGCGGCCAGGAGCGCGCCGCCGCGGCGAACTCCCGGTCGCGCTCGGCCAGCCACGCGGCCGTGGCGGGGGAGTCGGGGTCCTCCAGCCAGCGGAACGGGTCGGCCACCCGCCGCCCGTGGAGGACCTCCACCACCGCGCCGTCCCCGTCGGCCGTTCCGGGCCGGGCGGTCTCCCCCGGAAGCCGGGAGCTCACCAGGAGACGCTCCCGCTCCGACCCCGGGACCGTCGGCGGGGACGCGTGCGGCGGAGGCGGGCGCGGGCGAGGACAGCTGGGCGGCTTCGCACGGATCACATACTTCAAGGGATCTTGGAAACCGGTCAAGGTGCTTGTTGCTCTCCCAAAAGCCCACAAATATGGCCGAGCGGTAACGTTTGCCCGCGCGGGACGCGAGGAGCGGGCCACCGGTGGACCCGGGACCCCCTGCGCGGGGCCCCCGACGGCGCCGCGCGCACGCTCGCGGAGCGGGCCCCTCAGCGGCCGGCGGCGGTGAGCAGGGGAGCGGCGTCGTGGACGCGGACGTCCAGCGGCTCGGCGGTCAGGGCGGCGAGGGCCGCGCGGTAGGGCCCGTCCGCCGCGAGGTCGGTCAGCCGCACGTGCGGCGGTGCGGACGGGGAGTCCCAGGCGAGCACGTCCGCCGGCTCGGTGGGGCCGGTCACGCTCACCGAAGTCAGCCCGCCGGCCAGGCCCTCTCCCGTAGCCTTGAGCAGGGCCTCCTTGCGGGCCCAGTAGGTGTAGAAGCCGGCCGTGCGGCCCTCGGGGCCGGCCGTGGCCAGGTCCGCGCGCTCGGCGTCGGTGAGCGCGTAGTCGAGCAGTCCGTCGATGTCGCGGTCCGCCCGCACGAGTTCGACGTCCACCCCGATCGGGACCCCCTTCGCGAGCGCCACCACCACGCGTTCGCCGGAGTGGCTGATGGACATCTCCCACCCGTGCGCGGGCCCGGCCGGGACGGGCTTGCCGTGCGGCTCCCGGCGCGCCTTCGCCCCGGCGGCGCACCGCGGGCAGCGCAGCGTGAACGCCACGTCCCCCGGGGTGCAGCCGGCCGCGTCCGCGCACACGATCCGGGCGAGCGCGTGCGCCACCGCGTAGCGGTCGCGATCGGCCGGGATCCGGTAGCGGGCATGCCGCCGCCGCTCGTCGCCGTCGAGGAGGGCGAGGAGCCCGGGGCCGGCCAGGGCGGGGGACGCCCACCACACGTCGCAGGGCAGGGGAGTCGGGGGTCGCGTCACCGCTCCATTGTGGCCCTGCCCCGCGGCGCCGGCCCAGCGCGGACGCCCGGAACAGGAGGCGAGCGCACTCGATGTTCGCTTGAACAATAACTTCGTGAATTCGATACCAAAACGAACAGCCTCCATGTTTGAATAGTGGCATGGACAGCGCGGCACGGGTCGACGCGATCGTCGCTCGCCTCCGGGAGGCGGGCGAGGCGACCGTGGCGGACCTGGCGGAGCGCACCGGGTACTCCGAGGCGGCCATCCGCGCGGACCTCGCCCGGCTCTCGGCCGCGGGGGTGCTGCGGTGGGCCGGCGGCTCGGCCGGCCTGGTGCCGCGCGACCGCGAGCCGCCGTTCGCGGTCCGCGAACGGCGGGCCACCGCGGCCAAGCGCCGCATCGCCGCCGCGGTGGGCGGCCTGGTCCACGACGGGCACACCGTGGCCCTGGACAGCGGGACCACGGCCGCGGCGGTGGCCCGGGAGCTGGCCGACCGGTCGGTCACGGTCATGCCGCTCTCGCTGCAGGCCGCCTCCGCGCTGAGCGCCAGCCCGCACACCCGGCTCGTACTGCCGGGGGGCGACGTGCGCCCCGGCGAACTCTCGCTGACCGGCCCGCTGACCGAGGCCGGGCTGGGCGCGGTGCGGTTCGACACCGCCGTGCTCGGCTGCTGCGGGCTGTCGGTCCCGGACGGCGTCACCGCCCGCGACCTGGGCGAGGTCGCCGTCAAACGCGCCGCGATGAGATCGGCGCGCCGCGTCGTCATGGCGGCGGACTCCAGCAAGCTCGGCCAGGTGACCATGGGCCACGTCGGCCCGATCGACCAGGTCGACACCCTGGTCACCGACACCGACGCTCCCGACGACATCGTGACCGAAATCCAAGCCTCCGGAGTGGCGGTACTACGTGTCTGACATCCAGTCCTCCTCGCCCGAACAGCGGCCCGATCCGTCCTCGCCCACACCGCGCATGCGCAGAGCGCGCGTCGCGGTGTGGATCTACTTCTTCATCTCCGGGATGATCATGGCGGCCTGGGCGGCGCGCGTCCCGGCGGTCAAGGCCCAGGCCGGGCTCAACGACGGCCAGCTGAGCATCGCCCTTCTCGGCCTGGCCCTCGGCGCGCTGGCGGCCATGCAGGTCGCCGGCCGGATGGTCGACCGCTTCGGCAGCGCGGCCAACGTGCTGCCCGCGGCGTTCTTCGGCAGCCTCGCGCTGATCGCGCCGGGATATGCCAACTCGCTGCCGTTCCTCTTCGTCGCGCTGTTCGCGGTCGGGTTCGGGCACGGGATGATCGATGTGCCGATCAACGTGCACGCGGCCCGGATCCAGCGCAGCTACGGTCGTCCGATCATGGCGTCATTCCACGCCGCCTTCCCCATCGGCGGGTTCGTCGGCGCCGGCATCGGGGGGCTCGCCGCCTACGTCGAGCTGAGCGCCGCCGCGACCTTCTGGATCGTGTCGGTCGCGCTCGCGCTGCTGTCGCTCGTCGTGCGGCGCGGCCTGCTGCCCGGACGGGACGCCGCCGCCGAGTCCGACGCGGAGCGCCCGCCCGAGCGCAGAAGGCGGCTGCTCCCGGACGTCCCGCCGCGGGTCGTGCTCCTCGGGGCGGTCGCCTTCTGCTGCATGCTCGCCGAGGGGTCGGCCACCGACTGGGCGACCGTCTTCCTGCACGACAGCCGGGGCGCGTCCGGGGCGCTGGCCGCCGCCGGCTTCTCGGTGTTCTCGGGCATGATGGCCTGCGGCCGGCTGGTCGGCGACCGGCTCGCCGCCCGGTTCGGCGCCGTGCGGATCGTCCGCGTCGGCGCGGTCACCGCCGCGGTCGGGCTCGGCGCGGGGCTGGTGGTGCCCTCCGCTGCCGTGGGGGTGATCGGATTCGGCCTCATGGGCGCCGGGCTGTCCTGCGTCATCCCGCAGGTCTTCACGGCGGCCACCAGCCACGACCCCCGCCGCGCGGGACGCAACCTCGGCTTCACGGCGGCCATGGGGTACACGGGGCTGCTCAGCGGCCCGGTGACGATCGGCGCGGTCGCCCACTCCAGCAGCCTGGCGGTCGCGCTCGCCATCCCGCTGCTGCTGGCGCTGCTCATCGCGCTCGCGGCGGGCCGGCTGCGCGCGGCCGACACCGTGCGGCGGGCCGACCTCGCCGTCACCTGAGCGGGACCGGGGCGCCTCCCGGCCGAGGCGTCCGCGGGCCGGCGGATCGGCCGTACCCCCACGACGGGTGCGGCCGATTCCGTGCGGTGCGGCCGGCAAGGCATATCTAGCCCGCCGCCGGGGTGTAATCGGGCGCCGCGCGGGGCATGCGTCAAGTGATCTTCCGGACCGCCGGGTCCGGGAGATCGGTCAGGGAGCGGGTCCCCCCGATCTGAGGGAGCTTACGCGTGTCAATCATGGCCATGTTCGGCGCGGCGACCCTCGTCGCGCTCACCGTTCTCTCCGTACTGTTCATCGCCGCGCTCGCCATGGGCGCCGCGGCGCCGCCGGCCGAGGAGGCCGCCGACGAGGACGCCGTCGACGAGGCGTTCTCCGCGCACGGGGTCCGTCTCGGCTGAGGCGGGCCGGCCGTGCCCGGCCCCGGCCGCGGGAGAGCGGGCACCCGTTCCTGACCGATTATGATCGATCGGGAAGGGGTTCGCCGCGTTCCGGTCCGGCGGCGTGACCGGGCGCGGGCGCGAAGGGGTGCACGATGGAGGACGGCAAGCCGGCGTTCGCGGCCGAGCGCCGGGAGCGCATCCTGGAGCTCGTGCGCGCGAACGGAGCCATGGCGCTGCGCGACATCGCCTCGCAGGTCCGCGCCTCGGAGGTCACGGTGCGCCGCGACGTGCGGGCGCTGGAGGCCGAGGGGCTGATCGACCGCCGCCGCGGCGGGGCCGCGCTGCCCGGCAGGCTCGGCAACGAGCAGAGCTACGCGCAGAAGGCGCGGCAGGCGGCGCCCGAGAAGCTGGCCATCGCCCGGGCCGCCGCCCGGCTGGTCGAGGACGACGACGCAATCGTGCTCGGCGCGGGCAGCACCACCGAGGCGCTCGCCCGCGAGCTCGTCAACCGGCAGAACCTGACCGTGGTGACCAACTCGCTGCTGGTCGCCCAAGTGCTGGCCGCGGCGCCCGGCGTGGACGTCGTGATGACCGGCGGATCGCTGCGCGGATCGATCCTGGCGCTGGTCGGCAGCGCGGCGGAGCAGTCGCTCGCCGGTCTGCGGGTGCACCGCGCGTTCGTCTCCGGCAACGGCGTCACCGCCGAGCGGGGCCTGAGCACGCCGAACCCCGCGGTGGCCAGCGTCGACCGCGCCCTGGTGGCCTGCGCCCAGGAGGTCATCGTGCTGGCCGACCACACCAAGGTCGGGGTGGACACCATGGTGCGGACGGTGCCGCCGGAGCACATCGCGCACCTCATCACCGACAACCACGCCGATCCCGAGGTCCTCATGACCCTGGAGGACATGGGGACCGCCGTGCACGTCGCCGTCCTGGAGGTGGACCGGGGCGAGTAGCCCGGGCAGGCCGGCGGTCCGGTGGAAGCACCATTGCTCCTGGCATATCGTCCTCATGTCGGGCAGTCCGGACAGTCTCCACGGCCCCCGGGCCCCGCCCGGAGGGCGCGCGCTGCCCGCCCACGCCATGCGCCCCTCGGCCGATCGACGACTTCCCTGGAGGCCACCACATGTCCAGCCCGGTGACACTGCCCGAACCCTGGTCGCGGTCCGCGGTGAGCGTGGTGGTGCCGACCTACAACGAGGCGGCGAACCTCCCCGTGCTCGTCGAGCGGGTGCTCGCGCTCGGGCTGCCGAACCTGCGGCTGGTGATCGTGGACGACAACTCACCGGACGGCACAGGCGAGGTCGCCGACAAGCTCGCCGCCGAGTACGCGGCCGACGGGGCCGCCCCGGGCGGCGGCGGAGCCGGGCAGAGCCCGATCACCGTGCTGCACCGCACCGCCAAGGACGGCCTGGGCCGCGCCTACGTGGCCGGGATGACCCGCGCGCTGCGGGACGGCGCCGACTTCGTGGCCCAGATGGACGCCGACCTCAGCCACCCGCCCGGCTACCTGCCCCAGATGCTCGGCACCGCGCTGTCCACGAACGCCGGCGTGGTGATCGGCAGCCGCTACGTCGCCGGCGGCAGCCTCTCGGAGCACTGGGGCCTGCGGCGGCGGCTGCTCAGCGGCTGGGCGAACGCCTACGTCAAGGCGATCCTGGCGATGCCGATCCGCGACGTCACCGCCGGGTACAAGCTGTGGCGCCGGTCGGCGCTGGAGGCGCTCGACCTGGCGGGCATCCACAGCAGCGGGTACAGCTTCCAGGTGGAGATGCACTTCCGCGCCTACCGGCGCGGCCAGAAGATGGTGGAGATCCCCATCCACTTCGAGGACCGCCAGGAGGGTTCCAGCAAGATGGACCTCGCCGTCCAGCTGGAGTCCGCGCTGCGCCCCTTCCAGCTGCGCCGGACCGAGGGGGCCCGCCGCACGCGGTGACCGCCGGGCGCCCCTGCCGCCGGGGCGCCCGGTCCCGTCCGCCTCCGGAGGTGTCCGCGCTCCGTCCGGCGGTCCCGCCGCCAAGGCCCTCACCGCCTCGCACCGGTTCCTCCAGGATGCCGCGCTCGGCGGTGTGCGTCGTTGGCGCGGAGCGCACGGTTCCTTGACGACGCGTCCACGGAGCGGCCCCGGGCCCGGCGGGCGGGAGCCGGGAACCGCGCCGGTCCGGGAGCGCGGGGCCGCCGGGGCCGCCCGGGCGGCGGTCTGCGCGCGGTGCGGCGCGGTCAGGGAACGACGGTCGGCTCGATCGCACGGCCGCGCAGCACGCTGTCGGCGATGCGCTGCGCCAGCTGCTCGGCCTGCGCGCGGATCTCCGGGATCGCGGTGGTCTCGTAGAGCTGCCCGCGGCGGACCGGTCCCAGCGCGAGGAGCCGGCGGCTCACCCGGCCCGACGGCGTGACGAGTGCGCCGCGCGGGCAGGTGTCCACGCCGAGCCCCAGGTGGTTCGGGCGGGCGAGCCCGTCGTCGAGGAGCGCGCGGACGAACGGCGCGGCCCCGGGGTTGGCACCGGTGCAGTTGACGACCGTCCCGACGTCGAGCCGGCCGCCGTCGCCGAGGACGGCGCGGACCCCGCTCGGGCCGGCGCGCAGCTCGCTCACCCGGCCGGTGTGCAGCCGCAGCCGGCCCGCGGCGCGCAGCGCCGCCAGCCGGTCGGCCACCTCGGGCGCCATCCGGTGCCGGGCGGACTCCCAGTAGCGCGCCAGCCGGGCCAGGAACAGCCGCTGCTCCGCCGCCGAGAGGCCCTGCCACAGCTCGGGGACGTGCGGGCGCAGCGAGTCGACCACGTGCCGCCAGTCGCCGGGGTAGTCGGCGATCGCCGCCCGGACCCGGCGGGTCAGCTCCCGGAGCGGGAGCGGTCCGTCGGCGTGCGCGAGGTCGACCAGTCCGGGCGGGGTGACCAGCGGCGGCCGGTGGCGGTGCGCGAGCATTCCGTGCCGCGAGACGGCGTGCACGACGACGTCCGGTGCCGCGGCCGTCAGCGTGAGGGCGACGTCCGCCATGGTGAGGCCGGTCCCCACCGCGAGCACGTCGGCGCGCGGCCGCAGCCGCGCCACCCCGGAGACCGGGTGCCAGGGGTCGGCGACGACACCGGGCAGGCCGGCGGGTCCGGGCAGCGGGTCGGGCGGCGCGTTGCCGGTCGCCACCACGGCCGCCGCCGCGGTCAGCCGTTCGCCGCCGGCGAGGTGCAGCACCACCCCGTCGCCGGTCCCGCGCGCGCGCACCACCCGCGCGGTGCGCTGCTCCACGGTGGCGTGCGGCACGGCCCACCGCGCGGTCTCGGCGAGGGTCTCGGCCAGGTAGTCGCCGTAGGCGCGCCGCGGGAGGAAGGTCTCCGGACCGCAGCGCAGGCCGCGTCGCACGGCCCACTCCACGAGGTGCCCGGGCTGGTCCGGCAGCGCGGCCATGCCCTTGGCCGGGGAGTTCAGCAGGTGGCGGTCGTCGCCGGTGGAGTAGGCGACGCCCCGGGCGTGCCGGCCGTGCTCGTCGAGGAGCACGACGTGGTAGGGCAGCCGCAGCCAGGTGGTGGCACGCAGCAGCGCGATCGCGGTCAGGGTCGCGCTCGCACCACCCCCGACGAACGCGATGATCGGCCGACAGCCGGGACCCGGCGCCTGGTCTGCCATAAAACCTACTCTAGCGGTCGGAATAAGGGAGTGAAAGGATCCGGCGGGCGCGCCGCCGAGCCGCGTGCGATACGAACCTACCTGCCTGGACGCCGCCGCGCAGGAGGGAGCGCCGATCGTTTCCGCACCGGGCCGCATACGGTCCGGCGCGCGGCCCTCCGGAGCCGCCGGGGCGAGAGCCGCTCCGGCGAGCCGGAGCCGGAGCGGGTCCCGGTCGGAGGGGAAGGCGGGGTGGGGCCGGGGTGCGCCTGTGCGCAGCCGCCACAGGATCCCGTTGACCACTTGAGCGCGCGGACGCGCTGACACACCCGCGGCCACAGGCCCCCGGTGGTGCGCGTCTGGCGGCGCTTCCAGCCCGAGCTCGTTTCTCAAGGCCCAGATCACCGCCTCGATCCTTGGCGCGGCCGGGACGGGAACACCCGCGCCGCCGGTTCCGGCTCCTCCAGGCGCACCGGCCGGAGGAGTGGGCCAGGGAGAACGCCGTGGCGGCTCCCTCAGCGGTGCTGATCAGGGGGGCCCGCGGCGTTGCGTCGAGTTCTCCAGGTGCCCGGCGGCAGGCGGCCGCGCCCGGTCCGCTGCGCGGCCTTCCCGTTCGGCGCACGGGATGCCTTCTTCGAATGGGGCGATACCCAAACGATGTTGGACCGCCGTCAGTGACGTGGCTTACATTCGGTGCACGTCCGGTGAACGGGATCCGGACGTCGCAGCCTGGCCGGGCGGAACCACCGACGCAGCCCCTCGCGGGGCCCCAGCGAAGGACGCCCATGCCCGTATCCCCGCGCGCCGGCCACCCCGAGCGCCCCCTGGACCTCGTGGTCGGGAAGGTCTTCCGCCGCCTCGTTCCGCTCTTCATCGTCATGCTGATCTGCAACCAGCTGAACCGGTCCAACATCGGCTACGCGCAGGTGCACCTGGAGGCCGACGTCGGCATCGGCGCCGCCGCCTACGGCCTGGGCGCCGGCCTCTTCTTCGTCGCCTACGCCCTGTTCGAACTGCCCTCCAACATGCTGCTGGAGCGCTACGGCCCCAAGGTCTGGCTGCCCCGCATCATGGTCAGCTGGGGAGCCGTCTCGGCCGCCATGGCGTTCGTGACCAACGAGACCACCTTCTACATCCTGCGGTTCCTGCTGGGCGTCGCCGAGGCGGGCTTCTTCCCGGCCGTCATCTACTTCTTCTCCCGCTGGCTGCCCGGCTCGCACCGCGGTCGCGCCACCGCCCTGTTCGTCGCCGGCTCCTCGATCGCCGCCGCGATCTCGGGCCCCGTCTCCGGCCCCCTGCTCGCCATGGACGGCATCGCGGGGGCGGCCGGCTGGCAGTGGCTGTTCGGGCTGGAGGGCCTGCTCTCGATCGTCGTCGGGCTCATCGCCTACCGCCTCCTGGACTCCTCGATCCAGGACGCGCGCTGGCTGCGGGCCGACGAGAAGCGGGCGCTCGCCGAGGAGATCGAGCGCGAGGACGCGGCCAGGCGAGCGGCGGCCGGCACCGCGAGCGTCACGGTGTCGCGCTGGCGGCTGCTGCTCAGCGGGCAGATGCTCGCCTTCTGCGGCATCTACTTCGCCATCCAGCTGTCGATCTACGCCAACACCTTCTGGCTGCCCACGATCGTGCGCCGTATCGAGGGCACCGACGACATCACCGTGGGGCTGCTGTCCTCCCTGCCGTGGATCTGCGCCGTCGCCGCCATGTACCTCGCGGGACGCGCCTCCGACCGGACCGGCCGCAGCAAGCCCCTGCTGGTGGCGGCCCTGCTGGTCGCCGCGGCGGGCACCTACGCCGCTGCCGTCGTCTCACCGGCCTGGGCGCTCGTGGCGCTGTGCGTCGCCGCCATGGGGTTCAAGAGCGCCAGCCCGCTCTTCTGGACGATCCCGCAGGGGTCGGTCCACCCGCTCGCCGCGGCCGCCGCGGTCGCCGTCATCAACTCGCTGGGCAACCTCGGGGGCTTCGTCGCGCCCTACGGCTTCGGCCTCGTGCAGGAGGCGACCGGTCAGGTCACCTACGGCCTCTACGCCCTCGCCGCCTGCAGTGTGCTCGGCGCCCTCCTCGTGCTCGGCGTCCGCGGCGACCGCACCGTCGGCGGCGACGCGGTCGCCTCCGCTCCCGTACCGCCCGGCCGGCCGGGCGCACCGCCCGCCGGGGACCGCGGCGCGAGCACGCCCGAGTAGCGGCGCGCCGCCCCCCGGACAGCCCGGTCCGCCGCACCCACCCATCGAGAGGACACCATGCCCCACCCCAGCTCCACCGCGCCCGTCGTCACCGGCATGCGGGTGGTCCCCGTCGCCGGCCGCGACAGCATGCTGCTCAACCTCAGCGGCGCCCACGCGCCCTTCTTCACCCGCAACCTCGTCGTCCTCACGGACTCGGACGGCAGGACCGGGGTCGGGGAGGTCCCCGGCGGGGAGGCCATCACCGCCACCCTGGAGGAGTCGCGGGACCTCGTGGTGGGCGCGCCGCTCGGCGGGCGCAACGCCGTGCTGGCGGCGATGCGGCGGCGCCACGCTGGCCGCGACGCGGGCGGCCGCGGCCGGCAGACCTTCGACCTGCGGGTCGCGGTGCACGCCGTGACCGCCGTCGAGTCGGCCATGCTCGACCTCCTCGGCCGCCATCTCGACGTGCCCGTCGCGGCGCTGCTCGGCGACGGGGTCCAGCGGACCTCGGTGCCCGTCCTCGGCTACCTCTTCTTCGTGGGCGACCGCGAGCGCACCGGCCTGGACTACCGGTCCGACCCCGGGAGCGCGGACGCCTGGTTCCGGCTGCGCGACCAGGAGGCGCTGGATGCCGACGCCGTCGTGCGCCTGGCCGCCGCCGCGCAGGAGCGCTACGGCTTCCACGACTTCAAACTGAAGGGCGGCGTGCTCCCGGCGCACCAGGAGGCCGAGGCCGTCCGGGCCCTGGCCGAGGCGTTCCCCAAGGCGCGCGTCACCCTCGATCCCAACGGCGCCTGGCCGCTCGCCCGGGCCGTCGAGATCGGCCGCTCCCTGAACGGCGTCCTGGCCTACGCCGAGGACCCGTGCGGCGAGGAGGACGGCTACTCGGGGCGCGAGGTCATGGCGGAGTTCCGCCGCGCCACGGGGCTGCCCACCGCCACCAACATGGTCGCCACCGACTGGCGGCAGCTCGGGCACGCCGTCCGCGGCGCGGCCGTGGACATCCCGCTCGCCGACCCGCACTTCTGGACCATGCAGGGATCGGTGCGGGTGGCCCAGCTCTGCGACGCCTGGGGGCTCACCTGGGGCTCGCACTCCAACAACCACTTCGACGTATCCCTGGCGATGTTCACCCACGTGGCCGCCGCCGCTCCCGGCGACATCACCGCCATCGACACCCACTGGATCTGGCAGGACGGCCAGCGCCTCACCACGGCGCCCTTCCGCATCGCCGACGGCCGGATTGACCTCCCGGACCGCCCGGGGCTGGGCGTGGACCTCGACATGGAGCAGGTCGAGCGGGCACACGAGCTGTACCTGCAGCACGGCCTCGGCGCGCGCGACGACGCCGTCGCGATGCGGCGGCTCATCCCCGGCTGGCGGTTCGATCCCAAGCGCCCGGCCCTGGACCGCTAGGGGCTCCCGCCCCGCTCCGGTGGGGGACAGGGGCGGGGGAGCACACGACCCACCTGCGGGCCCGGGCCGGCGGTCCCGGTACTGGGCCCGGGTGGGTCCGGTTCTCCGCGCCGACCGGCCGGGTAGGGGGCGCGGCCGGTGCCGGGAGCGGAGGCCCGCGCGGGTGCGGACCTGCCGTGCCCGGCGCGCGGGTCCGGGCTGCTTCGCGGCGGTGCGGCGGCCGGAGCCCGCTGCGGCCGGGCCGGGTCCACGGGGGCGGGGTGCCGCGTCGTTCGGCCGGCCGCGGGCCGGCGGGATGCGGCGGGCCCGGTGTACGTCGGTCACCCCGGCCCGGTCCGGCGCTCGGTGCGGCGGGGAAGAACCCAGCGGGCGCCCGCAGCCGGGCGTCACGCCTGCGGCGTCACATAACCCGCCGCCCACGCCCACGCGGCGGTTCCGACGCGGTTGCGGGTGCCGAGTTTGGCCTGGATGTTGGCCACGTGGGTCTTGACGGTGCCCGCCGAGATGAACAGCTCGGCGCCGATCTCGGCGTTCGTGCGCCCCAGGGCGAGCAGCCGGACGATGTCCATCTCCCGGCCGGTGAGCGGATTCGGGGAGCCGGAAGGCGGCGGCGCCGTGAGGTGCCGCAGCAGCCGGACCGTGACCTGCGGGCTGACCAGGGTGTCGCCGGCCATCGCCGCGCGGACGGCCTCGATGAGCAGCGCGGGCCCGGACCGCTTCAGCAGGAAGCCGCACGCCCCGCTCCGCAGCGCCGCGTGCACGTACTCGTCGAGGTCGAAGGTCGTGACGACCACGACCCTGGTGGGCGCCGCCGCCTCGGGGCCCGTGAGCAGCCGGGTGAGCTCCAGGCCGTCGAGTCGCGGCATCCGGATGTCGGCCAGCACGACGTCGGGAGCGAGGCGGCGGGCCAGGTCCAGGGCCGCGGCGCCGTCGGCGGCCTCCGCCACCACCGCCATGTCGGGCTGGGAGTCGAGGACCAGCCGGAACCCGTGGCGGACCTCCTCCTGGTCGTCGGCGATGAGGATGCGTGTCGTCACGCCGTTCATGATGCCGCGCCGGTGCGGTCCGCCGCCCCAGCGCACGGCAGCACCGCCACCACCTGCCATCCGGCGGCGCACGGCCCGGCCGACAGCGTCCCGCCGACGGCGCGCACCCGCTCGCCGAGCCCGGCCAGGCCGCGGCCGCCGCCGTCCCGCTCGGCTCCGGGGAGCGCGGGTGCGGGGGCCGCCGCGTCCCCGGGACCGTTCACCACGCGGACCTCCAGCGCCGGCCCGCTGCTCCGGCGGACCCGGGCGACGCTGACGCGGACGTCGGCCGCTGCGGGGGCGTGCCGGCGGACGTTCGTCAGCGCCTCCACCACGACCCGGTAGGCGGTGGTGCCCGCCTCCCGCGACGCGGCCCGCACCGCGTCGTCGGCCATGGTGAGGCGGATCCGCGCCGGGCCGGTCGCGCCGAACCGCCGCACGGTGTCGCGGAGCCGCTCCAGCCCCGGGGGCGGCCCGAGGGACGGGGCACCGGCCCCGCCGCCGGCGCCCGAGGCGTCCGCGCCGCGCGCTTCGTGCGCGCCGTCCGGATCGTTCAGCATCCGCACGGTCCGGTCCAGGGTGGCGAGCGCGTCCAGGCCCGAGCGCTCGATGCGCCGGAGGGCCGAGGCCGCCCGCCCCGGGTCGCCCTCCGCGACGAACAGTGCCGCCTGGGCCTGTACGACGATCCCGCTGACGTCGTGGGCGACGAAGTCGTGCAGGTCGCGGGCCAGCTCCAGCCGCTGCGCGCGGCGGGCGCGGTCGACCGCCCGCCGGGTCCGCCGCTCCCCCCACCGGAGGTAGCCCCCCGCGACCACCGCGACCGCGGCGGGCAGCGACCAGAACGCGCACGCGCCGACGCGTTCGAGGAAGGACGCCTCCGGCATGAACGGCAGCGGCCACGCGGCGATCGCGCCGCCGGCCAGGAGCACGGCCGCCACCACCTGCCGGCGGGACGGCGCCCACCGCACCGCCGACGCCAGCAGCAGCGTCAACGCGCCCGCCATCGCGAACCGCCACGCCGCGGCCTCCACCGGCGCCGGCTGCGGGTGCGCGGCCGTGGCCGCGAGCGCCACCGCCCCGGCCGCGGCGGCCCACCAGCCCAGCCCGGCGCGGGACCGCGGCCAGGTGGCGGTCACCCCCGAGAGGACGCCGACGGCGGCGACCGCCGGAACCGTACCGGACGGAGCGCACGGCGCCACGGCGAGCACGCAGGCGGCCGCCGCGGTGACACCACCCGCCGTCCAGCGGTCCCGACGCGTCATGGCGGCGCCCTCCCCGGTCCGTCCACTGCCCTGCCGCGGTTCAGCGTAGACGGGCCGGCCGCCGCGCGGCCTCTCCCGAAGGGCCGAGCCCGCGACCGCGCCCGTCCCGAACCTCCCCCGATCGGCGGATGGCCGCCGCGGGGCCGCGGCCGGGACCCTGGAGCTCCGCACACCGGCGGCACGAGCGGCCGCCGCGGAAGGGAGCACACCATGACCGACACGGCCGAAGCACCGTCCCGGCGCCGGCCGGACACCCGCGCGTCCGGCCGGACCGCCCCGGGGGTCCGCCGGTGGGTCCGGGTCCTCGCGCACGCGGCGGCGCTGACACCGCTGCCGTCCGGGCTCTGGCGCGTGGCGATGGGACTCGGCGTTCCGCTGGGGTTCGCGCCGGAGTCGGTCCTGCACGAAAGCAACTTCCCGGGCTGGGCGACGTGGTACGTCATCGGCCTCAGCCTGTTCGCCGAGGGGCTCGCGCTGCTCACGCTGGGCCTGGTCCAGCGGTGGGGGGAGGTCGCGCCGCGCTGGATCCCCTGGGCGGGCGGCCGGCGGATCCCCGTCCTGGCGGCGGTGCTGCCGGCGCTGGCCGGCGCGGCGGCGCTCACCGTGATCGCGGCCGTCGGCGCGTCCGGCTGGAACGATCCCGACAACCTCGCCGAGCTGGAGTACCCGTTCGGACCGGCGTACTGGGTGCAGACGGCCTGCTACGCACCGCTGCTGGCGTGGGGGCCGCTGCTCGCGGTGGTCACGATCGCCTACTGGCACCGGCGCCGGACGGCCGCGCCGCCGCGGTGAGGCCCCCGCGTCGCGCATCGGGCCGCCGGGCGGCGCGTCATCCGGGGCCGCCGCCCGGTTCGGCCCGCTCGGGCGGGGGCATCCGCAGCGGCGGGGACGTCGCGCCGCAGAACAGGGCACGCGGCGCCCTCGCCGCCGCGGCCGCGCGGCGCTCCCGGCGGAGCAGGGCGAGGGCGAGCAGGCCGGCCGCCGCGCTCAGCCCGGCGAGGATGAGCATCGCCGGGGCGAATCCGCCCGAGATCCCGCGCGGCCCGGTGACGCCGGCCAGCACCGGGACGGCGGCCACCCCGATGAGCTGCGCGCTCCGCGCCACGGCGTTGTTCACCCCCGACGCCACACCCGCGTGCCGCAGCGGCGCCGACGCCAGCACCGTGGAGGTGAGCGGCGCCACCGTCGCCGCCAGCCCCGCCCCCACGACGAGCACGCCCGGCAGCACCCCGGTCAGGTAGTCGGAGCCCCCGTGCGCCGTCGCCAGCAGGACCAGGCCGGCCGCGACCGCGAGCGGCCCGAGGGTGAGCTGGATCCAGGGGCCGATCCGCTCGGCCAGCCGGCCGGAGCGGCCGGACAGCAGCAGCATGAGCAGCGTGATCGGCAGCGACGCGGCACCCGCCGCCAGCGCGGAGTAGCCCATCGCCTCCTGCAGGAAGATCACCAGCAGGAAGAACAGCGGCCCCAGCGCGCCGTAGAGCAGCACCGTCATCACGTTCACCGCGCTGAAGCGCACCGAGCCGAAGACCCCCAGCGGCAGCATCGGGTGGTCGCTGCGGCGCTCCACCATGACGAAGGCCAGCAGGGCGCACAGGCCCGCAGCGCCGCCGACCAGGACCCGTCCGGGCGCGAACGGCTGCTCGCCCGCGCTGATCAGCGCGTAGGTCACGCCGGCCAGCCCCACCACGGCGGCGCCGGCCCCGGCGTAGTCGAGCCGGGCGGGCGCCGCCGGGTCCCGGGACTCCGGCAGGTGCCGCCAGGCGATCAGCAGCACCGCCACGGCCAGCGGTATGTTCAACAGGAAGATCAGCCGCCACGACCCCGCGTCCACCAGCCAGCCGCCCACGAACGGGCCGACGGCCGACGCCACCCCCGTCAGGCCGGACCAGGCGCCGATCGCCCGGCCGCGGTCCTCCTCGCGGAAGCCCACCTGCAGGATCGCCAGGCTGCCCGGTGTCAGCAGCGCCCCGCCGACCCCCTGCGCGATCCGGCCGGCGATCAGCGTGGCCGTGTCGGAGGCGACCACGCACAGGACGGACGCCAGCGCGAACCAGGCGACGCCGACGGCGAACACCCGCACCCGGCCGAACCGGTCCCCGAGCGCGCCGCTCAGCAGGATCAGCGCGGACAGCGTGAGCAGGTAGCTGTTGGAGATCCACTGCAGCCCGGCGAGCCCGGTGCCGAGATCCGCGCCGATGGCCGGCAGCGCGACGTTCACGACCGTGGAGTCCAGGAAGGCCATCCCGGAGCCGAGCACGGTCGCCGCCAGCAGCCACCGCCCGGCCGGAGTGCCCCACGCGACCGCCTCGCCCCCGGACCGGCCCCCGGGCCCGCCGGAGCGCCCGCGCTGGTTCATGTCCGCCTCCTCCTGCCCCACGCCCCGGGCACCGGACCCGGGCCGTCGCGGGGAGCGGCTGCGAGAGCCCGGCACCCTCCGCGGCCTCCGACTCCGACACTACGACGCCGGGGACGCCACCGCGGCTGTGCCCTGGGCGCGCGGACACTCCCGCGGCCGGGCGGACACTCCCTCGGCCGGGCGGACAGGCCGGTTCCGGCCGGGCCGGATCCCGGTGGCCCGCGGCGCGGGCGGGAGCGTCGTGCCTGGTCGGCGGCCCGCCGTGTGACCGCCCTGTAAACCCCCTGTGAATCGCGGACGAGGGGGCCTTCTGCGACCGTGCGGACGTCTAAGGTGAAGGTGGTTCCGTTCCCTCGGGGCCGCCAAAGGACCCATCACCACAGGTATCGCCGCCGCAGAAAGGCCTCCCCGTGGCTGTCCGAACCCGTGGCGCACCCCCTAGGGTGGCCACCCTCCCGGCCGCCGATCCCCCCGCGCCCGCGCGCCCGGAGCGCGACGGTCCCGTGCGCCGCCGGCTGCTCGCCGCCGCCTCCGCGCTGTTCGCCCGCCGAGGATTCGAGCGCACCTCGCTGCGGGACGTCGCCGAGGCCGCCCACGTGTCCGAAGCCGTGCTGCGCCGGCACTTCGGTGACACTGATGCGCTGCTCGACGCCATCTGCGTCCGCGCCGCGCGGGCCGAGGCGGGCCGCCTGGAGCGCATCGCCGCCGCTCCGCGCCCGGTCGCCGAGCGGGTCCGCGCGGCCGCCGCCGACGCCGTCGTGGCCGCCATCTGCGACCCGGACGACGACGCCGCCGTCTACCGCGCGCACAGCCCGGCCGTCGCGGACCGGCGCCGCGAGGTGCGCGCCGCCCGGCACCGCTACCAGGTCCTGTTCCGGGCGCTGATCGCCGAGGGCCAGGGCTCCGGCGCCTTCAGCGCGCAGGTGCCCCCCGACACCGTCGTCGACTTCTTCCTCGGTTCCGTCCACCACCTGAGCACGTGGTACCGACCCGCGAACCGGCGCTCCGCCGCCGAGGTCGGCGACTACTACGCCGGCCAGCTGGTGGACGCCCTGCGCCCGGTGCCGATGAGCGCCTGAGCCGCCGTCCGGCCCCCGCGTCCGCGCACGGGGGCCGCCGGGCGGGCCGCGGTCAGCCGAGGATCCCCCAGAACCGCGCGGTGTGGTAGCTGGAGCAGACGGTGTCCAGGAAGTAGGCGCCGGCCGTGCCACACTGCTCGGCCGCGGGCCCCGGATCGACCGGCGTCCCGTGGCCCATGCCCGGCACCTGGTAGCGGGCCACCGCGACGGCGCCGGACGGGGCGGCGTACTCCTCGACCACGGTGCCGCCGGGCAGCTGGCCCGTGGACGTGGGCGTCTGCCCGATCCCCCACACGTCGGTCCACTGGTCGCGGGACTCCCGCGCGTTGGCGGGGACCACGGTGGTGTCGGCGGTGCCGTGCCAGATCGCGACCCGCGGCCACGGACCGGTGTAGCCGGGGTTCTTGGCCCGGACCGCGTCGCCCCACTGGTCGGGGGTGCGGTCCCGGCCGGGGTTCTGGCACCCGAACGCCGACAGCAGGTCGGCGGCGCACCCGCTCGGCAGCCCGGCGACCACGGCGCCGCCGGCGAACGTCTCGGGGTAGGCCGACAGCATCTCCGCGGCCATGGCCCCGCCGGCGGAGAGCCCGGAGACGTAGCCGCGGCCGGGGTCGGTGCCGAACGCGGTGTGCGCGTGCGCGACCATCTGCCGGATGGACAGCGCCTCACCGGAGCCGCGGGCGACGTCGGCGGGCTGGAACCAGTTGAAGCAGCGCGAGGCGTTGTTGACGAGCCGCTGCTCAGCGTAGACGAGGACGAGCCCTTCGGAGTCGGCGTACTTCTGCCATCCGGAGTTGGCGTGGTAGCCGGCGGCCGTCTGCGTGCAGCCGTGCAGCAGGACCACCAGCGGGGCCCCTTCGCCGGCGGACTCCGGTACATAGGCGTACATGCCGAGGCCGCCCGGGTTGCTACCGAAGCCGGTGACCTGGGTGAGCGCCGCGGCCCGGGCCGGCGGGGCGAGTGCCGTCGCGGCCGCGAGCAGCACGAGGAGCAGGCCGAGCAGCGTGCGGGCGCGGGACGGGGAGGAGGGGCGGAGCGGGGAGCGGGACGGTGCGGATGACATGGGGCCTCCGAGGGGAGCGGGCGCGCGGTTCGCCGCCGGTCACGTGCGCGTCGTGCCCGGCCCAGCCGGCGCGTTCTCCGGCGGGCGACGCGGCGTGCGCCGAACGTAGCCGTGCCGCGGCCCACTCGCTATGGGCGGGCCGGACACGGCCGGCGGCGCGGCTGTGTGGCGCTCGCCCACCGCCGCGGCCGCGATGAGGAGCGATGCCGCGGTGGCTGCCCGGCGGCCGGATCCGGCCGCCGGGCAGCCACCGCGGCATCGCCGGACCCAACCTTTTCCCCGGCGAGGTGCGGCGGCGGGGGACACCTGACATGTCCGGACTCCGCCGGGCGTTCTGCGGACCGGTCGGCGATATGTCGGTCCCTTCGCCGGCGGGCCGCCGGAGGAACCGTTGTTTCGGGGCGGTCCCGGCCGCCGTTTCGGATTCCGCCGGGGTTTGCGGCCGGCCACTCCTGGACACGAACCGTGACGTTTCGTAACTGCGAGTGCCTGGAGTGGCATGAGGGTGAGAACAGGCAGGGCGGCCGCGGGCCGGAGCGGCGGAGCGGCTCGCGCGGTTCGGGTGATCGCGGGACTCGGGGTGATGGCGGCCTGGGCCGCGGTGCTGGCGGCGCCGGCGCACGCGGAGGCCGCCCCGGCGGCGCCGGAGACGGTCTCCGTCCCGCTGCGGCAGGCGGTGGCGGACCTGCCGGTCGCCGACGAGGACCGCACCGGTTACCGCCGGTCGGAGTTCCGGCACTGGGTGGACGAGGACCGGGACGGGTGCAGTACCCGCGCCGAGGTGCTCCTCGAAGAGGCCGTCACCCCTCTGACGGTCGGGGAGCGCTGCCGGATCTCCGGCGGTGAGTGGGACTCGTACTACGACGGCGAGCGTGTCGCCGACGCCTCCGGCCTGGACATCGACCACGTCGTGCCGCTGGCCGAGGCCTGGGACAGCGGCGCGTCGGAGTGGTCCGCCGAGCGGCGGATGCGCTACGCCAACGACCTCGGCGACCCCCGGGCGCTCGTCGCGGTCACCGCGCGGCAGAACCGCTCCAAGGCCGACCAGGACCCGGCCGAGTGGCTGCCCGCGCTGCCCGACGCGCACTGCCGCTACGTCGCGGAGTGGACGGCGGTCAAGCTGCGGTGGGGCCTCACCGCGGACACGCGGGAGCGCGAGGCGCTGACCGCCCTCGCGGGCGGCTGCCCCGACGAGACCCTCACGGTCGAGACGGCGCCCTGATCCGCGGACCCGCTCCGCTCGCGGTGGTCGCACCTCGCGAGACGGGGCGGGTGCCGTCGGCAGCGCACCGCCGGCGGTAGCCGAGCGCCCGGCCGGGGATCCCCGGCCGGGCGCCGTGCGTGTCCGCGAGCCGGCGGCCGGTCAGGAATCCTGGCCGAGCCGACCGCCAGGAGCACCGAGCACGGCATGGCGAGTCGATACGCGGTGTCGGAGCAGCCGGCCACCGCCGGGTCCGGCCCCGGAGGCGAGTACGCCGACGTCGCCCCCGAGGTGGAGGCGGGACTCCGCCGTGATCGGGGCGGATGCGGTCCTCCGCCGCGAACGAGCCGAGGAGGAGCAGCGGTCCGGGGGCGCAGGCGTCGATACGACGCTGACCCGCCGTCCGACTCGCTCACCAGCCCCGTCGCTCTCTCGGCCTCCCGACCGCTCCTCCTCGGTCCGAGCGACGGATCCACCGCCCCCGGAGGGTAGCGGCGATCACCGGTCCGAGATCACGCCGAGGAGAGAACCTCCGCCCGCAGACGCGCGTACTCGGCGCCAGCCGCTGGGTCGCCGTCGAAGTAGTCCTCCCAGAAGCCTGGGCGCTGCCATTCCTCCGGTGACAGGATCACCCGGCCGTCTCTCAGCCCCGCGATCCAGCAGTCCGGTATCCGGCCGCTGACCACGGTGAACATGGCGGCATCCCACAGCCCGGGAGAGTCCCGCTCCGCCAAGGCGCCGGGCCGCTCGGGGATCCGGAGCCACACCCGGCTCGCGGTGGTGACGACCTCCAAGACCGGATACTCCGCGCCGACCCGGATACCCGGGTGGTCGCTCGCCACCGCTCCGCTCACCGGGCTGATGATTCGAACACACCGGACGATCATGCGGGCACCCTACGCGGGTTCGAGCGGATCCCGCGCTCCGCACTGACGTGGGTGGAGCGGGAATCCAGGCGCGGTCTCTGCCCGGGCCGAGGGCATCGCGCCCCTCGCCCGGGCGCGCAGGGTGCCGGATTCCTCCGCCAATAGCCCGATACCGACCGATTGGTATGTCGATTCGGGTGAATGCCTTCTTCTTGCTGGTCCGCTGCGGTATATTGCGCTCCGGCCGTTCTGTGATACCGGACGGTCGGTCGGCGAGTGGGTGGGAGAGGTGAGGGGCGAGGCGGACCTCCGGGGGCCGGTCTTCGGCGGCTGTGCGACCGCTTGCACGCCGAGCGGCCCGGGAAGGTCCGGGGAGAGCTGACAGGGGAGGTCATCGCCGATGGCCGCTTCCACCTCACCTCCGCCGTCACCGACGGCGGGCGGCGCTGGGT
>NZ_QEIO01000061.1 GCF_003336425.1 Marinitenerispora sediminis | reverse complement strand
GGTCCGGCGAGTGTCCGGCGGGCGGTGGCGGGTGCCGCCTCCGGAGTGAGCTACACGGGCGATACAGGGGCCGGGCCGCCGCCGGAGCGAATCCGGCCCCGCCCGCCGGACGCGTCCGCGCTCTGCGGTCCGCGGTACCGCGTGCCGCCACGATCGGTTACGGAGAGCACCTATGATGTCGCGCAGAGTAGCCATTGTGTCGCGCTGAAGGGTGGGGTCCACGTGGGACGACGCGTGTCCGGAGGGATCGCGGTCACCGTGGCGGGAGCGCTGCTGGCCGCCCTGGCGCCCGCGGGGACGGCCGCGGCCGCGGCTCCGGCGGCCGTGCTCGACTGGTCGTCCTGTACCGACCTCCGGGTCCCGGCCGGCGAGGAGGTGGAGTGCGCCACGCTGGAGGTCCCGCTGGACCATGACGCGGGCCCGGCGTCCCAGGCGACCGCGCGGATCGCGCTCTCCCGGGTACCGGCGCGCGGGCAGCGGACCGGCGTCCTCCTCGTCAACCCCGGCGGGCCGGGGAGCCCCGGACGGGAGTGGGCGGCTGCCACGGCGCGCCGGCTCCCCGACGACCTGCGCGAGCGCTACGACGTCGTCGGCTTCGACCCGCGCGGTACCGGAGCGAGCACGCCCGCGGTCGCCTGCGACCCGGGCCACTTCGCCCCTGTCCGCCCCGACACCGTCCCGCGCGGCCGGGCGGAGGCCCGGGTACTCCTGGACCGCGCCGCCTCCTACGCCCGGGCCTGCCGGAGCGGCAGCGGGGAACTGCTGGAGCACATGACCACCGTCGACTCCGCACGGGACATGGACGCCGTCCGCGCCGCCCTCGGGGTCGAGCGGATCGACTTCCTCGGCTACTCCTACGGCAGCTACCTCGGCGGCGTCTACGCCACGCTGTTCCCCCGGAGGGTGGACCGCCTGGTGCTCGACAGCGTCGTGGACCCCGACACCCCGTGGTACGCGGCCAACCTGGCGCAGTCCCGCGCACTGGACGCCGCGGCGGACAACTTCTTCGCCTGGATCGCCCGGCACGACGCCGTCTACCGGCTCGGGGGCACGGGCGAGCAGGTCCGGCGGCGTTACTTCGAGGTGCGGGCCCGCCTCGCGGAGCACCCGCTGGAGGGCCGGTTCGGCCCGACCGAACTGGAGAACACCTACGTGACGGCGGCCTACGACAGCGCCTACTGGCCGGCGCTGGCCGCCGCGCTGGCCGGCTACGCCAGCGGCGAGGACCCGGCGGCGCTGCTGGAGGCGGGCGCGGCCTACGGAGAGAGCGCCGAGACCGACCCCACCTACGGCGCCTATCTCGCGACCGAGTGCACCGACTCCGCGTGGCCGCGCGATCCGGCGGTGTGGCGCCGGGACGGGCGGGCGGCACACGCCGAGGCACCGTTCCAGGGCTGGAACAACACCTGGTACAACGCGCCGTGCATGTTCTGGCCGGCCGCGCACGGGGACTGGTTCCAGATCGACGGCTCCCGGGCCGCGGGGGCGCTGCTGGTGCAGGCGTCCGAGGACGGCCCGACCCCGCTCGCCGGCGCCCACTCCATGCTGCGGCGCTTCCCGGCCGCCCGGCTCGTCGTGGAGGAGGGCGGGGTCAGCCACGGCGTCTCGCTGCGCGGCAACGCCTGCGTGGACGAGGCGGTGGTCCAGTACCTGCGGGACGGTTCCCTGCCGGAGGCCGCCGCGGCCACCGGCACCGCGGACCTCAGCTGCGCCACCCGGCCCGAACCGCGGCCGCGTACGGCGCAGACCGGGCCGCCACCCGCTGACCTGCCGCTCCCCCTCGGCCCATGAGCGGGGGCCGGCGTGGGTATGGGAAGTACCGGGCGATCGGCGGTGAAACGGCGGGAATATGGGCGTTCGCGGCACCGGCTGGATACGATGTCGCTCATGGGCGGCCGGACTTCCGACCCGGCCTCGGCTGCGGGCAGGTGAGGTGATGCGGATGCTCCGGACCTCATCGGTGCGGGTGCTGCGCGACCGTGACGAAGCTGAGGTCCACGCGCTGCTGGACGCCGATCCGGTCGGCAACGTCTTCGTGAGTTCCCGGTTGCGCGCCGTCGGGCTCGACCCCAGCCAGCTCGGCGCCGAGGTGTGGGGCTACGTCGAGAACGGCGCCATCACCGCCCTGTGCTACGCCGGAGCCAACCTGGTCCCGGTGAACGCCGGCACCGAGGCCATCCGGCACTTCGCCGAGCACGCCCGCTGGCAGGGGCGGCGCTGCTCCTCGATCGTGGGCCCCATCCCGGCGGTCACGGAGCTGTGGCGGCGGCTAAGCCCGCACTGGGGGCCCGCCCGGGCGATCCGGGCCCGGCAGCCGGTGCTGGAGCTGTCCGATCCGCCGCAGGTCGAGCCGGATCCGCTGGTGCGCCGCGTGACCATGCGCGAGCTCGGCATCCTGCTGCCCGCCTGCGTCGCCATGTTCACCGAGGAGGTGGGCATCCCGCCGGACGGCGGCGACGGCGGCGCGCTCTACCGCGCCCGGGTGGAGGAGCTGGTGCGGATGGGCCGCGCGTTCGCGCGCATCGAGGACGGCCGGGTCGTCTTCAAGGCCGAGGTCGGCGCGGTCACCCCCGAGGTCTGCCAGGTGCAGGGGGTCTGGGTGCACCCGGAGCTGCGCGGCCGCGGCCACTCGGCCCCCGGGATGGCGGCTGTCGTGGCAGCGGCCCGCGCCCAGTTCGCGCCCCGGGTGACCCTCTACGTCAACGACTACAACACGCCCGCGCGCGCGACCTACCGCCGGGTGGGGTTCCGCGAGGTCGACGCCGTGATGTCGGTGCTGTTCTAGAACCCGCTCTGCCGGCCTGCCGCCGGCGCCGCCGTACTCCGCGCAGCGCCCGGCAGACGGGAGCGCGCTTCTCCTGGCGCGCGGCCGTGAGCCCGGCGGGGCCGTGCCATGCCGGTCGACCCGGCGGCCCGCCCGCCGTGCGCCCGCGTGCCGTGCAGGTCCTTCCGGCCAGAACGCCCAGGGCGGCGTGTCGCGTCCGTCCCACGGCACGCCACCCCGGTTCCGCCCGGTGCCCGACCGTGCCGCGGCGCCGGGGCGGAGGAGCGTGCCCGGTGTCGATCGCCAGAACGACCGGTCACACTCCCGACTCGTGGCCGGCTCCGCCGCGGCGGTCACCGGTCGTTCGGTCCCCATCTGTAGAAGTCGGGGAAGTCGTACGGGCTGTGGGCGGAGTCGGCGGTCCCGTGGCCCACCCCGTTCACGGTCACCGTGCCGTAGTTGTACCGGACGTTGGCGTGCGGTCCGTGCAGCACCTGCGGCGCCCAGCGCTGGCTCGGTACCGGTGACTCGCCGGTGGTACCGGGCTGCGCCGACCGGGATCTGGGCCGGGTGGTGGGCACGTGGACCCAGGCGCGCGCCCGGAAGCGCTTCTCCTCCTCGTCGATCTCGACCGGGGTGAACTCCCGGCTGTACAGGTCGTAGTCGCCCTGGCCCACCACGTCGCTGTAGATGGAGTCGGAGACCACCAGCGCGAAGTCGACGTCGGGGTTGTCGCGCAGCGCCCGCCGGGCCGGCGCCGAGTCGCGCAGCCGGCACACCGAGACGACCGCCGCGCCGACGTAGCCGTTGGCGCCGAGAGAGACGTTGCCCTGGTCGAACGCCACCCGCAGGCGCAGCCGGGCGTCCTCGTGGAGGTCGGCGTTGTGGTGGTACAGCGCCATGGCGAGTTCGTGGGTGAAGTAGGCGATGACGCGCGCCTCCTCGATGCCGGGCTGCAGCAGCGCCAGCTCCCCGTCGCCCTGCGGCTGCACGTCCCAGCACGACCGATCGAGGCCGGCGTTGTCGCAGACCATGTCCATGATCCGCACCAGCCACTCCTGCGCCTCGCTCTGGCCGCGGTGGCCCCGGTGGCTGTAGGACTCGGCATCCACGGCGAGGCACATGCGGCGAATGGCGGGGGTGGGGTAGTCCATTCGGATCGCCTTTCTGATGGGGGAGCGACGTGGCCGGGAGTGGTCCTGCCGTCCACCGTGGCGCGAATCGGTGGACAAGATCCCGTATTGCTATGGGCTTGGCGGTAATTTCGGTGGAAGATCGGCGAACCTTCGCAGGCCGGGCAGATCGCGCACCACGTAATTGCGATAACCGACGCTGATGACGCCGTCCTTGCGCAACTCGGCGAGCGCCTTGTGGACGGCCGGCTCCGACGCGCCCACGACGGCGGCGAGTTCCGGCTGGGTGAGGGGGATGCCGATCGACATGCCGCCGTCCACCGGGCTGCCGTGGTCGTCGAGGATGCGCAGCAGCGCGCGGGCCAGCCGCGTGGGGACCTCCAGGCTGCTGAAGTCGACGATCTTGTCGGTGGCCGAGCGCAGCTTCGCCGCGACCGATCCGCTGATCACCCGGTAGGCCCCCGGATGGCGCCCCAGGAAGCCGCTGAACTCGTCGAAGGTGAGCAGGCGGGCGGCGATGGCCCCCACCGCGACCACACGGGCCATGCGGGCGCTGTCGTCCATTCCGGCGAGTTCGCCGACGAGGTCGCCGCGGGAGCGCACCGCCAGCAGGATCGTGCGGCCGCTGTCGGACTCGTGCACCACCTTGGCATGCCCCTCGACCAGCACGAAGACGTGCGTGCCGGAGTCGCCCTGCTGGATCAGGACCCGGCCGGCCGCGAACTCGCGGCGGACGCCCAGGTCGAGCAGGTCCCGGCGTTGGGGTTCGCTGAGGCGGCCGATGACGCTCTTGGCCGGCCAGGAACGAGGTGAATAGCCGTCTAGCCGCATTGTCCGTGGGTTTCCGTGCTTTCCGTGCCGCGGAGAATACCCGCGTCCGGGATGAGCGGGGGTGCTGCGTAGGACCGGGCGTAGCCATTCCCGAAAAATGGTCGGCCGAAAACGGGAAGGGAGGGTAGAAAGGTGTTCCTTTTAAGGGATGTCGCGGTAGTGGCCCACTTTGGTATCAGGCGAGCGCCGGGGCGGGTGAGGCTCGTCGTGCCGGCCACTCCCCGCATCCGTACCCCGTGCGGGGGGCGAGTCATGCCACGTGGGGGGCATGATCTGCGCGACACCTGGCGCGCCCGGCCCGGGGAGTCACCGCGGGGGGACCGCCCTGCGGTGCCGGGAGCGGCGGCCGGTTTTCGGGCGGCGGCGGCCGGCCGGTGGTAGGGCCGAATCCGGCGGTGGCCGCCGTTCGCACGGGGAGGCGGCGCGGGGCCGGCAAGGATGCCGGCCCCGGCCGGGGCCGGCGGAGGGGCCGCGCGGATCAGCGCTCGGCGCGCTGCGCGGCCAGGGCGTCGGGACCCAGTACGAAGTCCGGGTCGACCTGCGCCGTGAGGTCGGCACCGGAGGCGCTGTTCGCCCAGGCGCGGGCGTTGCGGAGGTGGAACTCGACGTTCTGCCGGGTGAACTTGGCCCAGTCCTTGGACACGCCGTCCACGGCGTCGCGCATCCAGGCGAGCGCCTTCAGGTTGCCGTCCTCCAGCTCCGCGAGATCAGGGTGGCGCCCCTTCTCCATGGCACGCACGAACGCCGACTGCTCCACGCAGACGGCGAGGGCGTCGCCGACGTGCTCCCGCAGGAACTCCACGTCCTCCGGCCCCTGGACCTTGTTGCCGACCACCGCGATCCGGACGTCGTGGTCGCGCGCGTAGTCGACGTACTGCCGGTACACGCCGACCCCGCGCAGGGTGGGCTCGGCCACGAGGAACGTGAGGTCGAACCGGGTGAATAGCCCGGACGCGAAGGAGTCCGCGCCGGCGGTCATGTCCACCACGACGTACTCGCCGGGACCGTCGACCAGGTGGTTGAGGTAGAGCTCCACCGCGCCGACCTTGGAGTGGTAGCAGGCGACCCCCAGATCGTCCTCGTCGAACGGGCCGGTGAGCATGAGGGTGACGCCGTCCGCCCGGTGGCCGAACCGCCGGTGGACGGGGTTGTCCGGCGAGAGGTCGAGCAGCCGGGACCCGCGACCGGGTGGCGTGGTCTTGACCATCTGCGCGGCGGAGGCGATGCGCGGGTTGTCGCCGCGCAGCAGCTCCTTGATCTCGGTCAGGTGTGCGCCCAGGGCCGGGACGGCGGCCAGCTCGGCCGGCCGCACGCCGAGTGCGGCGCCCAGGTGCTGGTTGATGTCGGCGTCGACAGCCGCCACCGGCAGGCCGAGGCCGGCGAGGTAGCGGGAGAACAGGGCGGACAGCGTGGTCTTGCCGCTGCCGCCCTTGCCGACGAATGCGATCTTCACGGATGGCCCTTCCGGCGGTCGTGGTGCGGGGTGGTTCGGCCACCCCGTGATTGGGAACGATTATCGTTCGCGTCCTCGCCCAGTGTCAGGAGTTTCGCCGGATCGGCGTGGCGGCCCGCGGGCCGGCCAGCGGCCCGGGGACGGGCCGAAACCGGCCGCGCCCGCCGCGGTCGACCGCCCCTTTTTCGAACGCGCAGGTCACGGGTTGTTCACTGGTTCGGTAACGGTTTCCTTTGTCGTATCGCGAAGCGACACAGGTCGGGGTTTTGTGGGGTACACGAGATAGCGAAGGCCCGGGTGTGTTGTGCTGTCCATGACGAGCCTTGTCTAAGGTGAGGGCCGGGACAGGTCGAGGGTGAAGCACACGCAAAGTGCGGGCAACGTGGCGGCCGGGTGCTGATGGGAGTGACACGGGGATGACCGATTCGCAGCGACTCCAGGAACGCGCCGCTGCCGACCCCCTGGACGCGCCCGGCCTGGACTCCGGCGAGTTGGCGGGTGTCACCACCGACCACACCGTGTGGAGCTGCATCGGGAACCTGACGGCCGTGCGGTCCATCCGCGCCCGGGTCCGCGAGTTCCTGGAGCGGTCGGAGCGCCCGAGCACCGTCCTCGACGACGCCGAGCTGGCGGTGAGTGAACTCGCCACCAACGCCCTCCTGCACTCGCGGTCCGGCCAGATCGGCGGCGTGATGACGCTCTTCATCCGGGTCGAGCCCGGGTTCGTGCGGATCGCGGTGGCCGACCAGGGCGAGAAGAACGCCGAGGCGGCCGGCGGCCGCCGGCTCCGCGAGGACGACGCCGACTACGGCCGGGGCAAGCTGATCATCCAGAACTGCACGTCGCGCAGCGGGGAGTACTGGACCGACGCCACCCACGTCTCCTGGTTCGAGATCGACCTCGCCTGAGCGTCGCCGCGCACGGCGCCGCCCAGCGGAGCACGGGCGCCCAGGCCACCAGCTGGCCGCGGCGGGACGGTCGCGGTGGCCGTCCGGTGGCCTGGGCGGGGCACGCCCCGCTCCGGGGGCGGCGATGGAGTGCATCAGCCGCCGGAGCCGGGCGGGCCGGGGAGACGGGCGGGGACGCCTCGGACGGGCGCTCCGCCCCGCGCGCGGCGCGGACACCGGTCGCGCGGTGGGGCGCAACGGCGGCGCCCGCCCGTCGGGAGCCTCAGCCCGCGGAACCCACCGGTCCGCCGATCCGGCGCGGAGTCGGTCCGCCCCGCACGGTGACCCCGAACGCCGCGGCGACGCCGGGCATGGCGGGGCCGTCGTCCAGCGGGGTCGTGACGAGCGTCGCGCCGTTCCACAGCGCCACCGCCGCGAGCACCACCCGGTCGGGCTCGCTCATCCCGGGCTCGACCAGTACGACGTCGGCGGGGGTGACCGCCAGGCGCTCCTCCAGGCGGTGGAACGCGCCGAGCAGCTCGATGTGCGAGTGGACGGTGGTGACCAGGCCGCCGTGGGGGACGGCGTAGCTGAGGACACCGCTGTCGAAGAGGCCGTGCTCGGGGTCGTAGGAGCTGCCGTCGTCGGGCGGCCGGAGCAGCTCGGTGAACGGCGTGGTCCCCGGGACGTCGCCGAACGCGATGATCTGCCGGATCCGCGAGCGTTCGGCCAGTTCCAGCGCCACTCCCGCCAGCGGGGCGCTCACCAGGATCATCCGGGCGTCGGTCCGGGCCAGGACGTCGGCCAGGGTCTCCAGGTCCGAGGTGAGCTCCAGCGGCAGCGCGACACAGCCCAGCGCCATCGCGGTGTAGACCGCGGTCAGCCGCTCCGGGCCGACCGGTGCGAGCACCGCCACCACGTCGTCCGGCCACACCCCTCTGCGGCACAGGCCCGCCGCCGCCCGGTGGAGCGTGGCGGCGAACTCCACCGCCTCGACCCGCCCCCCGTGCGTGTCGATCACCTGGGACCGGAAGCCGCACCGCCGCAGGCGGGGCAGCAGTCCGCCGGTGATGGAACCGGCCGGGGACGGACCCCGTGCCGGGAGGCGGCCCGGCAGCGCCGGCCGGTCCAGGCGAGCCAGATCCGGTAACCCGTTAACCCTCATGTGTCCCTCCAGGTCCGATAGCTGGCGGGGTGGCCGCTGACCGGGCTCGTCACGCCCCCTCCACGTGGCGAGCCCGGGTCCTCCACACCGTCCGGGGCGGGTGCCCTCCCTCAGCGCACCCGCGGACGGCACGGACTCCGGACTCCGCGGCGCCGGGCCGCCGGCCGCTCTCCTTCGCCGCCGCGCTCCTGGGTGGAGCCGGGGCCGGCCGGTGGTACCGCGACGCGCGCGGGGTCCTGGAAAGTCGCGCCTGCGCGCGATGGCCGGACCCGGAAGCGGCATCCGATGGGGCAGTGCCTTTCCCTGTCCGGCTCATAAAGATGACAGTAACGTTTTCCCGCGCGTTTGCACATGCATTTAGGTGTGCATCTGCATATGTAGTTTTCGCTGCACGTGCACATGTATGACGGTCCGGGTAAGTCATTGCAAAACGGGAAAACAGCAAAGCAGAAAACCGGCAATCCGGCAAACGGGAGAAGTGCCGCTTCTCGGCAGGGGCTCCCTACGAGCGCACGGCCTGTCCGTGACGACCGTTCTGCTCCGAAACCCAGGCCGCGATCTGGGTCCGGGAATTGAATCCGAGTTTGGTGTGGATGTTGGCGATATGGCGGGCGACCGTCGTCGGGCTGATGAACAGCCGCTCGGCGATCAGGCGGTTACTCATGCGCTCGCCGATGAGCAGCGCGATCTCGTGCTCCCGAGGCGTCAGCACCGGCCGCGCGCCGCCCGGGGGCCGTCCCCCGGCCGGCCGTGAACGGGGGCGCTGCCGCGACTCGGTGACCCGCAGTGCCATGGCCACCGCCGCGTCCAGGTCCAGGCCGCGGCCCTCCTCCAGCCACCCCGCCAGCGCGTCGGGGTCGGCCGCCGCATGCCCCGCCGGCCACGGTGTCACGAGGCCGGGAGCGCCGGCGCGCTCCCGGATCGCGGCCGCCGCACCCGCCAGATGGCACGCCTCCTCCAGGTCGCCCTCGGCGGCGGCGATCCGGGCGATGGCGGTGAGCCCGCGCGCCACGCCCAGGCGCTGGCCGGTCCCGTGACTGAGCAGCAGGCTCTCGCTGAGGTAGTCGTAGGCCTGCGCCGTGGCGCCCTGGCGGGCGGCGATCCGGCCCACGCCGGCGAGGCAGCGGGCCAGTTCGGGCGTGGCGCCGATCCCGCGCTGGATGTCGAGCGCCTCGCGGTAGCAGCGGTCGGCACCGAACAGGTCGCCCTGGGCCTCGGCCACCATCCCCTGGCCGATCAGCGTGCGGCCGACTCCCCAGCGGTGGTCGATGCCGCGCAGGGTGACCAGCGCCTCGTCGTAGTGCTCGCTCGCCGCCGCCAGCTCGCCGCGCTGCGCGGCCAGCGCGCCGAGGGTGCCCCGGGCGATGCCCTCGTTCCACGGGTCGCCGACGGAGTCCGTGAGCTCCAGGACCTCGGCGAGCCGGCCGGCGGCACGGTCGAGCTCGCCGGCCCGGAGGTCCACCATGGCGAGGATGTTCAGGGCGAGCGCCACCGACGCGGTGTCGCCGGCCGCCCGGCAGAGCCGCAGGCCGCACTCGCCGATCTCCGCGGCGTGCCGGTGGTCGCGCTGGTCCCAGGCGAGCTCGGCGCGGCGCACCATGGCCTGGCCGCGCAGGGCGTCGTCCCCGAGTCCGGCGGCGAGGAAGCGGTCGGTCCAGAACGCGCCCTCGGTGAAGTGCCCGGACGCCATCCAGAACGGCCGCATCGCCACGCACAGCCGCAGCCCCGACTCGGTGTCGCCCCGCTCGGCGCACCGCCCGAGCACCGCGCGGACGTTGTCGTACTCGGCGAGTACCCGGTACCAGACCTGGAACCGGTCCGGCCACGCGATGCCGTGCCCCCGCACGGCGTTGGCGGACAGCTCCTCGGCCAGCACGAGCATCTGGTCGCGCAGCCGCCCCTCCAGGGCCGGCCGCTCACCCGCCTCGTCCAGCCGCTCGGCGGCGTACTCCCGGATCGTGTCGAGCAGGCGGTAGCGCACCCGTCCCTGGTACTCGCCGGTGAGGACGACCAGCGAACGGTCCACCAGGGACGAGATGGCGTCGAGGATCTCGCCCTCGGGGAGCAGGGCGTCGGCGCAGACCCGCTCCGCCAGCTCCAAGTGCCAGCTGGTGAACACCGCCAGCCGGCGCAGCAGGATTCTCTCGGGCTCGCTCAGCAGGTCGTGGCTCCAGTCGATGACCGCGCGCAGTGTCCGCTGGCGGGCCGGTGCACCGCGCTCGCCGGCTGTCAGCAGCTGGAACCGGCCGTCCAGGCGGTCGGCGATCTGGGTGAGCGAGAGCAGCCGCACCCGCGCGGCGGCGAGTTCGATGCCCAGCGGGATGCCGTCCAGGCGGCGGCAGATGTCGGCCACCGTGTCCAGCTGCTCGGGAGCGAGCCGCCGGTGCGGAGCCGCGGCGTGTGCCCGCGCGACGAACAGCCGGACCGCCTCCGACCCGCCGGGGTCGTCGTCCTCGTGCCGCGGCGGCACGGTGAGCGGCGGCACCCGCCAGACCACCTCGCCGCAGATGCGGGCCGGCTCCCGGCTCGTGAGCAGCAGCGTGACCGAGGGGCAGCCGTCCAGCAGCGACCGGCTGAGGGCGGCGACGTGCTCGATGAGGTGCTCGCAGTTGTCGAGCACCAGCAGCAGCCGGCGCCGCCGCAGCGCGTCCGCCAGCGTGTCGGCGAGGTCCCGGTGGCTCTCCTCGGTCACGCCGAGCACGGTCGCCACCCGCGCCACGATGCCCTTGCGGCTGCGCGCGTCGGCCAGTTCCACCAGCCACACGCCGTCGGTGAACATGCTGGTGGCGTGCGCCGCCACCCGCAGCGCCAGCCGGGTCTTGCCGATTCCGCCCACCCCGCAGAGCGTGACCGCCCGGTTGACCTGGAGCAGCCGGAGCAGGTCGCTGAGATCGCGCTCGCGTCCGACGAAGCTGTTGGGTTCGAGGGGGAGGTTCTGCCGCGCCGGCGCGGTGTGTAGTGCCATGGCCATCACGCGATTAGGCGGTCGGGGGTCGCTCTCACCTTGCCCAGAGCGAGAGCGGCGCTGATGACAGCGGAGGAGGGACTGCGGGAGAAAAGCGCGACTGCCGCATTAGAGCTGTTCTTAATGGGTGCCGCGACGCGGCGCAAGCGGTACGCCGCAATCCTCAGCGTTTTCCCTGGCGGGTCCCGGGTGAACTGGGGGAATAGCCCGATCTCGCCCTGTTCCGCGCCGCGCTGACTCCAGTCGCGCCGCCCATTCCGCGAGCTGGGTCCGGGCGGAGATATCGAGCTTGCCGAAAATGTTGGCGATGTGACGCGCGGCCGTCGCCTGACTTATGCCGAGACGTGCGCCGATTTCCCGATTCGACAGTCCGGCGCCCACGAGCCCGGAGATCTCCCGCTCACGCGGCGTGAGCACGTCGGGTGACGGTCCCGGCGGGGGGAAGGCCAGCGCCTCCTCGACCGCGTCGGCCAGGGGCAGCACCCGGCCGCGCCGCCAGGCGGCGTCGGCTCTCGCCGTGCCGAGCAGCCGGGTGGCCCGCTCGCGCAGCCGCCGGGCGTGCCGCTCGTCGTGGCCGAGCTCGGCCCGCAGCGTCGCCGCCGCCCCGGCGAGGACGGCGGCGCGGTCGGCGCGCTCCTCCGCGAGCGCCAGTTCGGCCACCGCCTCCAGCGCGCAGGCGACCGCGGTCCGGCGGCCCGAGGCCGCGCCCAGCCGCAGCCCCGCCTCCAGGTGGTGGCGGGCGTCGTCGGAGTTCCCGGCGGCGATCGCCACCCGGCCGAGGCCGACGGCGCACCGGGCGCGGTCGGCTCCGGACTCCGTCACCGTGAACACGGCCGCGGCGGCGGTGAGGTGCGCCCGTGCGCTCTCCAGCGCACCGCTTCCAGCGTCCAGCAGGCCGAGGTCGGTGCGGCAGCGCGCGGCCGTCCACGCGTCGCCGTGCGCCTCGGCCACCGCCCGCGCACCGTGGAAGGCGTTGCGCGCGGCGGCGTCGTCGCCCTGGCGGCGCGCCAGCAGCCCGAGCACGTAGCGGGCCGCCGCCTCCGTCGCCCGTTCGCCTCCGGTCCGCGACAGTTCGGCCGCCGCGGCCGCGTGCCGCCGGCCGTTCGCGGTGTCGCCGGTGTGCACCGCGACGCGGGCCAGCGCCAGCAGCGCCCGCGCCTCGGCCTGGTCGGCCGGGTGCGCGCGCGCCAGGTCGAGCGCCTGGCGGGCCGCCCGCTCGGCCGGCGCGGTTCCGTCGACGTCGGGGGCGAGTTCGGCGTACAGCGCGAGCGCCCGCGCGTGCAGCGCCCCCGGCGTGCCCGTGAGGCCGTCCGCGTCCGCGAGCAGCCGGCGCAGCACCGCGCAGCCCTGCGCCCATCTGCTCCGGATGCTCCAGTAACCGCCCATGGCGACGCAGAGCCGGAGCGCGTCGCTGGTGCGGCCGTGGCGCGCGGCCCAGGTGAGCGTCGCGTCAATGGTGCTGGCGGCGCGGTCGGCGACCCGGAGCAGCCGGAGCCGCTCCGTCCAGGGGAGCGGGCCGGCGACCCGCCGCGCGTCGGCCTCGAACCAGGCGGCGCACCGGCGCAGGAAGTGGTCGTGCAGCGCGGCGTCCTCACCGCTCTCGCGCAACCGCTCGGCCGCGTAGTGGCGCACCGCGTCCGGCAGCCGGTAGCGGGCGAGGCCGTCGACCTCGCGTTCGAACTCGATCAGCGACTTGTCCAGCAGGGCGGCGTGCAGGTCGAGGATCTCGGCCTCCGCGAGGCCGTCGTAGGCGCACACCCGCTCGGCGAGGTCGAGCGGCCAGCCGGCGAAGAGCGAGAGCCGGCGCAGCAGGAGCCGCTCGTCCGCGGGGAGCGCCGCATAGCTCCACTCCACGGCGGCGTCCAAGGTGCGGTGCCGCTCCGGCAGGTCGCGGTCGCGGGCCACCAGGAGCCGCGAGGGGGAGTCCAGGCGGTGCAGGATCTGCTCGACCGAGAGCACCCGCACCCGCGCGGCGGCCAGTTCGACCGCGAGCGGCAGACCGTTCAGCGTCCGGCAGATCTCGGCGACGGCCCCGGCGTTGCCGTCCGTGATCGTGAACCCGCTGCGCACGGCGCGCGCCCGGTCGACGAACAGCCGCACCGCGTCGCAGCGCAGCGCCTCCTCGGCGGTGGGCCCCGCACCTTCCGGTGCCGGAAGGCATCCGCCGGCCGCGGGCGCGGGGACCGGCAGCGGCCGCACCCGCCAGATGGTCTCGCCGGGGATCCGCAGCGGCTCCCGGCTGGTGGCGAGCACCCGCACGCCGGGGCACTCCGCGAGCAGCCGGCGGCACAGGCCGGCGACCGCGGCGACCGTCCGCTCGCAGGTGTCGAGGAGGAGCAGCACCCCGCGGTCGCGCAGCAGGTCGCACACCGCCGCCGGGTCGGCCGCCGCGGTCCGGGCCGCGTCCGCCCAGGGCAGCGCGGCGGCGACGGCGGTCAGTACCCGCTCCGGGGAATCCGCGCCGGCCAGGTCCACCGCGCACACCCCGTCAGGAAGGCGGAGGGACGGCAGGTCCGCCGCGATCCGCACGGCAAGGCGGGTCTTGCCGACTCCGCCCGTCCCGGTGAGCGTGACCAGCCGGGTGCCACCGAGCAGCCGCCGGACCTCGGCGACGTCGCGTTCGCGTCCAACGAAGGCGCCGGCCCGCGCGGGCAGGTTCTGGCGAGGAAGCGACATGACTCCGTTCACTGGCGGCGACCGCGTCTGGGACCGTTCGGACCGCCGGCGCCTGCGCGGCGGGTCACCGGCCCCTGACCAAGTGTTACATTCGGCGCGGCGGCTGTCTGCGAAGTGGCCGGTTCCGGGCAGCGCGGCTCACCGGCACCCCGGGGACGGGCCGCCGTGCTCCCCGCCGGGCGGCTCCGCCCCGCCGAGGAGGCCGGCGCGGCCGCGGCGACGGCGCTCCGGTACCGTCGCCTCGGGACCGTCGTACGCCGTGGGGAGGCCGGGATGCGCAACGCCCTTCGCCGCACCGGGGCCGCGGCCGCGGTGCTGCTCTTCACACTCCTGCCGTCGGGCATCGCCTTCGGGCTCGGCGTCACCGAGGCGCCTCCGGCCTTCGCGGCCTCCCGCGGGCAGGGAACCCCGGGTACGTTCACCGCGGTCCGCCAGGAGTGCGACAGCACCAGGGGCGGGCCGGTCTGCGAGTGGCACGGCACCTTCACCTCGGCCGACGGCACCGTCCGGATCGCCGACGCGGCGGTCGGTGCGGACACCGGAGTGGAGGCGGCCGGCGACCGGGCCGAACTGCTCCTCAACGGCGGCCGGCTGCACCGCGAGGGCACCGGCGAGTGGCGGACGTGGGCGTTCTGGGGCGTCCTGGGGGCCGCGGGGCTGGCCGCCCACGCCGCGCTGGCCGTCCGCTGGACGCTGCGCCGGATGCGGGGGCGGCGGAGCGGCGCTCCGGCCGGCCCCGCCCGCTGAGCGCGGCGCCGACCGGGCGGTGGTCCGGGCCGCCGGCCGTGCCGCCGTCGGAGGACGGCCGCACGGCGCGGGACGCGCCGGGAACCGGCTAGCGCGCCGACCAGGTGGCCGGGTCGGCCGCTGTCTGCTCACCGCTGGCGAGGTCCTTGACCTCGTGGGGCCTGCCGTCCTCGAACGGCGGGAACCACACGAACGGGATGCCCTTGCGGGAGGCGTAGCGGATCTGCTTCCCGACCTTGTCCGCCTGGTGGTACACCTCGGTGTTGTGCCCGGCCTCGCGCAGCCGCGCGGCGGTGCGCAGCGCCTCGCCGCGCCGCTCGCCGCTGGGCACCACCACGAGGACGTCGGTGGGGCACTGCCGCCCGGTGGCGATCCGCCCCTCGGCCACCAGCTTGGCGAAGATGCGGGTCAGGCCGATGGAGATGCCCACGCCCGGCAGGCTGCGGCGGATGAACTGGCCGGCCAGGTTCTCGTACCGGCCCCCGGCGCAGATGCTGCCGTAGCCGGGGTCGTCGCGGAACGCGGCCTCGTACACGGTGCCGGTGTAGTAGTCCAGGCCGCGCGCGACGGACAGATCGGCCACGACGCTGCCCGAGGGAAGGTCGGCGAGCGAGTCGAGGACGAATCCGAGCTCGTCCAGGCCCTCGGTCAGCAGCTCCGAGTGCACGCCGAGCCGGGCGATCTCGTCCACGACGGAGGTGTCGGTGCCGCGGATGTGCGCGAGGTCCAGGCAGACCTTGGCCTGCTCCTCGGACAGCCCCACCTGGTCGAGCAGGATCGCGCGCACGCCGTCGTCGCCGATCTTGTGCAGCTTGTCCACGGCGCGGATCACCGCGACCGGGTCGCCGATGCCCAGGCCCTCGTAGCAGCCCTGCAGCACCTTGCGGTTGTTGATGTTCAGCGTCCAGGCGGGGATGTCCAGACCCGAGAGCACCTCGTGGACGACGCGCGGCAGCTCCGCGTCGAAGTGCAGCGGGACCTGGTCGACGTTGATCACGTCGATGTCGCACTGCGTGAACTCGCGGAACCGGCCCTCCTGGGGGCGCTCGCCCCGCCACACGCGCTGGATCTGGTAGCGCTTGAAGGGGAAGACGAGCTCGTTGAAGTGCTGCGCGACGTAGCGCGCGAACGGCACGGTGAGGTCGAAGTGCAGCCCGAGCCGGGCGTCACTGTCGTCGTCGGCGTCCGCCTGGAGCCGGTGCAGGGTGTAGACCTCCTGGGAGGTCTCGCCCTTGGCCATGAGGACGTCCAGCGCCTCCACGGACGGTGTCTCGACGGAGGCGAATCCGTAGCGTTCGAACCCGGCCCGGATATGGTCCAGCCAGCGCTGCTCCACCGACCGGATCTCCGGCAACCACTCGGGGAAGCCGCTGATGGGTGTGGGACGCGTGACGCGCTGCTCGGACATGGGTTCGGCTGGCTCCTTGCCAAGACGCCGGAATGGGATCACTCCAATGGTAGGGGGTGCTCCCGGGCGGAGCGGGTAACCGCCGGCGGCCGGGGCGGCGCAGCGACCATGCCGGGCGGTCTGCTCGGCGGCGCCGCGGCCCCGGCCGGGTGCCGTGTGCGCCCGGCCATCACCAGAGGCCGCGCCGGGTCCGCGGCCCGGTCGGGGCGTCCGGCGGAGGGGCGGGCAGGGTGCCCGGCCCCGACACGCGTCCCGGGACCGGCTCCCGCACCGGCCGGGACGGTGGTACCGGTCGGGGGCGGGACGGCGGGAGCTCGTACGCCGGAGTGGCTTCGCGAGCGTGCCGGCCCTCATCGGGACGGCCCCGCCCCGAGCAGGAGGTACGTCCTTCTCACCAGGCTGCCAGGGCGACCGCCGGACGAGCCCGAGCTCGCCGCCGGGCCGGCGGACGTGCCGGGCTTGGCCGGCTCCTGGGTCCGGTCACGTGTCCAGGAGGGGCGACCGATACGGCCAGGACGCCGTCGCCGGCCGGCTGGGCGAACTTCGCTATCAGGTCATGGCGCGTCTCGATGCGGGTGACCCGGGCGCCCAGCTCGGCCGCGGAGCTGCGGCGCCGCGGCCCCGCCCGGGTGCCGTGTGCGCCGGGCCATCGCGAGCGACCGCGCCGGGTCCGCGGCCGGGTCGGCAGTACCGGTTCGGGGCGGGGGACGGCGGGAGCTAGCCGACCCGCCGCTCGGGGCCGTCCAGCCATACGGCCTGGCCGGCCCGGTCCACGGTCAGGCCGAACCGGGTGTGCGCCGGCCTCCCCGCGTCCGCCCACCACATGTAGGCGGCGCGGAGTTCGTCGAACAGCCGCCGCGGCCCGTGCTGGCGGACCGGGAACCGGCAGGTCCCCGGCTCGACGCGCCAGGACGCCCATGACTCCGCGAACGGGTCGAGGAGGTAGGCCGTGTAAGCTCCGCCGCCCGGGTCGTCGTTGTCGAACACCACCACCGGCTTCATGGCGGGGACGCGGACGCCGATGGCGAACGAGGCGTCGAAGTCGGCCAGTGCGTAGTGCGGGTGCAGCTCCGTCACCGTCTGCGTGCAGTCGTGTTCGGGCCGGACGCGGTCCTCCACCGCCCCGTGCGGAAGGCGCTGGCCGCGCACCCACATGAAGGCCGAGTTCCCGCCGAAGCGGCCGGACGCGGTGCCGTCGGCGCGTACACGGAGGTGCAGCAGCGCGCCGTTGTGGAAGGCCGTCCCCCATGGTGTGACGATCCGGCCCCCGGGGGCGGTCTGCGCCACCCACGCGTAGGGCACCCGCTGGACGGCGGCGGTGGCCAGCACCCGGTCGTACGGCGCGGCGGGCGGGTAGCCCGCGGTTCCGTCGGCGGTGACGACGTTCACCGGCCACCCGGCCGCTTTCAGCGACGCGCGGGCCCGCTCCGCCACGGCCGGGTCGACGTCGAGGCTGGTGACCCGCTCCGCGCCGGCGCGGGCGGCGAGCAGCGCGGCGTTGTAGCCCGTCCCCGTCCCGATCTCCAGGACGCGCATGCCCGGTCGCAGGTCCAGCGCGGCGAGCATCATCGCGACCGTGGTAGGCATGGACGCCGAGGACGAGCTGTAGCCGTGTCCGCTGCCGTCCCCGTCGTCCAACTGCGTGATGAGCGGCCGGTCCGCGTAGCAGGCACGCAGCCACTCGTCGGGCGAGTCCGCGCGGCGGAGCGGGACGGGCTCCCCGTCCTCGTCGAGCCACACGGTCTCCGGGATGAAGCGGTGCCGGGGGACGCGCGTGAAGTCGTCCCGCCACTGCGGGGAGAGGCGTCCGGCGGCCGCGAGGTCCGCGAGGAGGGCGGAGTGCAGGTCGTCGGCGGCGGTCACTCCTCGTCCTGGTCGTCCCGCTCGTGCCGGCCGCCGCCGCTGCCGCCGTCGTCGGGAGTCGGCGGCGGGACGGGACCGGACCACTGCCCGTCGTGGTCGCGCTTCTCCTGGTGTTTGCCCATGGGATCCTCCGGGGGCAGTGATCGCAGTGATCACGTTGCCGGAAGGATTCCCAGTTCACAACGGTACGCAAACGCTCCGGAGTCGATTGGGTACGGCCGGTTCTGGCTCCCGGCTCCCCGGTCAGGCGGGCCCCGGCAGCGCCGGAGCCGCCTCCGCCAGCGCCCGCAGCGCCGACGTGAAGCACTCCGCCGGCGGGTGCACCAGCCCGGCGCCCACCTGGCCGGTGCCGGGGACGCGTCCGGCCATCCCCGTGTTGATCTGCGGCAGGAGGCCGGTCCGCACCACCCGCGTCACGTCGATGCCGGTGGGGGTACCGCGGAAGTCCAGGACCGGCAGCTGCCAGGCCGGGTTCTCGGCGAGCGTGATCTCGTACATCCGGCGGGACGTGCGCAGCGCGAAGTCGACGTCGCCGCCGACGAACCGGACGATCGCCGGGGCCGCGGCCATCGCGAAGCCGCCGATCCCGCAGGTCTCGGTGATCGCGGAGTCCCCGATGTCCGGATTGGCGTCCGCCGGGCCGTAGGAGCCGAGGAACAGGCCCTCGGGCACCTGCGCCGGGCCGGTGAACCACCGGTTCCCGGTGCCCGAGACCTGGATCCCGAAGTCCGTGCCGTTGCGCGCCATCGCGACCACCAGCGTGGAGCCGGGGACGTCCCGGCCGGCGTCCATCATCAGCTTGCCGGCCGCCATCGCCAGGTTGAGGAAGAAGTGGTCGTTGCCGCCCACGAACCGGGCGGCCTCGGCCACGTCGGCCGCCGGCGCGCCCCCGGCCACCAGGTGCGGCAGCAGGTCGCGCAGTAGCATCAGCGTGCCGGACCGGTTCCGGTTGTGCCCCTCGTCGCCCATCTGGAGCATCTGCGCGATGACCGCGCCGAGGTCGACCGGGCCGTGCGCGCGGACCGCGTCGCGCAGCAGCGGGCCGAGGACCGCCGACATCCACCGCAGCCGCTCGATCACCTCCGGCCCGTAGGCGCCGTAGCGCAGCACCCGGCCGAGCCCCTCGTTCAGCGAGCACCAGGCGCGGCGGCCGGTGCCGGCGTCCACCACCTCGAACATCCACATGCCCGGGCTGACCACCCCGGCCATCGGTCCCACGGCGGCGTGGTGGTGGCAGGGCTCGAACCGGACGGTTCCGGCCGCGAGCGCGAGCTCGGCGGCCTCGGGGCTCTCCGCCAAGCCCTCGAACACCATCGCGCCCATGAGCGCGCCGCGCAGCGGCCCGGAGGCGCGCTCCCAGGTCACGGGCGGTCCGGCGTGCAGGAAGGCCCCCGGCTCCAGACCCAGCGCCTCCCCGGCCGGGCGGACGTCGACCAACCGCGGGCGGACCGCCAGCACCCGGCGCAGGGCCTCGGCGTTGGCCGCCGACCGCGCGGGGTCGGCCAGCACGCGGACGAGCGCGTCGTCCAGCGTCCCGGCACCGAGCGGCGGCCGGAAGTCCACCCGGGTGACCGGAACGGCCTGGTCCGCGAGCGCGTCCCCGAACAGGTCGGCGCCCGAGACCACCACGGCGGGGTCGGCGGACAGCAGGGGCGATGCGGTCGTCATCACTGCGGTCTCCCTTCTCGTACTGCGGCTGCGGAACCGGTCATGCGGCCCGCGACGTCCGTCGCCGGCGCCAGTGAGGGGCCCGGCGCCGGCGGCGAGGCGGCCGGAACCCGCGGAGTGGAACACGCGGGGAGCCGGGCGGGACCGCTGTGCCGACCACCGTCTCGCCGGGCGCCCCGAGAGCGCACGGGGGCGCTGGGCGCCGGCCGGACAGCGGAGCGGGCCGTGCGACGGCGGACGCGGGACGGGTCCGGCGGTCCGCCGGATGCTCGGCGGCGGGGATCGGCCAGCCGGCGCGTGCGGTCCCGCCGGCGGCGATGGCGCCCCGCGCGGGCGCGGGGAGCACGCGGACCCCGTGCCGACTCCGTTTCCGGACGGATTCGGATCCCGCCAGCGGGCAGCGAAGGCGGACGGCACCGGTCCGGGACACGTCGGCGACGCTCCGGCGGGTCCCGGCGCGACGGCGGTGGTCCGCAGCCCGCCCGCCCGCGGACCGCCCGTGCGGCGGACGGCCCCGCTTCCGCAACGGCCGGCAGCGGGGCCGGGCCGCCGCGGCGGCCCGGCCCCGCCTCCGCCGCCGACTCCGGACCCCGGGGCGGCGGTCCCGGCGCGGTTCCCACCGCGGTCACCGGACCCTGCCGCACGCGGGGGTGCCGTTCTGCTCCGCGGCCGCGGCGAGGACGTCGAGGCCCGGCCGAGTGATGGTGGCGGCGTACGGAGGAGCCGCCAGGGGCGGCGAGGCGCTCCGGGGCGCGCCGACGCGGCGCGCGTCGAAGGGCCCCGGCGAGTGCGGCGCGGAGGGCGAGCGTCCCCGTCCGGGCCGGCGGACGTGGACGGAGCCGGGGGGACGCGTCGGCCGCCCGCCGTCGTCGCGGTCGCCGCGCCCGCTGGACCGCGCCCGGCTCCGCACGTCAGCGGGGCGTCCGGTGGTGGATGCGGGTGTGCCGGGTCCGCTCACGGGGCCGGCCTCCCGGGGCGGGGCCGCTCCGGGGGTGGTGCCGAGTGCGCCGGGCGCCGTGCCGCGCGGCGAATCCATGCCGCGGGACTCCATCAGCCGCTCCCCAGCAGCTCGACGGCCCGCCGCGCGGCCTCGGCGTTGCACAGGAACACCTCGGCGCCCGCCGATGCCAGTGCCTCGGCCTGGCGGGCCGTCCCCTGCGGGTCGTCGGCCGTGCCGCAGAGCGAGACCACGACCGGCGGCGCGTACCCGGCGGCATGGGCCGCGTGCAGCGCGGCGGCCACGCCGGCGGCCGGGTCCGGGTGCGCGCCGTGGCCGCACACCACGTCGAGGAGCAGCACGCCGCAGCGGGGGTCGGCCAGCTCGGCGGCCACCCGCTCGTCGCGGACCGCCGGATCGATCATCGGGTGCGGGCGGCCCGCGGTGAGCGTGTCGTCACCGAAGTCGACGACCAGGTGGCCGTCGGTCCGCAGGTCGGCCGGCAGCGTCCAGGCGGGGTCGCCCGGGCGCAGCGGGATGTTGGACGCGATGGGGCCGAGGGAGGCCGAGGCGAGCAGCATGGCCTCGTCGGCGAGCGTCCCCCCGCAGAACAGCCCGCGCAGCGCGCCGCCGGGACGTGGCGCGGGCGGGCGCTCCGGCGACCAGCGGGGCCAGTCGGGCGCGGGCCGGCCCAGCGCGGCCAGCACCTCGGCCGCCGCCGCGCCGATGTCCCGGCCCGAGGCACCGAGCAGCACCGGGTGGACGGGGGTGGCCAGGGCGGCGCACTCCGCCTCGATCGCCGCGGCCACCTCCGGGGCCGGCGGTTTGGAGACGAGCACGATGCGCTCGGTGGCGGGGTCGGCGTCCAGCATCCGCAGCGCCTGGCGGGTGGAGCGTCCGGCGACCGCCGCCGACAGGTCGCGGCCGCCCACGCCGAGGCAGTGGCTGATGCCCACGCCCGCCGCGTCCAGCAGGCACATGAGCTGCTGCGCGCCGGTGCCGGACGCCGCGACGACGCCGACCGGTCCTGGCCGCACCGCGTTGGCGAAGCCCAGCCCGGCGCCGCCCACCACGGCCGTTCCGCAGTCCGGCCCCATCACGAGCCGGCCGAGCCGGGCGGCGGCGTCCTTGAGGGCGATCTCGTGCTCGACCGGCACGTTGTCGCTGAAGACCAGCACGTCGAGGCCGGCCTCCAGGGCGTCGAAGGCCTCGGCGGCGGCGTAGGGGCCGGGGACCGCGACCAGCGCGACCGTGGCCGGCCGGCCGCCGCGCGCGGTGTGCCCCGCCGCGGTCCGGACGGTGCGCGGCCGGTCCTCCCCGGTGCTGCCGCCACTCGCGGCACCGGCGGCCATGGCGGCCAGTTCGTCGTCGGCCCGGCGCAGCGCGGAGGCCCGCACCTCCGCGGCCTCGGCACATACCGCGACGAGCAGGTCATTGGGGCCGACACCGTCCGGGGCCGCGCCCCCCATGTCGGCGAGGAGCTCCAGGTTGAGCTCGGTGGCCATGGCGACCAGGGCCGACCGCACGCCGTCCAGCGCGGCGACCGTCCTGCTGACGCGCATGAGCGCCACGGAGTCGCGGTAGGCGCCGCGCAGCACGCGGACCGTGACCGTCCCGGTGTCGGTGGTGTCAGGAGTCACGTGTGCTGCCTTTCTGCTGATGCGGGGTTGCCGGAGCGGCCGCCGATGCCCGTTCCGGGCGGGCTGCCCGCTGCGGAGGCGGTGCGCCGAGCCGGGGACCAGGAGACCGGTGCCGCTGCTGGCGGCACCTGCGTCGCGGGCGTGGCGGCTCCGGCCGACTGTGCGGTGAAGGTCCGGTGCGGGTGGAGTGCGCCCCAACCAGAGCGGTCCTTCGCGGGTCTCGGGGGCCGGCGGGCACCCCGAGATGGGCTGCGGCGCCGCTCCGGCGGCAGCCCGGTCTCGGGGACGTCGACCGGTGGCCGGGATTCCGCCGGCCCGGCGCCATGGACGACCGCCGGAGTCGGCTCGGCAGTAGCGGATGCGGCACGCCTGCCGCTCCACGGAAGCGAGGCGCCGGGGGACCGGGCGTCCCTCGTTTCGGAGATGTCCGCCCCGGCCTCGGTTCCGCAGTGGGCCATTCGCGGGAGCGAAGCGGGGACGGCCGGTCCGGTCGCCGCGCGGGCCCCACCAGGAGCCCACCGGCGCCCGCGAGGTCGGCCGCTCGCGGCCGTCCTCGCCACCGGGCGCCCGGCCCCGTGGCAGGGAGCACCCCCTGTGCCTCGGGGACCCCGGGCGCGGCGGACGGCCGCTGGGTGGTGACGGAACGAGTGGGCGCGGTGCGGACGTCGGTGCGGTCCGCTGCCTCGGTGGTGGCGCTTGGAACGGGACGTCGAGTCGTCATTGTCGGCCTCTCCCCCTGTGCGGTGCCGGTGTGCTGACCGGGAGCCGTCGCGCAGCGGGGCGGGTGCGGCGCTCACTCGTGCGGCGAGAGGGACGGGTGTGCCAGCGGCCTTGGCAGCCGCGCATGGCTGCTGGGTGGCGACGGACCAGGTGGCCGCCGTGCCGACGTCGGTGCGGTTCGCTGTCGGGGTGGTGCCGTTGGGAACAGGGCGTCGAGTCGTCATCGCTGGCCTCTCCCTGTGCGGCCGGGAGCCGCCGCGCAGCCGTGCGGTGCGGCGCTCACTCGTGCGGGCGCGTTGGAGGCCTTGGCCAGTGCGGATGGTCGCTGGACGGTGACGGGCGGGGACGGCGCGGTACGGGCGTCGGTGCCGTTCGCTGCCGGGGTGGTGCCGTTGGGAACCGGCCGAGCCGTGATCGTCAGCCTCTCCCTGTGTGCGGTCGGCGGCCGGGGGCCGCCGTGGAGCGGGATGAGTGTGGCGCTTACTCGTAGGGCGAGTGCGACGGACCCGTTGGCGGTCTTGGCAGGTGCGGACGGCCGGTGGGCGGTGACGGACGGAGTGGCCGCCGTGCGGACGTCGGTGCCGTTCGCTGCATCGGCGGTGCGGCTAGGAATGGGGCGTCGCGTGGTCATCGCCAGCCTCCCCCCGTGGGCGGTACCGGCGAGTCGGTCCGGGAGCCGCCGTGCAGCAGGGCGGGTGCGGCGCTCACGAGTCCGGCGAGGCGGACGGGCTCGCCGACGGTCTTGGCCGGGGCGGACGGCCGCCGGGCCGTCGCCGACTGGCGTCGCGCCGCTGGCGGGGGTACGACCGGCCCCGGTGTCTCTGGCGCGGGCCTCGGGCGCCAACGAGCCTCGGAGCGGCCGGCTGGCCCGGAGGCGGGGCGGCCGTTCTCCCCAGGAGACGAGGGAGTGGTAACCACCGCGTCCGCGGCGGTCGGTGCGTGCGGGGTATGCGGCTGCGTGAGCGTCTCCCCGGCCGGTCGAGTGAGCGGCTCCCGGAGAGGATCCGCTGCCCGCGGCACCGCGGGCACGTCCGCGCGCGCTCCGCGGGGAAGCCCGTGGCGGCGGCCTCGCCGCGGTGTCGGCCCGCCTCCTCGTCCGGGCTGCGGCACGCCGTCCGCGGCTCCGCCGAGAAGGTGCCGCGGTGCGGCGGAGGCCGCGGTGAACGCTGCGCGCGGCAGCGGCTTCGGTCCTCGCGCCGGCGGCGGGTAGGTGAAGGCGGCGGGCTGCCGGGCGCTCGTGTGCGGGCCGCGAGGGCCCGACCCGCACCGAGGCCCGGGCGTGCGACCGCCCGCGTCCCGGATGGTTCGCCGGACAGACGCGGGGACAGCTGTCGAGGCGGCCGTCTCGCGGTGCGTCCCGGTTCCGGTGAGCGCGCCCAACGGGCCCCTGGACCTCCGCGCGGCGTCACCGGTGGCCGCGCCGACCCGCAGGCGGCGTCGCCTCGTCATCGATCCGGTTCCCGGTGCACGGCACCCGCCGCGCCCGCGCGGGCCGCCCCCGGGCCGACCACGGCGCGCGCCCCCGCGAGCACGCCGAGCGCGAGGTCGGTCCCGGAGGTGTGGCCGACCGCGCGCAGTGCCGCCAGGGCGGGCGCCACCGCGCGGTGGCCGGTGACGGCCTCGACCAGACCGACCGCCTGGGGGCAGCCCTCGCCGCGGGCCGCGTGCTCCAGAAGGGCGGCCGACAGCGCCGTCGTCGCAGACCGCGCGCGCCGGACCGCTGCGGCGAGGACGTCCGTCCGGTCCGGCCCGCCGAGCGCGCGGACCGCGAGCAGGGCACCGCACAGCAGGTCGTCGCCGCTGGGGGTGAGACCCGGGCCCAGCCCCAGGAGCCGCTCGCAGACGAGCGCGGCCCGGTCCGGGTCGTCGACCGCGGTGGCCAGTGGCGCTGCGGCACCGGCCGGGAGGCCGCCGGAGACACCGGCGAGCAGGGCCGCGAGCTCGGCGACTCCCCGGGCCGACGCGGCCCGCCCCTCTCGGGACGGACCCGCCGGCCGGGGTGCCGGAGGCCGCCACCACCGGCCCACTCGGACGGAAAGCGGGCCGGCAGGGCGGTCGAAGACCACCGAGAGCCGACCGACGCGAACCTGCGTGGAAACCGCCACGCAGGCGAACGGCTCGGCGCTCTGTGGCTCGGCGAGGACGATCCCGTTGGGCAGCCGCACGGCGTCGCTCGCGAGCAGCGCGATCACGGCCGGCCGCCGGGGGTCCTCTACTTCAAGGTAGACCGCGGAACGGAACACGCCCAGTATCCGCGTCGGCCGATATGGGCCGCGCACGATGTCGCGAAGTCCGGCGGCGGCCGCCCCGGCCCGGTATGGGAGACCCCGTGCCCGGTCAGGGGCGGCGGGCGTCCCCGGTGGCCGGTTCCGGGCACCCGTCAGGAGCGGCTGGACGCGGCGGGGCGGGGGATGCGGATCGCCCCGATGCGTGGTAGGCGGGAGCACGGCGCCGCCTCCCCTCCGGTCCCTCGCCGGGCCGTCCTGTGAGGGTCGACGTTATGTGAGCCGCTATCGTCGACCCATGGAGAACTCTGCCAACGATGCGGCGTCAGGTGCACAGAACCTGCCGAGCGCAGAGCCTCCGCACACGGCCAGCACGCTGGCGCGCGGCCTCACGGTGGCGGACGCGCTCGGCCTGTCCAGCCTGGCCGGGGCGACGGTGCTCGCCGGTTCCGCCGGGCTCGGCCGGGTGATCCGGCGGCTCAACGTCATGGAGGTCCCCGACATCCTGCCATGGGTCAAGCCCGACGAGCTGCTGCTGACCACGGGCTACCCGCTGCGCAACACCCCGCAGGGGCTGGTGGGCCTCGTCCGCGACCTCGCCGAGCGCGACCTGGCCGCGGTCGCCATCAAACTCGGGCGGTACGTGGACGAGCTGCCGCCGGAGGTGCTGCGCGCCGCCGACGAGCTGCGGCTGCCCATCCTGCGGCTGGGCGACGACGTCGCCTTCGACGACGTGCTCAACCAGCTGCTCACCGACATCCTCAACCGGCAGGCGGCCACCCTCGCGCGGACCGAGGAGGTGCACCGCGTCCTGGTCAACGTGGTCCTGGCCGGCGGCGGTCTGGCCGCGATCACCGACAAGCTGCCCGCACTGCTGGACGGCGGCGTCATGGTCACCACCCCCGACGGCCGGGTCCTCGCCCGCTCCGGGATCCCGGAGCAGGCGCTCACCGATCCCCGCTACTTCGACGGCACCAGTGGGCGGTTCCACGTGGAGCGCTTCAAACACGGCATCCGGGCCCTCGACGACGAGGACGCCCGCGTGGTGCAGGTGCCGGTCCTGGCCGGCAGCCTCGACCACGGCCGGGTGGTGCTGATCACCGGCGAGCGGCGCATCGACCCCACCGACGTCCAGGTGCTGGAGCGCGCCGCCGCCACGGCCGCGCTGGTCATCACCAAGGACCTCGCCGTCGCGGCGGTCGAGCGCAAGTACCAGGGCGACTTCCTGCGCGACCTGCTGGCCGGTCAGGCCGGCGACCCCGAACACGCCGTGCGGCACTGCGCCACCCTCGGCTGGGACATCGACCGCCCGCTGGTCGTCGTCGTGGCCGAGCTCGACCCTGAGCCGGCCACTCCGGTACCGACGGCGGGCGACCTGCGCCCGGCCCACGAGCGCTTCGCAAGCGCGTGGACGATGGTGGTCCGGGAACGGGACCCCCGCGCGGCCGTGGCCGGCTACAGCCAGGAGGTCGTGGTGCTCATGGGCGCGGAGCGCCCGGGCGCGGCGGAGGGCCGCACCGGTGCGCTGGTCCGCTCCCTCGTCGCCCAGGTCTCCGGCGACGGCGGCGGCGGCCGACGCCCGTTCGCCACCGGCGTCAGCCGGGTGGTCGCCCGGCCGGAGGACATCCCGGCCGCCTACGAGCAGGCCAAGCAGGCGGCCCGCGTCGGCCGCCAGATCCACGGCGTGGGCGCCGTCGCGGACTTCGACGACCTGGGCGTCTACCGGCTGATCAGCCTCGTCCCAGACGGCGCCGAACTCCGCTCCTTCACCGAGGAGACCCTCGGCGCCCTCGCGGCCCCCAACGACGCGGAGGCCGCAGACCTGCGCGGCACGCTGGAGGCACTGCTGGACAACAACCTCAACGTGGCGGAGACGGCGCGGGTGCTGCACTTCCACTACAACACCCTGCGGTACCGCATCGGCAAACTGGAACGAATGCTGGGCCCGTTCACGACCGACCCCAACCTGCGGCTGGACCTGATGGTGGCACTCAGGGTGCTGCGGATGCGCGGCCTCCGCTGACGGTGGGCCGAGCGTAGGCACGAACGGCCACACCTCCACGTGGGTGGGCGGACGTGTGATGGTGCGTCAAGATACTGCCGCGTCAAGGTTCACCCCCACGTGCGTGGGGCGGGCGGGTCGATGTCATCGATCTGGAAGTTGAAGTACGGTTCACCCCCGCGTGCGTGGGGCGGGCAAGACAGCGGCGATCTCTTTCTGCTGGCGGACCGGGTCACCCCCACGTGCGTGGGGCGGGCCGGCGGTCGCCCGGTAGGGCCGGCCGTCGTACTCCGCGAGGCGACTGATGCGGGATTCCTCGGCCGCGATCACGGCCCCGAGGATCCCGCCCGGACGGGCGTGTCGCCGCGCAGCTCGCCGCCGCTCGCTGATCTCGGCTGCGGTCAGGCCGTCCCGTGCCGCGCGGATGCTCCGGCGGGTGTCAGCGTGTCGGGCAGCGTCGTCGGCCGCATTTGGCAGGCACCGGGTGAGCCATGCGCGCCGCTCCACATTGTCGAGGTCATCGGCCAGCTCGCGGAGCTGGCTGGGAGACAGGTGCTCGGCCAGGTAGGCGGCGATGAAGTCCATGGCCCCTCCTTGGGGGGTGGTTGCGGGGTGACGGTACCGCCTGGTGCTGACAGTTCCTCGCTCAGTGCGGGATGCCGTCGATGATCCCTCTCGCCCCTTTGCGCAGCAGGTCGGCCGCGACGTAGGCGCCCAGCTCGGCCGGCCGCTCAGGCGAGTCCCATTCGTGGGAGTAGGCGAACTTGCCGCCCTCCCGGGTGAACACCATCCCGATCAACGACAGTTGGCCGTCAGGGGTGGTGTGGCAGTGCCCGGCGATCGGTGAGTTGCAGTGGCCGCGCAGCCCATGCAGCATCGTGCGTTCGGCCGTGATGTGGGTCCGCGTCTCGGCGTCGTCGAACAGCCGCAGCAGCTCCGCGATCCCGGTATCGGCGGTGCGGCACTGCACGCCGATCACCCCGGAGCCGACCGCCGGGCACATCACGTCGGGGGCGATCACCTCGCTCGCGCGGTGCTCCATGTGCACCCGGTGCAGCCCGGACAGGTTCAGGATGATCGCTTCGAACCGCTTCTCGGCGTCCAGGCGAGCGATGCGGGTGTTGACGTTGCCGCGGATCCGGTCCACGTGCAGGTCGGGACGGTGTTTGAGCAACTGGGCCTTGCGCCGGACTGCGCTGGTACCGATCCGGGTACCGGGCGGCATCTCCTCCAGGCGCGTGTACGGCGACCCTTCGCGCACCACCAGGACGTCGCGCACGTCCTCGCGCGGCAGGTACGCGGCGAACATGGTCCCTTCTGGCAGGGGGACGTCGCCGGGGACGTCCTTCATGGCGTGCATCGCGACGTCGATGCCGCCCATCATCAGGTGGCGATCGATCTCCTTGAGGAACGCGCCCTTGCCGCCGAGTTCGGCGAGGTCGCCCATCCACTGGTCGCCCGAGGTCTCGATGCCCACGATCTCGGTCGGGATGTCGCCGGCGACCTTGGCGATGAGGTCTTGGACGAGACGGGCCTGCGCCATCGCCATGGGCGAGGTGCGCGAGCCGATGCGCAGCGGGGGCCGGTCACTCAGCATGCGCCCAACGTACTCCGGCACCGAGGCCGGTCTGACACGTTCTACCTGGCCATGACGGGTTGTCACTATCTCGGTGGACACGGTGCCTCCTGATGAAGTTGTGGACGACGAACGACGGGCGGGGGCTGCTCTATTCGGTGAGCGCCCGCATGTAGGCGCCCCAGCGGCCCATCTCCGTGAGAACCTGCACGAGGACTGCGGCGCGCACGCGGGGCGGCAGGGTGGCCCACAGCTCGCGGACGAACCGTGCGTCCTCGGCCGCCTGGGCGGTGCTGATCTCGTCGTCCACCGTCATGACCTCACGGGGAGCAGGCCCCTCGCGAGCACGGCGGGCGGCTCGCGGTCGCCGTCCGGGGCGGGTTCGTCGGCTGAGGCGGGGGCGCCGGCCGACAGCAGTCCCGCGCTGCGCATCGCGTTGAGCACGGTCACGAGTCGGCATTGCAGTTCGCGGCCGATCTCCTCGGGGGTGCGTCCGGCATCCAGCTGGGCGCGCAGGACGTCGGGGTCGATGTCGTCGGAGGTGAGCGGTTCGACAGCGTTACGGGCGGTCTGGGGGCGGAGCACAAGTCGACCGTTCAGCGCTTTGCTGACGTAGGAGGTGCTGCGCCCGATGCGCTCGGCGATGTCGGAGAGTCGGGCGCCGCCGTCGCGTGCGGCGCGGATGTCGTCCAGGCTGCTGTCGGGGTTGAGGTGTGCTGCCGGGTCCATGGCTGCCTTCGCTCGTCTGGGGGATGTGGGTGCCGTCCGGGGCCCGGGGTGTCGGCACCGGGCGCCGGACGGCGGATCGTGGGGCCCGCCCCGGCCAGGTCTCCCCGGGGCGGGCGGCCGGCGGGTCACCACCCCTGCCGGCGGGTGCCCGCGCCCACGGTGAACAGCCGGGACGCGGGCGGCTCCAAGACGTCGCCGCCCTGGAGCTCGCCGGTCCGCCCCCTCATGACGGGCCGGCGGGCTGCGGGGTCCCGGCCGCACCACGGGTGCACGGCTGGGTGCGGCCGGGATGCCGGTGACTGACCCGGGGGTTGGGCGTTGGGCACCGGCGGCCGGACCACAGGCGGTCCGGCGTTCGTGGGCGGCCCGTCCCGGCTGGAGCCATGACG
>NZ_QEIO01000007.1 GCF_003336425.1 Marinitenerispora sediminis | reverse complement strand
CCCGGGGCGCTGGGGAACGGGGCCGCGGCGGACCGGCGCGGCCGGTTCGGGGGCCGGCGTCCGGGCTGGTGGGCCAGGCGCTCCCGGGCCAGGACTCGAACCTGGACGGTCGGAACCAAAATCCGAAATGCTGCCGATTACATCACCCGGGAATGAGACGGACACGCCGCCTGTCGCGGTGAGCGGACGCGAGGCCCGCCGCCGTATCCAGAGACACGATAACGCCTGGCACGTCCCGGGGCATCTCCAATACGACCCGCCGGCTTTGCGAGAAGTTCGGGCCCGCCGTCTTGCCAAACCTACGTCGCCGTAGGTTACGGTTACGTAGGTATAGGTTTTCAGCACGATCGCCGAGCGGTCGGGAGACAGGGCGCCGGCCCCGGCGCCAACGGTCCGCCCGGCGGCGCGGCCGTCAGGGACAGGTGGACCAGATGACCGCAGAGTTGACGCTCAACTCCACGAAACCCGCTCCGGAGCCGGAGCTCGACCCCCAGGGACGGGGGAAGGCCGAACGCGTCACGGTCTTCTTCTTCGTCCTCGTGCCGCTCCTGGCGCTGCTCGCGGCGGTCCCGTTCGCGTGGGGCTGGGGCCTGACCTGGACGGACATCGCCATCGGCGCCGTCTTCTACGTCATCGGCGGACTGGGCATCACGGTCGGCTTCCACCGGCACTTCACCCACGGCTCCTTCAAGGCCAACCGGCCGCTGCGCATCGCGCTCGCGCTCGCGGGCAGCCTCGCCATCGAGGGCGGCGTCATCAAGTGGGTGGCCGACCACCGGAGGCACCACAAGTACTCCGACCACGAGGGCGACCCGCACTCGCCCTGGCGGTTCGGCGACGACTGGCGCTCGGTGGCCAAGGGCCTCTTCTACGCCCACATGGCGTGGATGTTCCTCAGCGACGAGAAGACCTCTCCCAAGCGGTTCGCGCCCGACCTGCTCCGGGACCGCGACATCGTCCGCATCGACCGGTGGTTCGGCGCGATCGTGGTCTTCTCGCTGCTCGCCCCCGCGGTCATCGGCGGCCTGGTCACCATGTCGTGGTGGGGCGCGTTCACCGCGTTCTTCTGGGGCGGCCTGGTCCGCGTGGCCCTGCTGCACCACGTGACCTGGTCGGTCAACTCCATCTGCCACACCATCGGGGAGGAGAACTTCGAGGTGCGGGACCGGTCCCGTAACGTGTGGTGGCTGGCGATCCCGTCGTTCGGGGAGTCCTGGCACAACCTGCACCACGCTGACCCCACGTGCGCCCGCCACGGCGTGCTCAAGGGCCAGATCGACATCTCCGCCCGGGCCATCTGGGTCTTCGAGAAGCTCGGGTGGGCCTCGAAGGTCCGCTGGCCCAACGCCGAACGCCTCGCGGCCAAGCGGGTCACCGGCTAGATTGGTTGGCCATCATGGAAGCCGTGAGCGAGCAGAAACCCCGGTCGCGCCGCAAGCGCATGACCGGTAAGGAGCGCAGGGAACAGCTTCTGGACATCGGCCGGCAGCTGTTCGCCGAACGCGGCTTCGACGGCACCTCGATCGAGGAGATCGCGGCGCGCGCCGGGGTCTCCAAGCCCGTGGTCTACGAGCACTTCGGCGGCAAGGAGGGCATCTACGCGGTCGTGGTCGACCGCGAGATGCAGCAGCTGCTGGGCATGGTCAGCGAGGCGCTGATCGGTGAGCACGCCCGCGCCAAGCTGGAGAACGCGGCGCTGGCGCTGCTGCGCTACGTCGAGGAGAGCAGCCAGGGCTTCCGCATCCTCGCCCGCGACTCGCACGCGGCCTCCGGAACGGGCAGCTTCGCGAGCCTCATCAGCGACATCGCCACCCAGGTGGAGCACCTCCTCGCCGACGAGTTCCGCTCCCGCGGCTACGACCCGAAGCTGGCCCCCATGTACGCCCAGTCCCTGGTGGGCATGGTCGCCCTGACCGGCCAGTGGTGGCTGGAGGTCCGCAAGCCCAAGCGCGAGGTGGTGGCCGCCCACCTGGTGAACCTCGCCTGGAACGGGCTCTCCAGCCTGGACCCCAAGCCGCGGCTGGAGACGCTGCAGCGCAGACGCCGCACCGACTGACCGCCGAGCCCGTGCCGCCCGGAACGGCACGGGTATCTTGACATCAAGATAAACTGTCCGGCATGCGCGATGAGGTTGACGGGCTGGTCGAGGCGTGGCGGACGGAGCGTCCGGACCTCGACGTCGAGCCGCTCCAGGTCCTCAGCCGGGTCTCCCGGCTGGCCCGCCACCTGGACCGCGCCCGGCGCACGGTGTTCACCCGGCACGGCCTGGAGCCGTGGGAGTTCGACGTGCTCGCCGAGCTCCGGCGGTCCGGCTCCCCCTACGAGCTGAGCCCGGGCCGGCTGCTGCGGGCCACCCTCGTGACGTCCGGCACCATGACCAACCGGATCGACCGCCTCGCCGCCGCCGGGCTGGTGCGGCGCTTCCCCGACCCCGCCGACAAGCGCGGGGTCCTGGTGCGGCTCACCGGCGAGGGACGCGAGCGGGTGGACGCCGCTCTGGCCGACCTGCTCGTCTACGAGCGGTCCATCCTCGGCACGATGCCCCGACGCGACCGGGACCGCCTCGCGGCCCTGCTGCGCGGCCTCCTCGCCCCCCTGGACGAACCGCCCGGCGCGTCCCGCGGCTAGCTGGCCGCATGCGGCCAGCGACCGCCTGACCGCGGTCGCCGGACGCGGCCCGCCCCACCACGGGCGCCGCCCCCGGCCGGCGGCCGCGGTGGCCGACCGGGGCACCGGCGCGCGCCCCGGCTACTCGCCGAGCCGCTCCGCCTCGGCCAGCCAGAGCTCCTCCAGCTCCTCCTTCTCCGCGACGAGGGCCTTCAGCTCGGAGTCGAGGTCGGCGAGCCGCGCGTAGTCGTCAGCCGCCGCGGCCATCGCCGTGTGCAGCTCGCCCTCGCGGACGCCGATCCGGTCGATGCGGCGCTCGATGCGCTGCATCTCCTTCTGCGCCGCCCGGCGCTCCGCCGGTGACAGGCCGGCCCCGGACGGCGCCTCCTTCGCGCCCGCGGCGGCCGCGTCCGGCTCCGCCGGCGCGGTCCGCACCCCGGGCGTCCGGCCGCCCTCGCCCGCGGCGGCGCGGCGCTCCAGGTACTCGTCCACCCCGCCGGGCAGGAACGCCAGCCGGCCGTCGCCGAGGAGCGCGAGCACCCGGTCGCAGACGCGTTCGAGGAAGTACCGGTCGTGGCTGACCAGCACCAGCGACCCCGGCCAGCCGTCGAGCAGGTCCTCCAGCTCGGTCAGGGTCTCGATGTCGAGGTCGTTGGTCGGCTCGTCCAGCAGCAGCACGTTCGGCTCGTCCATGAGCAGCCGGAGCAGCTGCAGCCGGCGCCGCTCGCCGCCGGAGAGGTCGCCGATGGGCGTCCACTGCCGCTCGCCGCGGAAGCCGAACCGCTCCAGCATCTGGCTGGCGCTCTGCTCCTTGCGGCCGATGGTGATGGCCGTGCGGATCTCCTCGACCGCCTCCAGGGGGCGGCGGTCGGGGCGCAGCTCGGTCAGGTTCTGCGACAGGTGGGCGAGCCGGACGGTCCGGCCGCGCCGCACGGCTCCGGCGTCAGGAGTCCGCTCACCCGCGAGCAGCCGCAGCAGGGAGGTCTTGCCGGATCCGTTCACCCCGACCAGGCCGACCCGGTCGCCCGGGCCGAGCTGCCAGGTGAGCCGGTCCAGCAGCGTGCGATCGCCGGCGCGTACGGTGACGTCCTCGGCGTCCAGGACGGTCTTGCCGAGCCGGGCACTGGCGAACCGCACCAGCTCCACGGTGTCGCGGACCGGCGGTTCGTCGGCGATGAGGGCGTTGGCGGCGTCGATCCGGAACTTGGGCTTGGAGGTGCGGGCGGGCGGGCCGCGGCGCAGCCAGGCCAGCTCCTTGCGCATGAGGTTCTGCCGGCGCTCCTCGGCGGCCGCGGCCAGCCGGTGGCGCTCGGCCTTGGCCAGCACGTAGGCGGCGTAGCCGCCCTCGTAGCGCTCGACCCGGCCGTCCACGACCTCCCACGTGCGGGTGGTGACGGCGTCCAGGAACCACCGGTCGTGGGTGACCACCACCAGCGCCTCGCGGCGGTTGCGGACGTGCTCGGCGAGCCAGGCGATGCCCTCGATGTCGAGGTGGTTCGTCGGCTCGTCCAGGATGATCAGGTCGTGCGTCTCCACGAGCAGCCGGGCCAGCGCGGCGCGGCGGCGCTCGCCGCCGGACAGGTTCGCCATGGCGGCGCCGAGGTCCCACCCGCCGAGCAGCCCGCGCAGCACGTCGCGGACCCGGGCGTCGCCGGCCCACTCGTGCTCCGCGCGTTCGCCGAGCACGAAGCGGCCCACCGTCTCGTCGGGGAAGGCGTCGCGCTGGTGCAGGAAGCCCACGCGCAGCCCGCGGGCGTGCACGACCCGCCCGGAGTCGGGTTCGGTCCGCGCGGCGATGACGGACACCAGCGTCGACTTGCCGCCGCCGTTGCGGCCGACGACGCCGATGCGCTCGTTCTCCTCGACGCCGAGGGAGACGCCGTCGAGCAGTACCAGCGGGCCGTAGGCCAGGGATACGTCCTGAAGGTTGACGAGATTCATCGTGTATCCCATTGTGCGGGCTCCGGCGCCGTGCGCCGACCACCGGACGGTGCCCCCGTGCGGTTCAGTCCAGGAAGAAGTCACGGGCCGCGGCCGCGATACCGGCGGTGTCGAGCCCGTGCACCCGGTCGTGCTCCTCCGCGGTCCCGTAGCCGCGCACCTCGGTGGCCCTGCCGACCCCGAGCCCCCGCTGCCGGTGCCGGCGGTCGGCGAGCGCCGCGGCGACCTCGTGGGCGGAGGTGCCGGCCAGGTAGGGCTCCACCAGCAGCACGTCCGGGCGGCCGGCGGCGGCGACGGCGGCGTGCAGTCCGGCGCGGTCGAAGGGGCGGACCGTCGCCAGGTAGCAGACGGTCACGTCGAGGCCGGCGGTCGCGGCGAGCGCCCGGTCCAGCATCGGTCCGACAGCGACCACGACGCCGCGGGAGCGCGCGGAGCCGGCGCGGACGACGACGAGCCCCTGGCCGACCGGCCGCGCGGCCGTGTTGCCGCGGGCGGACAGCCGGAGGTACACCCGGTCGCCGCGGTCCGGACCGAGCGCCGGGCCGAGCAGCCGCGGCACCTCCGCGGCGTGGCCGGGGACGTGCACCGTCCAGCCGGGGAGGGTGTCGAAGAGGGCGACGTCGCCGGGCGCCATGTGGGTGCGGCCCATGCCCGGCGATTCGTAGGAGCCTCCGACGCCGACCAGGACGGCGCCGACGTCCTGGTGCGCGAGGTCGAGCTTGATCTGCTCGAACGCCCGCTCGACGAGGAACGGCGCGTAGGTGTGCACGACCGGGCGCATCCCGGTGAGGGCGAGGCCGCCGGCCACGCCGATCATCAGCTGCTCGCGGATGCCGACGTTGAGCACCCGGTCGGGATGGCGGGCCGCGGCTGCGGTGAAGCGGTCGGCGGAGATGTCGGCCAGCACGAGGGCGGTCCGCGGGTCGGTGTCCAGGGCGGCGGTGACCGTCGCGGCGAACGCCTCCCGCATGTCCTGCGGGACCACGGTCGGCGGGGCCGGCGGGGTACTGACGGCGGTGGTGCTCACTGTGCGGCTCCTCCGTGTTCGGCGCTCCGGTCGCCGGAGCCGGCCGGCGACCGCTGGTCCCGGGGCCGGGGGTCGGCGGCGGGGTACTTGGCGGGCACGCGGGCCACCACGGCCAGCGGGCGGTCCGGGTGCGCGGCGGTCAACGCGCGGTCCAGGGCCGCGTGGTCGCGCCCGTCGGCGGTCCGGGCGGCCCAGCCCTCGCGGGCGAACCGCTCGGCGATGCCGCCCGGCCAGCCGAGCGACGCCGACTGGTTGTCCACGACGACGGCGGTGAGGCGGTCCAGCCCGAGGCGGGCGGCGACGGCGATGGCCTCGTGGTTGCTGCCCTCGTCGAGTTCGGCGTCGCCGAGCAGCACGACCACGCGCGGACGGGTGCGCCCCTGGGCCCGCAGGCCCAGCGCGGTGCCGACCGCGAGGCCGAGGCCGTGGCCGAGCGAGCCGCTGCCGATCTCCACGCCGGGGATCAGGGTGCGGTCGGGATGGTGGCCGAGCGGGGAGTCGAACTCGCCCCACCTGCGCAGCGGGGGGACCTCGATGAACCCCTTGGCGGCGAGTACGGCGTAGTAGGCGGCCGGCCCGTGCCCCTTGGAGAGCAGGAAGCGGTCGCGGTCGGGGTCGTCGACGCGGTCGGGGGTGATGTCGAGCACCCGGTCGTAGAGCACCCACAGCACGTCGAGGGTGGACACGGCGGCGGCCTGGTGCTTCTCGTCACCGGTCATGAGTCCGATGAGCGCTGGCAGGTCGGCGTACCTCGTGAAGGATTTCGTGGGCATGCGACCAGTCTCGGACTTCGAGTTAACTAGAGGTCAACACGAAGGAGCACCGACCGAGTGGGAAGTGACATGGGACACCTTCCGGTACGGCTCACCATCGGCCAGTTGGCCGAGCGCAGCGGTGTGCCGCACACCACCCTGCGGTTCTACGAGGAACGGGGCCTCATCCACGCCGAGCGGACCGCCGGCAACCAGCGCCGGTACCACCGGGCCACGCTGCGCCGGCTGGCGTTCATCGCCGCCGCGCAGCGGGTGGGCCTGACGCTGACCCAGGTCCGCGACGTGCTGGCCACGCTGCCGGACGGCCGCACGCCGACGGTCGAGGACTGGGCGCGGCTGTCCGAGCAGTGGCGCGCGGAGCTGGACACCCGCATCGACGCGCTGCACCGGCTGCGGGACCGCCTCACCTCGTGCATCGGCTGCGGCTGCCTGTCGCTGCGCTCCTGCCAGCTGCACAACAGCGACGACGCGCTGGCGGCGCTCGGCCCCGGCGCACCGCTGCTCAAACCGGCACGCGAGGGCGGCATCTGACCCTCGCGGGCGGCGGCGCGGGCGTCAGCCGGCCGACGGGGGCAGCACCGTCGCCCCCGGCACGTCGCCGTACGCCTGCACGGTGCGGGCGCAGTGCCCCGACTCCGCCAGGGCGGCGGCGATCTCACCGGCCGCGGCGCCGTCGGCGGCCAGGAAGGCGCAGGTGGGCCCGGAGCCGGACACGATCGCGCCGAGCGCGCCGGCCGCGCGGCCGGCGTCCAGGGTGCGGCGCAGTTCCGGGCGCAGCGAGAGGGCGGCCCGCTGCAGGTCGTTGGAGAGCGCCGCACCGAGCGCGGGCGCGTCCCCCGCCGCCAGCGCCGCGGCGAGCGAGGGGTCGGGCTCGGGACGCGGCGCGTCCGGGCGCAGCCGGTCGTACTCGCCGAACACCGCGGCCGTGGACAGCCCGCCCTCGGCGAGGGCGAACACCCAGGTGAACCGGCCGCCGCACGGCATGGGGGTGAGGTGTTCGCCGCGCCCGGTGCCGACCGCGCTGCCGCCGAGGAGCGGGAAGGGGACGTCGCTGCCCAGCCGGGCGGCGAGTGCGTGCAGGTCGGCGTCCGAGAGCCCCGCCCGCCACAGTGTGTTGCACGCCACAAGGGTCGCCGCCGCGTCGGCGCTGCCGCCGGCCATGCCCCCGGCGACCGGGATCGCCTTGGCCAGGTGGATGCTGACCGCGGCCTCGACCCCCGCCTCACGTGCGAGGAGTTCGGCGGCGCGGGCGGCCAGGTTCGTGCCGTCGAGCGGCACGCGCGCCGTGTGGGAGTCCAGTCCACCGGCCACGCTCAGCCGCGAAGGCCCCGGTTCCGCGCGCGTGACGGTAACCTCGTCGAACAGCGAGACAGCGTGAAAGACGTTCACCAGATCGTGGTAGCCGTCTTCACGCGCTGGCCCCACCGCCAACTGGAGGTTCACCTTCGCGGGGACCCGGACGGTCACGGCGGTCATAGCGGTCACGAGTCCTAGATCGTAAAGGAAACCCCACCTGCGTGAACCATGTCCCCGTACGGGTCACTTGTGCGGTTCGCGCGTCACACCCAGGATGGTGGGGCGTCCCGGTAGCGAGCCCTCCCCTCGCGGTGTCGCGGCGAACCCCGCTCACCGGGGCTCCGTGGCCTGCGCGGGTGGGTATCAGGACAGGATCCCCGCTACCTTTGGGGCCAGACGGAGTCAGATACCGTCACCGTCGGGGAGGGTCGCTTGCCGTCGGATGGGCTCCCGAAGAACCTGGAACCGTTGGCAGCCGGGGATCCGGCCACCATCGGTCCTTACGTGCTGGCCGGGCGACTGGGCAGCGGAGGAATGGGGACGGTCTACCTCGGCCGCTCCCCTGAGAAGGGTGCCCATGTCGCGATCAAGGTGATCCGCCCCGAGCTCGCCTTCGACGAGGCGACGCGGGCGCGGTTCCGCGACGAGATGGAGAACGCCCGGCGGGTCGCCTCCTTCTGCACGGCCAAGATCCTGGACCACGGCTCGTTCGAGAACCGGCCGTACATGGTGACCGAGTACATCGCGGGCACCGCGCTGGCCGAGCACATCGCCAACCACGGCCCGCTGGACTCCGGCACGCTGCACGGCTTCGCCCTGGGCGTCGCCGCGGCGCTGGCGGCCATCCACGGCGCCGGCCTGGTGCACCGCGACCTCAAACCGGCCAACGTGCTGCTCTCCCTGTCCGGGCCGCGCGTGATCGACTTCGGCATCGCGCGGGCGCTCAACACGGCGACCAACCACACCCAGACGGGCATCGTCATGGGCAGCCCGGGCTGGATGGCGCCGGAGCAGCTGCTGGAGGAGAAGGTCACCACCGCGGCCGACATCTTCGCGTGGGGGTGCCTGGTGGCGTTCGCCGGCACGGGAACCCACCCGTTCGGCAACGGCGACGCCATGACGCTGGGCAAGCGGGTGCTGTTCGCCGAGCCCCGGATCACCGGCCTGGACAGCCCGCTGGACCGACTGGTGGCCAAGGCGCTCGCCAAGGAGCCGGAGCGCCGCCCCAAGGCCCAGGACCTGCTCCTGGAGCTCGCCGGTGGCGGCGGCGACTCCTCCGGCGCCCACGACCCCAACGACATGGTGAGCCACGCGCTGCACCAGTCGTGGCGGCCGAACCACCTGCCCCCGATGCCGCCCATGCCCCCGCAGGGGCCGCCGCACGGGGCGCACCAGACGCTCACCGGGATGCGGCACGCGCCCGGTCCCGCCGGCCCGCCGCAGTCGTACCCGCCGCAGGGCGGCCAGCCGGCCGGCATGCCGCACCCGCCGACCGGCATGCCGGCGCAGCAGGCGCGGCAGCCGCACGGGCAGCCGCCCCCGCGGCCGACCGCCCCTCCGGCCGGGCAGCACCCGGGGCACCACACCGGCCAGTTCCCCACGGTCTCGCCGCAGCACACCGGGCCCATCCCCCCGGCCAGCGGGCAGCAGGGGCCACCGAACCACCAGCAGGCCCCGTCGCGGCCGCAGGCGCAGCCCTACGTCCCGCCGGTGCCGCCGCCCCCGCACACGCCGCTGCAGCCGGCGCGGCGCAACCGCTGGCTCGTGATCGCGGGGGTCGTCGCCGTCGTGCTGCTGATCATCCTGTTCAGCACGCTCACCGCGCTGGGCGCCAACGGGTTCAGCCTCCCGTGGAAGGACACGACGAGCCAGCAGGACGATTCAGACCAGTCGGACTCCGCCGACGCGCCGGACACCCCCGGAGGCGGCGCCGAGGAGGGCGACGCGCGGACCGACGGGGCCGTGCGGTTCCAGCTCGCCGACTACACCTGCACCACCCAGTTCGGGGACCGCTCCCGGCTGAGCAACGGCCAGTACTGCGTCTTCACCGTGGCGGCGCGCAACACCTCGGGCGACCCGGTCCGGCTGCGGCCCGAGTGGCAGCTGCTCAGCGGGACGGGCGGCCAGCTGGTCCCCGCCGAGGAGCCGTTCAGCGAGGAGGCGGCCGCGACCCTGTGGGGCACCATCGAGCCCGACGCCCGGGTCGAGGGCGAGATCGTCTTCGTGGTGAACCAGGGCGTCGAGCCGCTGCAGCTCGTCCTGCGCAGCCGCGAGAACGTGGAGGGCGCCCGTATCGACCTCACCGGCGCCACCGAACCCGCCTGACGGGCCGCCCGGCGGCGGGCACCGCCCGGTCGGCGGCCGGACCGCGCCGGGGGGCGGGACCGCCCCGACCGCCGGTTCCGCGGCGAACCGGCGGATCACCGGCCGGCAGGCGTGGCGCGGCCGCATGCGGTCGGGACGTCGCAAGCGCTGGTGCCGCTCGCGGCAGGCCTGCCAGGGACCGCGGCGTCCGGAGACGCCGACCACACCCCGGCCGCGGCCGTCGCCGCGCCGGCCGGCGGCCCGGATCCGGCCAGCTCGCCGCACCCACCGCGGCGGTTGCCCCACCGGCCGCCGGACACTCCGGCAGCGCCTTGCCCGACGCGCCCTACCCCGGCACCCGCAGGTGCTCGGCGATACGGGCGAACTCGGTGACGCCCAGCGCCTCCCCCCGGATGGAGGGGGCGACGCCGGCCGCGCGCAGGGCCGCCTCGGCGGCGGGGGCGGAGCCCGCCAGCGTCGCGAGCGCCGCACGCAGGGTCTTGCGGCGCTGCGCGAACGCGGCGTCGATCACAGCGAACACCTCGGCGCGGGAGGCCGTCGTCGCCGGCTCCGGGCGGCGGCGGAGTTCGACCAGACCGGAGTCGACGTTGGGCGCCGGCCAGAACACGTTGCGCCCGATCGCTCCGGCGCGGCGGACGTCGGCGTACCAGGCGGCCTTGACCGAGGGGGCGCCGTAGGTGCGGCTGCCGGGGCCGGCGGCCAGCCGGTCGGCGACCTCGGCCTGCACCATCACCAGGCCGCGGCGCAGCGACGGCAGCAGCTCCAGCAGGTGCAGCACCACCGGCACGGCGACGTTGTAGGGAAGGTTGGCGACCAGCGCGGTGGGCTCCGGGCCGGGGATCCCGGTGACCCGCATGGCGTCGGCGGTGACCACCTCCAGGCGGTCGGCGAGGTCGGGGGCGTGCTCGCGGACCGTGTCGGGCAGCGCGGCGGCGAGCGTCCGGTCGATCTCGACGGCGGTCACCCGGCGGACGTGCGGAAGCAGCGCCAGGGTGAGCGAGCCGAGGCCCGGCCCGACCTCGACCACCACGTCGTCGGCCGCCACGCCCGAGGCGCGGACGATGCGCCGCACCGTGCCCGCGTCGATGACGAAGTTCTGGCCGAGGGTCTTCGTCGGCCGCACGCCCAGGCGGTCCGCCAGCCGCCGGATGTCGGCCGGGGTGAGCAGCCGGGCGGAGCCGGCGGTGTCGGAGTGGGTCACCCCGCCATTTTCGCAGCCCCGCGGCGGCACCCGCGCGCGACCGCCCGCGGCATGGCGGCTCCCAGGCGGGAAAACCTGCTGCGGAAACCGCCGCGGCGGGTTAGCGTCGGCGGATATGGAGCCCTTTGAGCCCACCGAGCCCCGCGAGTCCGGCGCGTCCGCGGCCCGCGGCGACGACCTGCGGACCGTGCGCGACTACTACGCCGGCGGCGATGAGCACGACCGGCTGCGCACCGGGGCCGGGCGCCTGGAGCTGCTCCGCACCCAGGACGTCCTGCGCCGGCTGCTGCCCTCCTCACCGGTCTCGATCCTCGACGTCGGCGGCGGGACCGGCGCGCACGCGCGCTGGCTGGCCGGGGACGGCCACCGGGTGCGGGTCGTCGACCCGGTGCCGCGGCACGTCGAGCTCGCCCGGCGGCTGCCGGGGGTGGAGGCCGCGGCCGGTGACGCCCGCGCGCTGGACGCCGACGAGGGGTCCTGGGACGTGGTCCTGCTCCTCGGGCCGCTCTACCACCTCACCGACGCGGCCGACCGGGCCCGCGCGTGGCGGGAGGCGGTCCGCGTGGTGCGGCCGGGCGGACTGGTGGTGGCGGCCACCATCAGCCGATTCGCCTCGCTGCACGACGGCCTCCGCACCAGCCTGCTCGACGACGACGCGTTCCGCGGCATGGTGGCGCGCGACCTCGCCGAGGGCCGGCACCAGCCGCCGCCCGGCAGCCCGTGGTGGTGGTTCACCGATGTGTACCTGCACCACCCGGACGAGCCGCTGGAGGAGGCCCGCGCGGCCGGGCTGCCCGCGCCGGAGCGCTTCGCGGTGGAGGGCTCGGCCGGCCTGCTGCCGGAGGCGGAGATCGACGCCCGGCTGGACGACCCGGAGCGCCGCCGGCGCCTGCTGTGGGCGCTGCGCGAGGTGGAGCGCGAGCCGTCCCTGGCCGGCGTCTCCAACCACCTGCTGACGGTGGCCCGCCGCCCCTGACGGACCGCGGCCCGTCGGCCGCCGGGCAGACGTGGCCGCGCACCAAGAACGGGGCGGGAAGGGCTCCGCGCCGCCGCGCCCGGCCGAGGGCGGCGGCCGCCCCCCCCGTGAGCGGGTGGCGCCCCGGCCCGGGTCCACGGGCCCCGGCAACCGCCGGTGCGCCCCGCCGCCGCGCGGAGGAGCCGGTTCTCCGCGCTCAGCGGCCCCTCCCCCGTCATCTCGGCGAGGTACACCGCCCGCTCCGGTTCGGCGCCCAGAGCGCGGCCCGGTGGTGCTCGCCGCCGGCCTGGTTCGCCCCTCCGCCGCCCCTGACGGCTCGGCGGTGTCGCTCCCGGACGCCCTCACGGCGCTGGCCGGTCCGATCCGCCGCGCGGCCGTGCGCGTACGGCCGACGGCCGCGGGCACCTGGCCGGCGGCCTCGACCTCGGTGCCGCGCGGTCGGGCGCTGAACCACCACGTGGAGGAGCTCCGGCAGGGCGGCAGCTCCCTCGGCCGGCCGGAGGGGACCCGCCGCCGGGTCGCGCCGCGCCCCGCCGTTGTCGAGCGTTTCCCCGGCCCGCGCGGAGTGTGCTCCGTCCCGGCACGGACGGCGAGGGCGCGCACCTCCGCCGATGCCGCCCCGGGCCGCGACGACGGAAGGGGCCCGCCCAGCGTGGATCCGGGCCTGGTGGAAGAAGAACATCGGCCGGGGCAGACCGGCGGCCTTCAGCAGCACCTCCAGGCGGTGTTCGGCCTTGAGAGCGATCAGAGCGCGGACCTTCACTCTGGTCGGTGTTCCCTCAAGGCCCGCACTTTTCCCAGGTGGGCGTTCTGGGCGCGCAGGAACTCGTTCTCGCGGCGCGGCCGCTCCAGCTCGGACTCCTCAAGCGCAGGCGCGGTCGTGGGCGGGTGCCCCGCGGCTTGGGGCGCAGCCCGTTCTCGCCCTCGTTGCGATAGGTGCGCGCCCACACCTCCAGCAGCTTGGGCGAGGACAGCCCGAGTTCTCTGGCCAGGTCGGCCTTGGGCTCGCCGGCCAGGGCGCGGCGCACCGCCTCGACCTTGAACTCGAAGGGGTAGGACTTCTTCGTCCATTTGGCCACCAGCACTCCGGCCATGGATCCGCCACCGTCGGTACAGGTGCCTGATGGGCCACCGCTGCACCCCCAACGAGGTCGCCACCGCGTGATCGGCCAGGCCCTGCTCGAACCACGCTATCGCCGTCTCACGCTGGGCCGAAGTGAGCGAGCTATCCGCTCTCATACGACTGCTCCCTGGTAGATGGAACTGGATTCGCCAGTCCAACTTCCAGGGAGCAGTTCAGATCGGGCGGGCCCCTTCCGCGTCAGAGGCCGGCAGGGAGCGTGCGGACGCCGCTCAGTCGAAGAGGTGCACGCCGCACTCGGGCCACTGGCCCTGCCAGTTGCCGTTCACCATGTTGTACAGCGTCTTGGCCCGCATGGTCTGCTCGTTGGCGCTGGCCTCGCTGGGCAGGCCGCTGCCGCCCGCCGACTGCCAGGTGGGCAGGGAGAACTGGTAGAGGCCGTAGTAGCCGGCCGGGTTGACCGCCGTCGGGTCGCCGCCCGACTCGCACTGGGCCAGCGCGGACCAGTTCAGGCTGTCGGCGTCGCCGCCCACGTTGGGGCTGACGTCCTCCTTGGTGCCGATCTCGACGATGCCGTTGACCGGCTCCTCGATCACTTCCTCCTCGATGACGTACTCGGTCTCCTGACCGTCGCGCATGATCATCGCGGAGGTGACCTCCTTGATGCCGTCCTTCGGCTCTTGGACGACGTTCTCCTCGCCCTTCTCCAGGTCGGGGTTCTCCCGCTCCTCGATCTCGGCCTCGATGGGGACCTCTTCGGTCTTGGGCTCGGTGAGCAGCTGCACGACCTTGACGACCATGCCGTCGACCGGCTCCTCGTCGACGGCCGGGCTGACCTTGTCGTGCTCCCCGAGCTCGATGCCGTTCTCCGCCAGCAGCTCCTCGACCGTGCCGGCGGTGGTGTCGACCTCGGTGCGGACCCGGTCCCGGAGGATGACGACGTGCCGTCCCCGGCTCGCCTCGACCTCCAGTCCGGAGACCGGTACCTCGGCGGAGCGGTCCACCGAGAGCTCCAGCGCCTCGCCGCCCATCCCGATCTGGTCGAGCGCCTCGCCGACGGTCAGCGCGGTCACCCAGTGGGTCTGCTCCTCGCCGTCCACGTCGAGGGTGAGTTCGCGGCCGCTGCGCACCAGGACATGCGCCCCCTGGCCGAGCTCGGTGTCGAGCGCCGGCGCGACGGCGTCGTGCTCGCCGAGCTCCACGCCGGCGGAGTCCAGGACCTCCTGGACCGACGCGCCGAAGGTGTGCACGGTCTGGCTCTCGCCGTCCACGACGAGGTTGACGCGCTTGTCCATGGCGAACGCGGTGCCGCCGCCCGCGGCGATCAGCACCGCCGCGACCGCGGCGCCGATCACCACCGGGCGGGACCGGCGGGACAGCGGCGGCAGCGACGGGAGCTTCAGCTTCGGACGCGCCGCGCCCTTCGCGCCCTTCTTCGCTTGCGTCGCCGACGGCTGCCCGGTCCTCGGCAACCCGTTCGGGTCCGGCGGGGAGTTACGCGGCGCCCGGCGGGAGCCGCGGGAACGTGACGACCCAGTACGCACGATTTCAGACCTTCGCGATCACGGGGAGCAGGGGGCCGGGAGCGGATTCCCGGGTGACTACCGTGGCGGCCTTCGGTGCCCTCGCCCGGCCGGCACGCCGGATGCGCGGCTCGCTCGCCTGCCACACGGTGATACAGAGATATCGGGAAGTTACCACAGGGGCGGTGGCCCCGCTTTGGGTATGGCCGAATCCACCGGAATCCGCATCCGGCCGCGCGCCGGCCCCCTGGCCACCCCGCGTCGGGGTCCAGCCGGCGGGTCAGCACAATGGAGGTCCCCGTCCCCAGGCACGAAAGGTCCGCACACATGGGTCCACTGCACGGGATCCGGGTCGTGGAGTTCGCCGGTATCGGCCCCGGCCCGATGGCCGCGATGCTGCTCGCCGACCTCGGCGCGAGCGTCGTCCGGGTGGACCGGCCGGAGGCCGCGGCGGCCACCGGCCCGGCCCGGCCGCACATGAGCGCCGGCCGGCCGGTGGCCGGACTCGACCTGAAGTCCGCGGCGGGGCTGCGCGGCGCCCGCACGCTCGTGGCGGCGGCCGACGTGGCCCTGGAGGGGTTCCGGCCCGGGGTCATGGAACGGCTGGGGCTCGGCCCCCAGGAGTGCCTGGCGGCGAACCCCCGGCTCGTCTACGCGCGGATGACCGGCTGGGGGCAGGACGGACCGCTCGCCGAGCGCGCCGGACACGACATGAACTACATATCGCTGAACGGGTCGCTGCACAGCTTCGGCCGGGCGGGCGGCCCTCCGGTTCCGCCGGCCAACCTGGTGGGCGACTTCGGCGGCGGCGCGCTCTTCGTCGTCACCGGCATCCTCGCCGCACTGGTGGAGCGCGGGCGCTCCGGGCGCGGGCAGGTGGTGGACTCCGCCATGGTGGACGGCAGCGCGTTCCTGATGTCGATGATCCTCGACGACCGCGCCCGGGGCGCGTGGCGCGACGAGCGCGGCACCAACTACCTGGACACCGGGGCGCCCTGGTACGACGTGTACGAGTGCGCCGACGGCCGGCACGTGTCGGTCGGCTGCATCGAGCCGCGGTTCTACGCGGCCTTCCTCGACGGCCTGGGGCTCTCCGGCGCCGACCTGCCGGACCGGATGGACCCGGCGAACTGGCCGCCGCTGCGGGAGCGCTTCGCGGCGGTCCTGCGCACACGGACCCGCGACGAGTGGGCCGAGGTCTTCGCGGGCACCGACGCCTGCGTCCAGCCGGTGCTCTCGCTCGCCGAGGCGCCCGACCACCCGCACATCCGCGCGCGCGGCACGCTGCGCCGCGACGGCGAACGGGTCTACGCCGGCCCGGCCCCGCGGTTCGGCCGCACCCCCGGGGCGGTCACCCGCGCCCCGGACTTCCCGGAACCGCGGCTCTCCGACGTGCTGGCGGAGTGGGGCGTCCCCGGCGACCTCGGCCGCGACGGCGGCTAGGGCGCCGGCGGCCTACAGCCCGAACGCGCGGGCCGCGTTGGCCGCGACCGCCGCGGCCAGCTCGTCCTCGGCCATCCCCTTGGTCGCGGCGAGGGCGCGCAGGGTGTGGGGGATGAGGTACGGCGCGTTCGGCCGCCCCCGGTAGGGCTTGGGGGTGAGGAAGGGGGCGTCGGTCTCGACCAGGACCAGCTCCGCCGGCGCCACCGCGGCGGCGTCCCGCAGCGGCTGGGCGCTGGCGAACGTCACGTTGCCCGCGAAGCTCATGTAGTAGCCGCGCTCGGCGCACACCTTCGCCATGTCGGCGTCGCCGGAGAAGCAGTGGAACACGACGGTCTCGGGAGCGCCCTCCTCGGCGAGGACCGCCAGGACGTCGTCATGGGCGTCGCGGTCGTGGATCATCAGCGCCCGGCCGTGCCGCTTGGCGATGTCGATGTGGCGCCGGAACGACTCCTGCTGCGCGGCCACTCCCTCGGGCCCGGTGCGGAAGTAGTCCAGGCCGGTCTCACCGACCGCGCGCACCTGCGGCAGCGCCGCCAGGCGGTCGATCTCGGCGAGCGCGGCGTCCAGCGCCTCCGGGCCGCCGGGCGGGCGGCGGCCGCCCGTCCAGTCGGTGTCGGCGGCCTCGACCCCGGCCGCCCCGTCACCGTGGACGAGGCGCGGCGCCTCGTTGGGGTGCAGCGCGACCGCCGCCCACACGGTCGGGTGCTCGGCGGCGGTCTCCGCGGCCCAGCGGGAGGAGGGCAGGTCGCACCCGACCTGGATGAGCGGGGTCACGCCGACGGCCGCCGCGGCCGCGATGATCTCGGGCACGGCGGGGCTCTGCATGTCCATGTGGGTGTGGCAGTCCGGAACCGCCACCCGCAGCGGCTCGGGTGCGGGCGGCGGGGTCTGGGCGTTGCGGTTGCGGACGGCCTCGCCGCTGCGCTTGCTCATCTGCGTCCTCTCAGTCCTGTCCTGGGGGCGGGCGCACGTCCGGGGCGCGGCTCCGCCCGCACGCGCTCCGCGCGCCCGCCACCGGCGGACGCGCCCGTTCTGCGGCCGGCCGCACGGTGGTGCGGCCGGCGCGGGCGCGCCTCACTCCTCGGCGGCCAGCTCCAGGCGCCGGAAGATCGGCGACGGTGCGGTGACCCGGTCGCCGCCCTCGCCGGTCTGCGCGAGGATCTCGGCCGCGGAGGCGGGCAGGAACGGGGTGAGCAGCTCCCCGAGCAGGCGGCAGGTGTGCACGAGCTCGGCCAGGACGGCGTCCAGCGCGTCGGGCGCGGCGTCCTCCTTGCGCTCGGCCTTGGCCAGCGTCCACGGCGCGGCGGCCTCGACGTAGCGGTTGCCGGCGTCGCCGAGGTCGGTGACGACCTCGGCCGCCCGCCGGAAGTCGAACGCCGCCATGGCCTCGTCGATCCGGGCAGCGGCGCCGGCGCGCGCCGCGCGCAGGTCCGCGGCGGCGTCGTTGTGCTCCGGCAGCGGCGGGACCGCGCCGCCGCGGTACTTGTTCACCATGGAGACGGTGCGGTTGACCAGGTTGCCGATGTTGTTGGCGAGGTCCTCGTTGTTGCGGGTGACGAGCCGCTGGTCGGTGTAGTCGGTGTCGCCGGCCCGCGCGACGTCGCGCAGCATCCACCAGCGCAGCGCGTCGGTGCCGAACCGCTCGGCGATCTCGGCGGGGTCCTTGGCGTTGCCCGCCGACTTGCTGATCTTCTGGCCGTCGGCGGTGAGGTACTCGTGCACGAAGATGGTGCTCGGCAGCGTGAGGCCCGCGGAGAGCAGCATGGCCGGCCAGTACACCGCGTGGAACCGGATGATGCCCTTGCCGATGACGTGCACCCGCTCGCCGCCCTCGGTCCACCAGTGCGCGAAGCCGGCGTCGTCGCTGCCGTAGCCGGGCGCGGTGATGTAGTTGGCGAGGGCGTCGTACCAGACGTAGATGACCTGCTCGGGGTCACCGGGGACCGGGATGCCCCAGCCCCGCGCCCGCTTCATGCTGCGGGAGACGCTGAAGTCCTCCAGCCCGGACTCGATGAAGGACAGCACCTCGCGCTTGCGCGAGGCCGGTTCGATCCGCAGCCGGTCGGAGGAGATCAGGTCGATGAGCGGCTGCTGGTACCTGCTCAGCCGGAAGAACCAGTTGTTCTCCTCGACGACGTCCGGCCGGACCAGGTGCTCCGGGCACAGGCCGTCGACCAGCTCGTCCTCCGCGTAGAACTGCTCGCAGCCGTAGCAGTACAGGCCGGTGTAGCTCTTGCGGTAGAAGTCGTCGTTGGCGGCGCACGCGTTCCAGAGCTTCTCGACCCCGGGGCGGTGCCGCGGGTCGGAGCTGGTCCGGATGAAGTCGTCGAAGCGCAGGTCGAGCGGCCGCTGCAGCCCGAGGAACCGCTCGGCGACCCGCGCGACGTACTCGGTCGGGCTGACGCCCTCGGCCTCGGCGCTCTGCACGTTCTTCAGCGCGTTGTCGTCGGTGCCGGTCTGCGCGCGTACCTCGTCGCCGCGTTGCCGCCGATGCCGGGCGAGCACGTCGACCTGGAGGAGTTCGAGCGCGTGCCCGACGTGCGGCCTGCCGTTCACATAGGGAATGGCGGTCATGACGAAGTAACGACTCATCGGCAACCTTTCCGCCCCACCGACGCCCGATCCGCGGAGGCACCGGCCGGGCCTCCTTGAGCGGTGGGTTCAGGGCACGCGCGGGAGGCCGGAGACCATCATCATCCGGCTCGCCATCATGGCCATGCGTGCCCGCTGCATGCCTGTAATGCTACATCCGGCGGGAAGCGCTCCCCCGCGCCGCGGGAAACCGCCGGTCCCGCGGCCCGCGGCGGGACCCGGTGGCGCCCTCCCCCCGAGGTCAGCGCGCCGCCGCGTGTCGGCGCCGACACGGTTTCGGCCACTCGTGCGGATAAGGTATGGGGCCAGAGTCCGTCGTCGCCCTGTCATGCCCGGAAGAAGCCGGAGGAAGGTGCCCGCCACGGTGTTCCGTGCCCTGGCCACGCTGCTGACGGCCGTGCTGGTCACGGTGAGCGCGCCGGTGCTGCCGCTCGCCGCCGTCGCCCAGCTCGTCGCGCCCGCGGCGCCCACCGCCCCGTCCGAGCACCGGACGGCCATGGTGGGCTTCGGTCCGCACGCCGTGGTGGGGCCGGCGCAGGACTCCACGTCGGTCTCGCTCGCGCTGGCCAAGTGGGGCGGCGACCAGCGGCCGCTCGCCCGCGACCTTCCCGACGGCTACCTGCCCGGGCGCGCCGAGCTTCCCGGCCGGGGCCGGTGGGAGCACGTCCCGCCGGCGGGCGCGGTCGCCGGGCCGGAGACCGCCGGCGCCCGCACGCTGCCGCTCGGCCGCGCCCCGCCTCCCACGACGCGCACCTGAGCCACGCCCGGACGTGGACCGCCGTGCGCACCCGCCATCCCCCTCCGGCAGGCGCCGGACGTCCACATCCAGTCGTGAGAGGTTTACCAATTGTCCAGTTCTACGGGAGCAGGCGGCCGCTGGTTGCGCGGCGTCATCTCCCTCGTCATCGTGGTCGCCGCGTTCGGCGCCGCGTGGTTCGTACCGCCCAAGCTGGGGCTCGACCTCAGCGGGGGCACGCAGATCGTCCTGGAGACGCAGGACGGCGAGGACGGCACCGAGGCGAACGCCGACAACACCGACCAGGTCGTCGAGGTGCTGCGGCAGCGCGTCGACCGCCTCGGTGTCAGCGAGGCGACGATGTCGCGCTCCGGTGAGAACCGGATCATCGTCGAACTGCCCGGTGTGCAGGACCCGACCGAGGCCGCCGAGATCATCGGCCAGACCGCCCAGCTGACCTTCCACCCCGTCGTCGGGGTGGCACCGGCCGGCGGCACCGGGGTGCAGGCGCCCGCCGGCGGCGAGAGCGGGGACAACGCCAACGCGCCCGCCGACGAGGCCAACGCACCGTCGTCGCACGCGGCGGCGCCCGCGTCGTCCGCCGACGAGGAGGGCGGCGACGGCGGGACCGAGGGCGGCAGCTCGCTCTCGGAGGAGGAGCTGCAGCAGCTGCTCCAGGGCCAGAGCGGCGGCGGCGCCCCCGCCGCCCAGTCGGCCGATCCCGAGGACGTCGCGCTGACGCTGCCCGACGAACAGGGCCAGCAGCTCCAGCTCGGCCCGGCGGCGATCAAGGGTGACGAGGTCTCCAGCGCGGAGGCCGGCCTGGACCAGTACCAGACGAACTGGATGGTCAACGTCTCCTTCCAGGGCGAGGGCCGCGAGGCGTGGAAGGAGCTGACCGGCCAGGCCGCGTGCAACGAGTCGGGCAGCCCGCAGCGCCGCATCGCCATCGTGCTGGACAACCAGATCATCTCCTCGCCCGAGGTGCAGACCGACGTCGCCTGCGACGTCGGCATCACCGGCGGCACCACCTCCATCACCGGCAGCTTCGACCAGGAGAGCGCCCGCGACCTCGCCGTGCTGATCGAGGGCGGCTCGCTGCCGCTGCCGGTGCAGGAGATCCAGCGCCAGACGGTGGGCCCGACCCTGGGCGCCGAGGCCATCAAGGCCAGCTTCATCGCGGGCGGGGTCGGCCTGCTGCTGACCGCGCTCTACATCTGCGTCGCCTACCGGCTCGTCGGTTTCCTGGCGTCGGTGGCGCTCGCCTGCTACACCCTGATCGCCTACGCGGCGCTGGTCGCGCTGGGGGCGACGCTCACCCTGCCGGGCCTCGCCGGCTTCGTGCTCGCGATCGGCATGGCGATCGACGCCAACGTGCTGATCTTCGAGCGGGCGCGCGAGGAGCACCAGCGGCAGGAGCGGGTCTACGCGTCCAACAAGTCGGCCGGCATGGTGGACGCCACCGAGGCCGAGACCGCGCAGGCGGAGGCCGGCGTGCTGTCGCGCCGCCGCCGCCGGGCGATCCCGCCCAACCTGCACAAGGCGTTCGTCACGGGCACCGAGCGGGCGTGGAGCGCGGTGCTGGACACCAACGTCACCACGCTGATCGCCGCGGCGCTGCTGTTCTTCCTCGCGTCCGGCACGGTGCAGGGCTTCGGCGTGACGCTGGGCCTGGGCACCGCCGCGTCGATGATCTCGGCGCTGGTCATCGCGCGGGTGTTCGTGGAGTGGGCGGTGCGCCGCAAGGTGGTCCGCAAGCACCCCGCCATCAGTGGCATCTCGCGGATCAGCAAGGTGCGCGAGTGGCTCGTCCGGCGCAACCCGGACCTGATGAAGCGCAGCCGGCTCTGGCTGGGCATCAGCGGGCTGATCGTGGTGGTGGCCGTCGTGGGCGTCGTGGTGCGCCCGCCGAACTACGGCGTCGAGTTCACCGGCGGCCGGGTGATGGACTTCACCGTGAGCGAGTCCATCAGCGTCAACGAGGCCCGGGAGGTCGTCGCCGACGCCGGCTTCCCCGAGGCCGTGGTGCAGGAGTCCGGCGACGGCGACGTCGCGGTGCGCACCGGCCAGATCTCCGACGCGGAGGCGCAGCGGATCCAGGACGCCCTGGGCGAGCACGCCGGCGAGGTCGACCGGGTCAGCGACGAGCTGATCGGTCCGAGCATGGGCGACGAGCTGCGGAACAAGGCGCTGTTCGCGCTGGTGGCCGCGCTGGTGCTGCAGATGGCGTACCTGGCCTGGCGGTTCCGCTGGTCGTTCGGCGTGGCGACGATGGTGGCCCTCGCGTTCGACCTGGTACTCGTCATCGGCCTGTTCGCCTGGCTGGGCAAGCCCATCGACGGCGTGTTCCTGGCGGCCCTGCTGAGCGTCATCGGCTTCTCGGTGAACGACTCGGTGGTGGTCTTCGACCGGGTCCGCGACGAGTGGGCGCACGACCAGAAGTCGCCGTTCGGCAAGATCTGCAACAGCGCGATCCTGCACACGCTGCCGCGTACGGTGAACTCCGGTATCGGCGCCATCTTCATCCTCGCCACGCTCGCGATCTTCGGCGGCTCGTCGCTGACGGACTTCTCGATCGCGATGCTGGTGGGCCTCGTGTCCGGCATGTTCTCCACGATCTTCGTGGGAACGCCGCTGGCGATCTGGTTGCAGAAGTTCGACCGGACCCCGCCGCCGCACGTGGTGCGGGAGAAGAAGACCAAGCAGCGCAGGGAGCTGCGCACCGCCCGTGAGCAGAGCGACGGCGCGGTGGTCTAGCCGACCGCGAACCGCGGAGGGGACGGGCATACGCCCGTCCCCTCCGTGCGTCCGGCACCCCGCCGCGGTGGCCGGCTCCGGTCAGCGGTGCACGGCGTCGTACACCTCGCGCTTGGGCAGCCCGAGCCGCCGCGCGACCTCCTGGATGGCCTGCTTGCGGGGAACCCCGGCCTCCTCGCGCTCCGCGACGGCCGCGGCGAGGTCAGCCGGCCCGCGCGCGGCGGCCCCGGCGGCGCCCGTGCGGCCGGCCACGACCACCGTGACCTCGCCGCGGACCTCGCCGCGCGCCCATTCGGCGAGGTCGCCGAGCGGGGCGCGGCGCACCTCCTCGTAGGTCTTGGTGAGCTCCCGGCACACCGCGGCCCGCCGGTCGGCGCCGAAGGCGGCGGCCATCGCCGCCAGGGTCGCGGCCAACCGGTGCGGCGACTCGAAGAACACCATGGTGCGGCGCTCGTCGGCGAGCTCGGCCAACCGGGTGGCCAGCCCCTTGCGCGGGGGGAATCCCTCGAAGCAGAAGCGGTCGGTGGGCAGCCCCGAGACCACCAGCGCGGTGGTGACCGCGGAGGGCCCCGGGATCGCGGTGACCGGGATCCCGGCGTCGACGCAGGCGGTGACCAGCCGGTATCCGGGGTCGGAGACCCCCGGCATGCCGGCGTCGGTGACGACCAGCACGTCGTGCCCGGCCCGCAGGTCGGTGACGAGCTCCTCGGCGCGGCGCCGCTCGTTGGCGTCGTAGTAGGAGACGATCCGGGCGCCCGACGCGCCGCCGAGCCGGACGCCGATCCGGGCGGCGAACTGCCGGAGCCTCCGGGTGTCCTCCGCCGCGATGATCTCGGCGTGTTCGAGCGCCGTGCGCAGCCGCGGCGGCGCATCGTCCCCCTGCCCGATCGGCAGCCCGGCCAGGACCAGCGTCCCCGGCACCGGCTCCCCCGTCGCGGCGTGTGTCACGTTGCACCCTTTCTGGAGCGTTACGGTGGGTGCCACGGTGCCGGGCTCCGAATCGCCGCGGACGGTCCCCCGCGACCCCCGGGGACGTTCCCCGCGCCCCCGGCGCCGCCGACACTCCTCGATCTAGTATGGCCGCGATGACCACCACAGCCCCTCCCCCCGGTCTCACGCCGGAGTCAGGCGCCACCCCGACCATGCGCGCGCGGCTGGTGCCTCCGATGCCCCGTCCCGCCTGGATCGGCTGGCTGGGCGCGCTGCTCGTGGCGGTGTTCGCCGGCGCCCTGCGGTTCATCCGGCTGGGCGAGCCGGCGCAGATCTACTTCGACGAGACGTACTACGCCAAGGACGCGTTCGCGCTGCGCACGTTCGGTGTGGAGCACGAGACCGTCGACAACGCCGATGACCTGCTCGCCCAGGGCGTGCACACGATCTGGACCGGGGCCGGCGACTTCGTCGTGCACCCGCCGGTGGCCAAGTGGATGATCGCCGGCGGCGACTACCTCTGGAGCCTGCTGCCGTTCGGGGCGTCGATGTCGCCGACGGGGTGGCGGGTCGCCGCCGCGTTCTTCGGCGCCCTGTCCGTGCTGCTCCTGGCACGGATCGCGACGCGGATGACGCGGTCGGTGCTGCTCGGCTGCTCGGCCGGACTGGTCCTGGCGCTGGACGGCCTGCACTTCACCATGAGCCGCATCGCCATGGTGGACCTCTTCCTGACCTTCTGGGTCCTCGCCGGGTTCGGCTGCCTGGTGGTGGACCGGGACCGCGCCCGGGCCCGGCTGGCCGACCTCGCCGACTCCGGCCGGGCGTCCGCCGGCTGGCTGGGCGTGCGGTGGTGGCGGCTTGCCGCCGGTGTCTGCCTGGGGCTGGCGTGCGGGACGAAATGGTCGGCGCTGTTCTACGTCGCGGCGTTCGGCCTGCTCACGGTGGCCTGGGACTACGGCGCGCGGCGCAGCGCGGGCCAGCGCCGGGTGGCCGGGCGCTGGTTCCTCCTCGACGCGGTTCCGGCGTTCGTCCAGATCGTCGTCGTGGGCGCCGCGACCTACCTGGCCACGTGGACCGGCTGGCTGCTCAGCCCGATCGGGTGGGGCCGGCAGTGGGCGGCCGAGCACACCACCGGCGTGTGGGCCGAGCTGCCCGGTCCGGTGCTCGCCGTGGTGAACCCGCTGCGCAGTCTCGCGCACTACCACGCGGAGATGCTCGCGTTCCACTCGGACCTGTCGGCCCAGCACGACTACGCGTCGCGCCCGTGGGACTGGGTCATCATGCGCATACCGGTGGCCTTCTACTACGACGGCGACCAGACCGGGTGCGGGGCGGCCGAATGCTCCAGCGCGATCCTCGGCATCGGGTCGCCGGCCGTGTGGTGGCTGTCGATCGCGGCCAGCCTGGTGATGCTGGGCTGGTGGGTGACCTACCGCGACTGGCGGGCCGGCGCCGTGCTGCTCGGGATCGCCGCCGGGTGGCTGCCGTGGTTCGCCTACCCCGAGCGCACCATGTTCGTGTTCTACGCGCTGCCGATGCTGCCGTTCCTGGTGCTGGCGCTCGTGCTGTCGCTGGGGCTGGCCATGGGGCCGGGGGCGGCCGATCCGCGCTACTCGCCGCGCCGCCGGGTGATCGGCGGCGTCCTGTACGGCGTGGTCATGCTGCTGGTGGTCGCGAACTTCGGCTACCTGTACCCCGTGCTGAGCGCCGAGGTCATCCCCTACGAGCAGTGGGCGGACCGGATGTGGTTCGACACCTGGATCTTCGGGAACGCGACGCCGCGTTAGCGCACGTCCAGCGGTCGGAGGCCGTGGCGGATTGAGGTGAAATTTCAGCATTTCCTCCACGATTTTCCTCGGCTGAAAGTCTCGGCAATCGCGGGATCCGGCTGGTAGTTTGGTGGGCGGTTGCGGTTGTAGTTTCCATGGATGCCCCAGGCGCCTCGCGGAACTTCACGTGGGCGCTTGTTCATTGGGCGGTAACTCCCGGGGATGGGCGCTCAGCAGCCCGAGACCAGCAGGGTGCGGTCTCGTTGTAGTCCCCAAAGGGAGAGCAGATGGCTCAGGGCACCGTGAAGTGGTTCAACTCTGAGAAGGGTTTCGGGTTCATCGCCGTTGAAGGCGGCGGCCCGGACGTGTTCGTTCACTACTCGGCGATCGCGGGATCCGGCTTCCGGAACCTGGAAGAGGACCAGTCGGTCGAGTTCGAGATCACGCAGGGCCCGAAGGGCCCCCAGGCGTCGAACGTGCGTGCGCTCTAACGTCGCCTGTTTCGTTTCTCGGCCCTTCGCTCGTCTCCCGGGCGAAGGGCTGTTTGTTTTCCCCCGGCGCCGCCGTCCCGCCGCGGCCGCGCGCCGCTACCGGCTCAGCGCTCCGCCGCGGGCCCCGGGCGCCCGGGGGCGGCGCCGCCGGGCTCGGCGCCCCGCGCGGCCGGCTCCTGGCCTCCGGCCGCCAGCAGCCGCACCTGCTCGGTGAGCCGCGCCACCTCGTCGGTCAGCGCGTTCAGCCGGATCATGACCGCCTCGTGCTGGCGCAGTTCGAGCTCCTGGTCCTCCTCCCACCGCTCCGCGCTGACCTCCTGCTCCATGGAGGTGACGATGACCCCGATGATCAGGTTGAGCACGATGAAGGCGCTGACCACGATGAAGCCCACGAAGAACACCCAGGCGTAGGGCGCCTCGTCGATCACCGAGTCGGAGATGTCCGGCCAGTTCTCGGTGGTGAGCAGCATGAACAGCGTGTACAGGGTGGTGCCGAGGTCGCCGAAGTAGTCCGGCGAGATGTCCTCGAACAGGCTCTCGCCGAGCACCGCCGAGGTGTACATGATCACGAAGAGCAGCCCGATGACGGTGCCGAGCCCCGGGACCGACCGGAACAGCGCCGAGACGATCTCCCGCATCTGCGGGATCACGCTGATGAGCCGCAGCAGCCGGAGGATCCGCAGCAGGCGCAGCACGGAGAAGCCGTCGGTGGCGGGCACCACCGCGACACCCACCACGAAGAGGTCGAACCAGTTCCACGGGTCGCGGAAGAACGCCGCGCGGTAGACGAAGACCTTCAGCAGCAGCTCGATGACGAAGACCGCCACGAACGCGCGGTCGGCGAGCGTGAAGTAGTGTCCGTACCTGCCGAACTGGTCCTCGTAGGTCTCCAGGCCGAGCGAGACCCCGTTGAGCACGATCACGGCGACGATGGTGTTCTGGAACCACCGCGCCTCGACGACTGCCCGCACCTGCTCCCGCAGCGAGCCTTCTCCCACTGTTCCCCTCCGCACACCGGCCGCCCTGTCGCCCCGATCCCGAACCTCGCCACCCTAACGTCCCCGGTTCGCCGCGATGGCGGCGGTATCCCGCCGCAGTCCGTGCCCGCGCGGGCGCACCCGGTGCCGCATCGCGGCCGGCCGGCCCCAGCGGCGGGGACCTAAGCTGGAACGGTTCGGTCGACCGAGGGGACCCGGGCCGTGACGTCTCGCAACGCTGCGTCCGCAGCCGCCTGGTGGCGGCCATATGTCCTGTGGCTGGTGGTCGCCGCGGCCGCGCTCACCGCCGTCACCTGGCAGGTGGTGGCCGGCGGGCCGCTCACCGCCGCGGACTGGCCGGTGCACCGGGCGGTGGACGCCCGCCAGCCCGAGGGGGCACCGCTGGCGCTGGCGGTGGCCGTCGCCCGGCTCGGCCAGCGCTGGCTGACCGCACCGGTGCTGCTGGGTGTCGGCGCGTGGGTCGGCTGGCGCCGCCGCGACTGGCGCCCGCCGGCGGCCGCGGTCACCGGCCTGGTCTCGCTGGCGGTGCTGGGGACGCTGCTGAAGGTGGCGGTCGGCCGCACCCCTCCGGTCATCGGGGTGGACGTCGTCGACCCCGGGCTCGGCAACGTGGCCGCGTGGCTGGCTGCCGTGCTCTCGCCGGGCGGGCCGCCCTACGACGGCTTCGTGTCCTTCCCTTCGGGGCACACCGCCAACGCCGCACTCACCTACCCGCTGCTGGCCTGGCTGCTGTTCGGCCGCAACGGCCGGTGGCCGGATCCGCGCGCACTGCGGTGGGCACTGGCCGGCGCGGCGGTCCCGGTCCTCGCCGTCGGTGTGATGATGACCGCCCTCGACTACCACTGGGCGAGTGAGTCGCTGGGCGGCTGGGCGCTGGGGATCGTCGTGGCGCTGCTGGGCCGGCTCGCCCTGGGGCCGGGCGACACCGGCGCCGTGCCGGCCGGGGCTCCACCGCCGCCGAGGAGACGCCGCGCCCCCGCTGAGGCCGGCCGCGGCGGGCCCGGCGCCGGGCCCGCCGGACCGGCTGGCGGTCCCCCCTGAGCCGCTGTGTCCCGTCATCCCGATACCGGCTAGTCTGCTATCGGCGCAGACAGGAACGGCAGTCCGCTGGAGGAGTGCGCATGTTCAACATCGGAGGGTGGGAGTTCATCACCCTCGGGCTGCTCGCGCTCCTGATCTTCGGGCCGGAGCAGCTCCCCAAGGCCGCGCAGCAGGCCGGGCGCATGCTCCGGCAGCTGCGCCGGATGGCCGACAGCGCCAAGAACGACATCCAGGAGGGGCTGGGGCCGGAGTTCCGGGACTTCGATGTCCAGGACCTTAACCCCAAGCGCTTCGTGCAGAAGCACTTCTGGGAGAGCGAGGACGAGGAGGAGGCGCCGGCCCGCCGGGCCACCGCCCAGCTCAACGGGCGCCGTCCCCCGTTCGACGACGAAGCCACCTGAGCACGTCGCCGCCGAGAGCCGTGCCCGGTCGCGGGGCTCCCGCGCGGCAAGCCTCATCCGAACAGCAGCACGAGGACGAGCAGCACCGCGAGCACGACCAGGGATCCGGCGATCACCAGCGCCGATCCCGCCGTGAGCGCCAGGAGCTCGGCGGCGAGCGTGCCGACCACGGCCGCGAACGGCCAGGGCCAGCGCGGCTTGGGCGGCCAGCCGTACGCGTGCTCGCGGTGCAGGCTCACCAGCGCGGCGACCGCGACCAGTGCCCAGAACACGGCGTGTTCGGCGAACCGCACCCCCAGGGAGACGTACTCGGCCGAGCCGGCCGCCGCCATGACGAACAGCACCGTGCCGGTGGCCAGGCCCCAGAACCCGGGCCGGCGTTCCCGCACGATGGGTTTCAGCCGGGCGGGGGTGAGCCGCCGCAGCGGCGGCCGCGCGGGCTCCCGGGGCGGCGGCCGCTCGGCGTCGTAGGGGTCGGGGAGCGCCGGCCAGTGGTCGGCGGTGTGCCGGGGCCACACCTCGGTCGGCCGGGCGTCCTCCGCGGTCCCGGCGGCCTCGGCGGTCCCGGCGGCCTCGGCCCGCCAGGCGCCAGGGTCCGGTGGCGGCCACGACTCCGGCGTCCCCGGGTCGTCGGGACGTCCGCGGTCCACGCCTCATCACCCGCTTCCCGCGCGTGCCGGACGTCCGCCGCCTGCCTGACGCCGGGAGCGCCCTCGGACGTCGGCGCCGGGGCGCGCCCCGGCGGGAAGGCTGCGGCGGGCCTCGCCCGCCTCGGTGCTGTCGTCTCGCACAGGAGCATGACCGGTCACGGGCGGCGCGAACCGCCGTCCACGCGGCCGAAGGAACTTCTGGCGGCCGCGCCAGCCCGGCACCGCCCGCTGTCAAGCGCCGACACGCGGCGGTGCCGGGAGACCGGCCTCACATCCGGCGGTCCCGCGGCGCCGGGCCCATACCGCCGGTCAGGGGCGCTGCTGCGGGGCGGTGCCCGGCAGGCCCATCTCGCCGGCCGGGATGGTGTAGCGGGCCAGCGTCTCGACCCCGGCTCCCGGCCGGGTCACGTAGGGAACGATGCGGAAGTCGGCGGTCAGGCTCTCCCGGGTCGCCTCGCAGCGCAGGTATCCGCGCTGAGCGTTGTACAGCCGCACGTGCGGGTTCTGCAGCCAGATCTGGGCTAAGGAGTCGCTGCGCGCCCCGTCGCGGTCGGAGCTGATGGAGCTGCACACGAGCTCCACGCCGAGCGTCCTGGAGTCGGGGTCGTCGAAGTCGGCCTTGATCTCGGCGGCCACGTTGCGGTGGATGTCGCCGGTCAGCACCACGAAGTTGCGGATCCTGGCCCGGCGCAACGCCGTGAGCACCCGCTCCCGGCAGGCCGGGAAGCCGTCCCACTGGTCGTTGCTGTACAGCCGGCCGGATCCGAGGTCGCGGTCGATCTGGGCCATCACCACCTGGTTGGCCAGCAGGTTCCAGCGCGCCGTGGAGTCGCGGAAGGCGCCGGTCAGCCACCGCTCCTGCTTGCGGCCGAGGATGGTGCGGGCCGGATCGAGCCGCTCGGGGGAGTTGTCGACCACCCGGCCGGCCGGATAGGTGTCGCGGTACTGGCGGGTGTCGAGGACGTGCACGTCGGCGAGCGACCCGTAGGGCAGGGTCCGGTACATCCGCACGGAGGGCCCGTCCGGCGTCTGGACGGAGCGCAGCGGCAGGTTCTCGTAGAACACCTGGTAGGCGGCGGCGCGGCGCGCCAGGAACTCGCGTTCGGGCACCCCGTACTGCGACACGGCGGCCGCGTAGTTGTTCTCGACCTCGTGGTCGTCCCAGGTGACCACCCACGGCGCGGAGGCGTGCGCCGCCTGGAGGTCGGGGTCGGTCTTGGTCAGCGAGTAGCGGAGCCGGAACTGCTCCAGCGTGGTGACCTTCACGCCGTGCTCGGGGCCGAGGTCGGCCTGGCGCTCCAGGTTGTCGCCGGCGACGATGCCGTACTCGTAGATGTAGTCGCCGAGGAAGAAGATGACGTCGAGGTTGTCGGCGGCCATGTGCCGGTAGGCGGTGTAGTAGCCGTGGTACCACGCCTGGCAGGAGGCGGTGGCGAACCGGAGGCGCTCGACGGCGGCGCCGCGCGCCGGGGCGGTCCGGGTGCGGCCCGCCGGGCTCGTGAACCCGCCGACGCGGAACCGGTAGTAGTAGTCGCGGCCAGGCTTGAGGCCGCCGACCTCGGGATGGACGGAGTGTCCGAGTTCCGGGGTGGCCACAGCCGTGCCGCGCCGCACCACCCGGGCGAACCGCTCGTCCTCGGCGATCTCGTAGCGCACCCGGATGTCCCGGTTCGGCATCCCGCCACGGCCGTCGGCGGCGAGTGGTCTCATGGCGAGGCGGGTCCACAGCACCACGCCGTCGGGCAGGGGGTCGCCGGAGGCGACGCCCAGGGTGAACGGGTCGGCGGGCAGCGCCTCGGCGGCGTGCACCGGGGTGGGGGCGGCGCCCAGACCGAGGAGGAAGGCGGTGGCGCTGACGCCGGTGAGGCTGAGGAACGTGCGGCGGCCGACGCCGCCCGGCACGGAATCCGGGGTGAACTCGGACACGGGGTGGTCCCTCCCGACTGTCACATGTCACAGACGATGCACCATTCTGCGGGCAGATATGCACGTAACGTAATCAGGCGCGCACAGAGGGATGACAAAGAAACGAACGTTCACTGGTTTCAGCGGGTATGCCGCTTTTTTTCGGACGCGGCCCCGGCGGCGCCCGCCGGGACCGCGCCGGAGCGGGCGCACCGGAGCCGCCGGAGCCGGCCCGCGGCCGTCAGCGCACGCCGAACAGGTGGTCGAGGGCGAGCTGGTCCAGGCGCTCGAAGTGGTAGCCGCGCCGTCCGACCTCGTCGAGGTCGATCTCCTCGGCCATCAGGTCGGCCAGGGTCTCCTTGGGGCCCAGGGTCGGCTCGGCCAGCTCGGCGACCCGGGCCGCCGCCAGCGCCTCGGCCACCTCGGGGTCGGCCCGGAAGGCCGCGGCCTTCTCCCGGAGGACCAGGTAGTTGCGCATGCAGGCGGCGGCCGATGTCCACACGCCGTCCATGTCCTCGGTGCGCGGCGGCTTGAAGTCGAAGTGCCGCGGGCCGTCGTAGCCGGCGCGCTCCAGCAGGTCGACCAGGAAGAACGCCTCCTTCACGTCCCCGGCGCCGAACCGCAGGTCCTGGTCGTACTTCACACCGCGCTGGCCGTTGAGGTCGATGTGGAACAGCTTGCCGTGCCACAGCGCCTGCGCCACCCCGTGCGCGAAGTTCAGCCCCGCCATCTGCTCGTGCCCGACCTCGGGGTTGAGGCCGACCATCTCGGGGTGCGCCAACTCGCCGATGAAGGCGAGGGCGTGCCCCACCGTGGGCAGCAGGATGTCGCCGCGCGGCTCGTTCGGCTTCGGTTCGATGGCGAAGCGGAGGTCGTAGCCGCGCTCCCGCACGTAGCCGCAGAGGATGTCGAACGCCTCGCGCAGCCGGTCCAGCGCGGTGCGGTGGTCCTTGGCCGCCTCGCTCTCGGCGCCGTCCTGGCCGCCCCAGCAGACGTAGGTGCGGGCGCCCAGCTCCGCCGCGAGGTCGATGTTGCGGAGCACCTTGCGGATCGCGTAGCGCCGGACGTCCCGGCTGTTGGAGGTGAAGCCGCCGTCCCGGAACACCGGGTGCGCGAACAGGTTGGTGGTCACCATGGGGACCGTCAGGCCGGTGTCCTCCAGGGCGCGGCGGAACCGGCCGACGACGGCGTCGCGGGCCGCCGCGCCGCTGCCCGGCGGGATGAGGTCGTCGTCGTGGAAGGTGATGCCGTAGGCGCCCAGTTCGGCGAGCCGGTAGACGGCCTCCGCGCCGTCGAGCGGCGGGCGCACGGGTTCGCCGAACGTGTTGACGCCCCGCCATCCGACCGTCCACAGGCCGAAACTGAACTTGTCCTCCGGCGCGGGCTGGTAGTTGCTCAACGGGTGCCTTCCCTCCTGCTCTCGCGGTCGGGCCGAGCGGTTCGGCCCGGTCGGATACCGGTCCGCCTCACACCTGCGGCCGGGCGTCGGCGCGCGCGGCCGCGTACTGGTCGCGGATGACGGGCGCGGGGTCGGCCTCGTGGACGCGCGGCGCGACCGCGGCCGGCCACTCCGGCGGCTCCGCGGCGCCGGACAGCGCCCAGGCCGCCTGGCGGGCCGCCCCGTCGGCGACGTACTCGCCGGCCGGCGGCACGAGCACCGGGCGGCCGAAGACCTGCGGGGCGAGCGCGCGCACCGCGACCGATCGGGCGCCGCCGCCGATGAGCAGGATCCGGCGTACCGGTACGTCCTGGTCGGCGAGCGCGTCCACGGCGTCGGCCAGGCCGCACAGCATGCCCTCGACGAAGGCCCGGGCCACGTGCCCGGGACTCAGGTTGGCACGGGTGAGCCCGGACAGCCGCCCGGTGGCGCCGGGCAGGTTCGGGGTGCGCTCGCCGTCGAGGTAGGGCAGCAGGGTGAGGCCGCCGGCACCGGGCGGCGCCGACAGCGCGAGGTCGTCGAAGGCCTCCTGGCTGACGCCGAGCGCGTGGGCGCCGGCCGTGAGGACCCGCGCGGCGTTGAGGGTGCACACCAGCGGCAGGAAGCGCCCGGTGGCGTCGGCGAAGCCGGTGACCAGCCCGGAGGGGTCGGCGGTGGGGCGCTCGGCCACGGCGAAGGCGGTGCCCGAGGTGCCGATGCTCACCACGACGTCGCCGGGGCGGGCGTCCACGCCGAGGGCCGCGGCCATGTTGTCGCCGGTCCCCGCCGCCACGACGCCGATCCCGGGCAGCCCGTCGGCGCGCACCGGGCCCAGCGCCTCCGCGGGGGCCGCCACCCGGGGCGGTTCGGCGTCGCGGCCCAGCGCCATGTGCAGCAGGTCGCGCCGGTAGCGTCCGGTGGCCGGCGAGAAGTACCCCGTCCCCGAGGCGTCGCCCCGGTCGGTCGCCGGCTCCGCGGCACGGGTCAGGCGGGCGGTCAGCCAGTCGTGCGGCAGCAGCACGCGCGCCACCCGGGCGGCGTTGCCGGGCTCGTGCTCGGCCAGCCAGCGCAGCTTGCTGACGGTCAGGCTCGCGATCGGCACACTGCCGACGGCCGCCGCCCAGCGTTCGGGGCCGCCGAGTTCGGCGACCAGGTCCGCGGCCGCCCCGGCCGACCTGGTGTCGTTCCACAGCAGGGCCGGCCGGACGACCCGGCCGTCGGCGTCGAGGGCGACCATGCCGTGCTGCTGCGCGGCGACCCCGATGGCCGCCACTCCGCCGAGCAGCCCGTCGCCCGCCGCTTGGCGCAACGCCCGCCACCAGGCCTCCGGGTCGATCTCCGTGCCCTCGGGGTGCGGCGCCTCGGCCTGGCGCACCAGTGCGCCGGTACAGGCGTCGCGCACCACGATCTTGGTGCCCTGGGTGGAGGAGTCCACCCCTGCGACGAGCGGCATCGGTCCTCCAGGGAAGGGCGGGCCGCCGGGCCGTTGCGTGGCCCGGATCACGCAATTAGTTTGGTTACTGAACTAAGTGGCGTCAATACCCTGGGAGCACCGCACGGGTCGCGGCGCCGCGACCTGCGGTCCCGTGGGGCCGCCGCCTCCGGTGCGGCACGCGGCGGCGGGGCGAGTGACGACGGGACGGGACGACAGCGTGCTTCGGGGAGCTCCGGCCGGCGGCCCGGCCGATTTCCAGACCGTGCGCGAGAGCAACCTCGGTCTGGTGCTGCGCACCGTCCGCGAGCGCGCCCCCTGCTCCCGGGCGGAGGTCGCCGCCGCCACCCGGCTGACCAAGGCGACCGTCTCCAGCCTGGTGGCGGACCTCATCGCGCACGGCCTGGTACGTGAGATCGGCGCGGCCCCCGCGCGCCGGGTGGGCCGGCCCGGGGTCATGCTGGCACTCGACGAGCGGCGGATCGCCGCGGTCGGGCTGGAGGTGAACGTCGACTACCTCACCGTGGTCGCCGTGGACCTGGCGGAGCGGGAGCTGCTCGCCCGGCACGTCCCCTTCGACGCCGGCGCCGCCGGACCGCAGGCCGCCGCCGAGCGCCTGGCCGCGCTGGCCGGGGCCACGGCCGCCGACCCGCTGCTCGCCGACCGCACGCTGCTCGGCGTCAGCGTGGCGGTCCCCGGCCTGATCGACTCCCCCGCCGGGGTGGTCACCGACGCGCCCAACCTGCGGTGGCGCGGCTTCCCGCTACGGGACCGGCTGCGGGAGCTGCTGGGCGCGGCCGGCCTGACCGGGATGCCGCTCCTCGTGGACAACGACGCCAACCTCGGCGCGGTCGCCGAGTACCGGAGCGGCCACCTCGCGCACACGCTGGACCTCGTCTACCTCACCGGCGAGGTGGGAATCGGCGCGGGCGTGCTGGTGGAGGGCCGCCCACTGCGCGGCTCCACGGGCTACGGCGGCGAGATCGGGCACATCCCGCTCGCACGCGATCCGCTCTGCGGCTGCGGACGCCGCGGCTGCCTGGAGGCCCTGGCCGGGATCCACGCGATCGTCCGCCGGGCGGTTCCCGACCTCGTCCCCGCGGGGCCGATCACCGGCGAACGGGTGGCGGCGGCGGTCGCCGCCACCGTGCGGCGGGCCGAGGACGGCGATCCCGGGGTGCGGCGCGCTCTGGCCGAGGCCGGGGAGTGGCTGGGCCGCGGTGTCGCCACCCTGGTCAACCTGCTCAACCCGCAGGCGGTCCTCCTGGGCGGCTACTTCGTCCCGCTGGCCCCGTGGCTGCTGCCGCCGTGCGCGGCGCAGCTCGACGCGCACGTGATCGCCCCGGAGCGCGGCGGCTGCCGCGTGGAGGCGTCCCGGTTGGGGCTGACCGCGGCGGCCCGCGGCGGAGCGGCGGCCCTGGTCGACGCGCTGGACACCGGCCGGCTCCCGCTCCCGGCCCCGCGGCCGGGCTGACCGCCCGGCGCGCCCGGTTCACGGACCGCTCGAAGCGGCACCGCGCGGGGTGGGGACGGCGGCGTCACGGCGGTGCTCCCGTCGACCAGGACGGCGTGCGGTGCGGCGCGGCTGCTCGACGGCCGGCCCGCACGCCGTGGTCGGGGGCGCCCGGTCACTGGGGGCGGCCGGGCGCCGGAACGGCGGTCGAGGATCGGGCGGGGCGACTAGTCGACGACGTCGCCGGCCTTCTCCTCGGCCAGGGTCAGGACCCAGTCCCAGAGTTCGGTCGACACCTGGGTGACCTCCTCGGCAAGCCACCACTGCCAGGTGGGGGAGAAGGTGGTGAGTGAGCCGGAGTCCTCTGCGGAGGCCGGGAGCGCGGATCCCAGCAGCGCAGCGGCCGAGATGGCCGTCACGGCACAGATCTTCTTGAGCACACTGCTCCTTTCGCTCATACGCGAGCCCATCCCCGCGTCATACGATGACTTATCAGTCACAGCGCACACAAGGGCTGGTTCCGGTCAATCATGGCGATTGTCACCATATTGGAATATCGGCTTTAACTTACCAAAAATCTCATTAACGGAATATGGCATGTTCCTCCCGGAACACGACATTCACCCACGTGACCTGCGACGACACCCGGAAGACGCGCCCACAGCACCGGATCCCGGCCTCCAGGACGTGCGGACGGCCACCACCGAAGCCCGGGCACCGGGTGAATACGGCGCCGTTACGCGAAGACTCTGCTCCGTAGGTGCGTTATCGCGCGCCGTGACCGACGAATCGGCAGCCGGGCTCCGAGTCGGACGCTGGCCGGGAAAAGAAGAAGGCCATTTCCGGTTACCGGAAATGGCCTTTCTACCCTGGTGGAGCTGAGGGGATTTGAACCCCTGACCCCCTCGATGCGAACGAGGTGCGCTACCGGACTGCGCTACAGCCCCTCAAGGACGTCTAAAGACTAGCAGCTCCTCGCCAGTAGTCGAAACGGGCGAGGAGCGCGCCCAGCGGCCGGCCGTCAGTCGCCGGCCGCACGCAGGTGGGCGTCGGCGTACTGGTCGTACACCTGGTCGCGTTTGGCCGCCAGCTCGATGATCTCGGCCTCGCGGGCGGCCTGCGCCGCCGCGCGCCGGGCGCGGGCCTCCTCGTGGCGGCGGCGGCGCTCCAGGTCGGCGGCCAGGCGTTCGGCGTCGGCCTTGGCGGCCTCGCGCAGCAGCAGCAGGTGGCCGAACAGCAGCAGAGCGGGCGGCACCAGGACCCACCACGGACCGTAGCCGAGAGCGACCGCCGCACTCGTGGCGGCCAGCAGGGTGGTCAGGCCCACCGTGCGGCGCCGCCGCCGCGCGATGAAGCGGGCGCGCGGTGCCGGCGGGTACGGGGCGGAGTCGGCGGACGCCTCGTCCTCGTCGTCCTCGGGCCCCTCGTCCTCGAACGGCTCGCTGCGGAGGGCCGCCTCGGCCTCCTCGCCCGCCGGGTCGCCGGCGCGCCCGGCATCGCGGTCCGCCGCGTCCTCGGCGGGGCCGGTCCCGTCGGCGGCGCGGTCGGCGGCGATGCCGGCCGAGCGGGCCACGGCGTCGGTCACGTAGTCGGCGCCGTAGGAGAGCACCTGCGTCTTCTCCGCGTCGGGGCTGCCGGTCTCGTCCTCGTCGTCCACGTCGTCCACATCAGGAAAGTTCTCAGCGCCGTCGGCGTCGTCCGCCTCGGCGGCTCCGCGTCGTCCGGCGCGGCGCAGCGGTCCGGGGAGCGGATCGGCGGCGTCGCGACGCAGCAGCATCGGCACCAGCACGATCGCCCAGACCACCACGATGGCCAAATACAGAGGAGAGCTGCTCATCGCCCCTCCTCGCACCGCCGACCACAGGACATCCGCAGACGCGCCGGCGACGCGGCGGCAGGTACCCGGCTCAGGGGTGAAGGCGGTTGTGGGGCGGTTCGGCCGGATTCTCCGGTGGGGCGTTCTGCACACCCGCCGCGCCGCTCGTCATGCCTCTGCTCCCATGCGCCATATGTACGTGTTGCCTGCATCGTTGATGCGTCTACGTTCCGCACCGTACGACCCGGTGTCCGAGAATGCGCAGTATTCGGGCCGGAGTGTCGTGAGATCGCAGTCTTTCCTCTTCCTCAGATGGGGTCTCCGTTACCAGAAACGCAGGTCAAAACGGTAAATACATACCGTGAAACCCGGAAAACGGAGAGTAGTAATACGCTTCCACCCAAGGTCCGCGCGCCACGCGGGTCTCGGCGATTATCCCGCGAACGGTGGTGCGCCGGTAGCCCTTTGCCCACCTCGGACCGGGGCCGGCGCGACCGCCGCGGCTTCCGCGGCGCGGCGTCACGGACGCTCGGACCAGGGGCTCGCCGCTCCCGGCGCCTGCTCCCCCGGAGCGGGGTCGTCCCCGGCGGGACCGCCGGAGGCCCTGCGGGACCGGGCTTCCCGCCACCGCGCGAGCACGCCGCGCGGCACGTCCTCCACGGTAAGCGCGTAGCAGACGTGGTCCCGCCACGCGCCGTCGATGTGCAGCTGCCGTCGACGGATCCCCTCCTCGCGGAATCCGAGCTTCTCCACCACCCGGCGGCTGGCCCGGTTTTCGGGCCTGATGTTGGCCTCGATCCGGTGCAGCCCCACGGTGAAGAAGCAGTGGTCCACGGCGAGCGCCACCGCCGTGGGGGTGATACTCCGTCCCGCGTACGCGCTGTCGATCCAGTAACCCACCTGGGCCGACCGTGCCGAACCCCACACGATGGCGCCGACGGTGAGCTGGCCGACGAAGCGTCCGTCGTAGGTCACCGCCCAGGGGAGGGCGACGCCCTGCCGGGCCTCCCGCCGGATGGCCTGCACCATGGCCGCGTAGGGCGTGATGTTCGCGGTCCGCAGCGGCATCTCCGGGTGCGTCGGCTCCCACGGGCGCAGCCAGTCGGCGTTGCGCACCCGCGTCTCGCGCAGTGCCGCGGCGTCCCGCAGCCGCAGCGGCCGCAGGCCGACCGGCCCCTCCTCGAGGGATATCGGCCAGCCTCGAATCCGGTTCACTGCCCTTCCCTCCGCCACCGATGCCAGCCACCGTCACGGGATGTGGTTCGACACGAAGACCGGCGATCAGCCGGCCGCGCGGGCCGTCGCCGCCCAGTATCCCACTCCACGCGAAAGGTACGGGGGGACGAACGTCTATCGCACCCCTAATTCGGACAAATCAACCACCAGGAATTCGCGGGACCGTATCCGCCGAAATGCCGGGTCTCCCGGGATTCCCGAGCCCGATACCGGGGAACCCGGCCGGGAGCACCGCGTCGCGGCCGGTCAGCCCGCCGGCGCGCCCCCCGGCCCGGCCGCCGGGCGCGGGTGGTCGCCGCCGCGCAGCTGGTCGAGCGCGTGGCCGAGCACCGGCCCGAGCACCGCCATCCCGTCCCGGACCCCGCCGCGCGAGCCCGGCAGGTTGACCACCAGCATCCGGTGCCCCGGGCGCTCCGCGACCCCCGCCAGCCCGCGGGAGAGCATCGCGGTGGGCACGCCCTTCTCCCGTCCGGCCGCGCGCAGGGCCTCGGCGATCCCCGGGACCTCGTAGGACAGCAGCGGCCGGGTGGCCTCCGGAGTCGCGTCACCCGGGTTCAGGCCGGTGCCTCCGGTGGTGACGGCGACGTCGTAGCCGTGCTCCAGAGCCCGCCGCAGCGCGTCCCCGACCGGCTCCCCGTCCGGGACCACCCAGGGGCCGTCGACCACGCAGCCCGCCTCGGTGAGCAGTTCCGCCAGCAGCGGCCCGGAGGTGTCGGCGTACACACCGGCCGACGCGCGGTTGGACACGGTGACGACGACGGCGCTGCGCGCGGCGGGCCGCGACGGCGGGTTCCCCGCTCCCCCGCTCACCGCGGCCGGGCCCAGTGGCCGGTCCTGCCGCCGGTCTTCTCCTCGACCCGGACGTCGGTGACCACCGCCGCCGGGTCGATCGCCTTGACCATGTCGACCAGCCCGAGGGCCGCCGTCATGACACAGGTGAGCGCCTCCATCTCGACACCGGTCCGGTCGGCGGTGCGCACCGTCGCGGTGATGGCGACGCCCTCGTCGACCACCTCGACGGCGACGTCCACGCCGTGCACCGCGATCGGGTGGCACAGCGGCACGAGGTCGGGCGTGCGCTTGGCGCCCTGGATGCCGGCCAGCCGCGCCACGGCGAGCGCGTCGCCCTTCGGCACCTCGCCGGCCCGCAGGGCGGCGACCGCGTCCGCGGCCAGCAGCACCCGCCCGGTGGCGGTGGCGGTGCGCGCGGTCACCTCCTTGGCGGAGACGTCCACCATGCGGGCGGCACCGGTGGAGTCGAGATGGGTGAAGCCGGACGGATGACTGTCGGACATGGAGCGCTTTCCAGACGGGGACGTTGGCCGTTCCGACGTTATGCGACCACCGCGGGCCGGCGGTAGGGACCAGCGGCCCGCGCCGCGACCGCCTCCGCCGGGGACCCGGCCGCGGAGGCCGCGGATGGCCACCGCGGATGGCCACCGCGGCCGGCTATGCCGCTCCGGTGGGGAGCTGGAGGACCTCCACCACGCCGCCCGCCGGAACGTCGGTGACCTCCTCGGGGACCACGACGAGCGCGTTGGTCTCGGCGAGGGCCGACAGCTGGTGCGAGCCCTGCCGCACGGCCGGGCGCACCGCGTACCCGGGGCCGCCGTCGCCGCGGTCGTAGTCCAGCACCGCCCGCAGGTAGGAGCGGCGGCCCGGCGGGGAGGAGACCGGCACGAGGAGGCGGGCCGGCACGGAGGGCAGCGGCTCCGGCGGCATCCCGCGCAGCCGGCGGAGCACGGGCAGCACGAACAGGTGGAAGGAGACGAAGGCGCTGACCGGGTTGCCGGGCAGCGTGATGATCGGCGTGCCCGGCTCGCCGACGGTGCCGAACCCCTGCGGCATCCCCGGCTGCATGGCGACCTTCTCGAAGCGCACCGTCCCGAGCCGGGCCAGCGCCTCCTTGACGACGTCGTAGGCGCCCATGCTGACCCCGCCGGTGGTGAGGACGAGGTCCGCCCGCACCAGCAGGTCCTCCAGGGTGCCGAGCACGGCCGCGGGGTCGTCCGCCACGAACCCGTGCCGGTAGGCCACGCAGCCGGCGTCCAGCACGGCCGCGGCGAGCATGTAGCTGTTGGACTCCCAGATCTGACCGGGGCCGACGGGGTCGCCCGGCTCCACGAGTTCCGCGCCGGTGGACAGCACCACCACCCGGGGCCGGGGGCGCACCCGGACGGCCCGGCGCCCCACGGCGGCGAGCACCGCCAGCTCGGCGGCGCCGATCCGGACGCCGTCGCGCAGCACGCGGGTGCCGGCCTCGACGTCCTCTCCGGCCCGGCGCACGGCGTTGCCCGCACGAGCCGGCCGGTGGACGGCCACCCGCGCCACGCCCGCGTCGGTCCACTCGACCGGCACCACCGCGGTGGCTCCGGCCGGCATGGGGGCGCCGGTCATGATGCGGGCGCACATCCCGGGGCGGATCGCGTGCGCGCCGGGGTCGCCGGCCGGGATGTCGGCCACCACGGGCAGCGTCACCGGCCGGTCCGGCGCAGCGGCGGCCACGTCGTCGGCCACGACCGCGTAGCCGTCCATGGCGGAGTTGTCGAAGGCGGGCAGCGAGACGGCGGAGGTCACCGGCTCCGCGAGGACCGCTCCGTGCGCCCGGAGCAGGTCGAGTTCGATGGGATCCAGCGGTTCGACCAGCTCCAGCACGTCGGCGATGTGCCGTTCGACGCTCTTCATCGCGCTCCCTCACCCGTGCGCCCGGTCTCCGGCCGACACCGTGTCCGGACGCGTCCCTCCGGCGTCCCGTGCCGGCGCGCTCGCGCACCGGCGCCGCGCGCCGGGCGGGCGCGGGGCCGGGCCGTGGCGCCGGCCACCGCCAGCACGACACTAGGGCATGCGCGGCGGGCGCCCGTTCCGCGCCGCGCGGCATCGGCGGCGGCGCCCCACCGCGGCGTCCACGCGGTGAATCCGGGGACCATGGCGCGGGGCCGCCGCACGCCCGCCCGGGCCCGCCGGACGCGCGGGTCAACCGGCCAGGTGGCCGACCACGAACGCGAAAGCCGGCCGGGCGGGCGCCCGCCGGTCGTGGATGCGGCTGACTACGGCAACGGCCACACGGTGGAGTGCGGGATGGACCGGCTCGGACGCGACCGGGCGGCGGCCACCCGCTCCGACACGCAGCCGTGTGGTTTCGAGCCACCGTCCTGGTCGCGGGCATCAGGGAATGGGGCCGAGCTCTCCCGGCACGCCCTAGTCGAGCGCGACGTCGCGCTTGGCGACGAACTCGTGCAGCCAGGGCAGGAACTCGGCCGCGAGGTCCGGGCGGTCGCACGCGAACTCCACCACGGTGCGGAGGTAGTCGACCTTGTTGCCCGTGTCGTAGCGCTGGCCGCGGAAGAGCACGCCGTGCACCGGGCCGCCCTCGTCCGGTCCGCGGTGCGCCAGCTCGCGCAGCGCGTCGGTCAGCTGGATCTCGCCGCCGCGCCCGGGCGGGGTCTCCCGCAGGACGTCGAACACCGCCGGGTCGCAGATGTAGCGGCCGATGATCGCCCAGCGGCTGGGGGCCTGGTCGGCCGGCGGCTTCTCGACGAGGTCGGTGACGGTGACGACGTCGTCCTCGCCGGTCGGCTCGATGGCCGCGCAGCCGTACAGCGACACCTGCTCCGGCTCCACCTCCATGAGCGCCACGACGCTGCCGCCGTAGGTCTCGCGCACCTCGATCATGCGCTGCAGCAGCGCGTCGCGCTCGCCGATGAGGTCGTCGCCCAGCAGCACCGCGAACGGCTCGTCCCCGACGTGCCCGGCCGCGCACAGCACGGCGTGCCCCAGGCCGCGGGGCTCGCCCTGCCGGACGTAGTGCACCTGCGCGAGCTCGCTGGAGGCGCGCACCGCGTTCAGCCGCTCGGTGTCCTCCTTGGCCCGCAGCGCCTCCTCCAGCTCGTAGGCGCGGTCGAAGTGGTCCTCGATCGAGCGCTTGCTGCGGCCCGTGATCATGAGGACGTCGGCGAGTCCGGCGGACACGGCCTCCTCGACGACGTACTGGATCGCCGGCTTGTCGACGATGGGCAGCATCTCCTTCGGCGTCGCCTTGGTCGCGGGCAGGAAGCGGGTTCCGAGACCGGCTGCGGGGACGACGGCTTTGGTGACGGAGGCCGGGGCACGATGCGTATCTGCCATGTCGGCACTTTAGGCCAATGCTTCGCGCCCGAACGCGCGGCGCGCGCGTTCCGGTCTGCGTCTCGCCCACGGGGTGCCGGTCCACGCGGCATACCGCCGCCGAGGTTCACATTCCGTTCCACGAGTTCTCATCTCGCCGTCGGTTCCGCGTCCCCGACCTGCGGCGGCGCGTGCGGGCGTACCGGCCGCGGGCCGCCCGCTCCGGCTGCGAGACTGCTGCCATGGACGCTCGTGAGTCGAAGCGCGAGATGCGGCGGCGGATCCTCGCCGCGCGCCAGGAGATGCCCGCGGAGCGGCGCGAGGAGGCCGGGTCGGCGATCAGGGACGCGCTGCTCGGCCTGCCGGAGCTCACGATGGGCGGGACGGTGGCCGCCTACTACTCGGTGGGCACCGAGCCCGACACCCGGCGGCTGGTCTTCGCGCTGTGGAAGCACGGGGTCTACGTGCTGCTGCCGGTGCTGCTGCCCGACGGCGACCTCGACTGGGCCGCGTACGAGGGACCGGACTCCCTCGCTCCGGCCGGTCGCGGGCTACTGGAGCCGACCGGGCCGCGCTACGGCCCCGACGCGGTCCGGCGCGCCGCCGCGGTGGTCTGCCCCGCGCTCGCGGTGGACGGCTCGGGCCGGCGGCTGGGCCGCGGCGCGGGGTGCTACGACCGGGTGCTCGCGCGGGTCGGCCCGCACACGCTGACGATCGCGGTGATCTACGACACGGAGGCGGTCCCCGACCTGCCCGCGGAGCCGCACGACCAGCCGGTGCGCGGCGTGGTCACCCCGGGCGGCGGGGCGCGGATGTTCCGCGGCCGCACGGGCTGAGCGCCGTCCGCCGTGTCAGAACCGGGGGCCGGCCCCCGGCGCCGGTCCAGTGTGCCGGTTCCGCGGCGGCACAGCGGCGGCATGGCAGCGGCACGGCGGCGGCATCGCATCGGCGCAGCGCCACCGGAACATCCCGGAGCCCGCCGGCGTTGCGTTCACCGGGCGGCATGACCAGGAACGGCGCCCACCTCCCCACGTGCCTGTGTCGCGATCCCGCCGCCCGACCGCGTACTATTTAGCAGTCGATGGGCGAGAGTGCCAGCAAGGAGGATCCGTGCCTACGTACCAGTACGCATGCACCCAGTGCGAGGCCCAGATGGAGGTCGTCCAGAGCTTCAGCGACGACGCACTGACCATCTGCCCGGAGTGCCAGGGCAAACTGCGCAAGGTGTACTCCGCCGTCGGCATCGTCTTCAAGGGGTCCGGCTTCTACCGCACCGACAGCGGTTCCAGCTCCAACAGCTCCAGCATCACCGGCTCGTCCGGCAACGGCTCGTCGTCCGCGAACGGCGCGGCCAAGAGCGAGTCCACGTCCGACTCCGCCTCCAGCGGTACTTCCGGCAGCGCCTCCGGCGGCTCCTCGGGCAGCTCCGCCGCCACCAAGGTCGCCTGACGGCGGACCGCGTCTGGTGCGGCCGACGGCCGGCCGGAGCACTCATCCCATCACGCCCGGGCTCCCGGGCGCCGCGTCTTCGACCGGGGCCGGCCCGACCACGGGCCGGCCCCGGTCGTGTGCGCGGTCGGTGCGCGGTCGTGTGCGCGGCGGGTCCCGCCCGCGCGTCCGCCGGTCCCAGGCCTGTGGACAACGCCGACCGCGGCCGCCCGGCCTCGCCTACCGTGCGTCCATGAACCCGAACGCGGTACGGCGCGGCCCGGCGCGCCCACCCGGGCTGCTGGCGGTCCTCGCCCGCCGGCGGCGGCCGATCGGCGCGGCCTGCGCCGCCCTCGCCGTCGCCGGAGCGGTGCTCCTGCTCCGGCCCCCCGCTCCCCCCACCACCGAGGTGCTCGTGGCGGCACGCGACCTCACCGCGCTGGAGCCGCTCGGCGACGGCGACACCGCGGTGCGCGCCGTCCCACGGGACACCGTGCCCGCCGGAGCGCTCGGCCCGTCCGAGAACCCCGCCGGGAACGCGCTCACGGCACCCGTGCGGCGCGGCGAGGTGCTCACCACCGCCCGGATCGCCGACCCGCCGGCCGCCGCCTACGGAGCGGGCATGGTGGCCGCGCCCGTGCGCGTCGCCGACCCCGGCGCGGTGGCGCTGCTGCGCCCGGGCAGCCGCGTCGACGTCCTCGCCGCGGCCCAGGACCCGCTCGCCGCGGAGTTCGGCGCCGCCCCGGCGGCGCCCGCCGAGGTGGTGGTCCGGGACCGGCCGGTGATCGCCGTGCCGGGTGCGGATCCGGGCGGGGGCGAGTCCGGCGCGCTGCTCCTGCTGGCCGTGACGGAGGAGGAGTCGAGATCCCTGGCCGGCCGGGCGGTCGCCGACCGGCTCTCCATCACGATCCGCGGCTGACCGGTAACCTCTCGTGGTGCCACGCCGGTCCGCGCTCCGGCACGGCACGCGTTCCACAGCGGGCACCCGCACCCCCGTGCGTCCACCTCCTCCGGTGCCCGCCTGACCACGTCGATGGGGGTCCCATGAGTGGATTCAAGAAGTTCCTGTTCCAGGGCAACCTGGTGCAACTGGCGGTGGCCGTCGTCGTCGGCGCCGTCTTCTCCAACCTGATCACGGCGTTCACCGAAGGCTTCATCACCCCGCTGCTCGGCGTCTTCGGTGGCATACCGGAGTTCAAGGGGCTGTACTTCGAGATCAACGGCAGCCGGTTCCTGTACGGGCAGTTCGTCGACGCGCTGGTCTCGTTCCTGCTGACCGCGGCCATCCTCTACTTCTTCGTCGTGCTGCCCATGACGAAGCTTTTGGAGCGGTTCGGCCGGGAGGAAGAGGCCGCCACCCGCACCTGCCCCGAGTGCCGCAGCGACATCGACCGGCTGGCCACCCGCTGCCCGCACTGCACCTCGCAGGTGGAGCCGGAGCGCCAGGGCGTCTCCTCTTAACCGCCGGCGGGCCGGGCGGCCGTCCGCGCCGGCCGGACCCGCACCGGTCCGGCGCCGGGGCCAGCCGCCCGGCCGGCGGGCGCCGGCTGGCGGCTCGGACTGGCGGCTCAGCCCCCGCCGGCGGCCTCGTACTCCCAGTGCCAAGGCTCGAAGGGGCTGGAGTACGCCCATTGCGGGTGGTACCACCCGTATGTTCGGGAGTTGGCCTCCAACCAGTTGAACTCCGGTGATCCCTGGTTCTGCACGCCGCCGCACATGTCGACCGCCAGCCCGAGACCGTGGTTGCTCGTGCCGGGGACGGCCGCGTTGCCGGGGGGCTGCTCCACGTACACCCGCTGCTGGTTGGCCAGGTCGCGGTAGGAGCTGGTGAGGCAGATCTGCTTGCCGAAGTTCTCGGTGAACGCCTCGTTCATCATAAGGAAGTCCACGGCGGCGTCAGCGCGCAGGAAGTGCCCGCTCTCGTGGAGCTCGCACAGCGCGTTCTGCGGCAGCAGCCCGTTGGGGTAGCCGGAGGCGGCCTGGCCCGCGTTGGGGTCGCACTCCACTCCCGCCATGTAGGCGTCCACGGACAGCCCGCGCTCCTCCAGCTCGCTGGTGAGCCGCTCGGTGCTCTCCTCGGACTTCTGGCGCAGCTCCTCCAGGTCGCCGGCCAGCTCCACCCGCTCCAGCTGCGTCTGCGACTGGAGCTCCTGCGCGGCGGTGGTGAGCTCGGTCTGCTGCTCGCGCAGCTCATTGGCCTCCGCGAGCATCGCGTCCTGGTCCTCGGAGAGCTTGACCACGTGCGACTCGGCCCGCAGGTCCTCGTCAATCGTGTCGGAGGTCATGAGCCCCATCACGCCGACATCGGGCTGCTTGTACAGCGTGCTCGCGAGCTGGGCGAGCGGCACCCGCATCTCGGACAGCTGCAGCTCGGTCTGCTGGAGCTCGTGCAGCGTCTTGACGAGATCCTCCTGCGCCTCCTCCAGCGCCTCCTCGCGCTCGGTGTAGGCGTCGGTGGCCTCCTCCAGCTCCTCCCGGGCCTGCTCCGCCTCCTCCTTGAGGGTGTCCAGGTCCACGTCCGCGGCAGCCCGGTCGGTCAACGGCGCCAGCAGCACCTGGGTGCCGGGCCCCGCGAACAGGGAGAGCACGAGCGTCACCGTCAACCCGACGGTGAACCGAGACCGCCCCTGACCGGCCGAGGCCACGCTTCTCGGCACACGGGTCACCGGCCGCGGCGAATCGCGAAAGAACGGCACGTGGATCCTCCGGCTGCCTCTCGGTCGTTGGCGTGGCCGCATCGCAACGTACTACACGCACACATGAGGGGTGCGGCCATGTGGTCGACCGAACACGTACTGCGAGAGCACCCTCCGCATCCCTGCCTCCCAGGACCGCGCGGGCACTCGACGCATCAGCTGATCAGAGCCGCCATCGCTTCCCGACCGGCCTCCATCGGGGGGAAGACCGCGCCGCACACACCACACCACTGTGATGCACGCCACCCAGAAACAATGACAACCCTTCGGGGAGACAGGGTACTCAACCTCACGCCCTCCAGAGGCGCCCTCACCCCACCTTCTCCCGACGCTGCCCCCATCGGCGACGTTCGTCCGTTAGTCTTGGGTTCCCAACGGCCTCATAGCTCAGGGGACAGAGCACCGCTCTCCTAAAGCGGGTGTCGCAGGTTCGAATCCTGCTGGGGCCACCACACAGACCGGCAACTCGGGACATGCCAGGATACCCGCAACCCGCGCGGCCACCTCCCGCACCGCCGCGACGGTCTCCGGGAGCAGGGTCACCCCCACGGACAGTCGACCATTCTCCTTGTCCACCCGCAGTTTCAGCCGGAACGCCTCGAAGAGTGGGCGCAGGACATCCTCCGGGACATGCTGAAGGTCCATCGATGTGATCGGCATAACATCGAGGAGTTCGGGCACCTGTACAGGCTCCCGCTGAACGTCCAGCTCGCAGAGCCGCTGTTCCTTGGCCCGCCCCTCCTCCGCCAGCTCGGCGATCCGGGCCTTGATGTTCGGACCCACTGGGCTCTGCGGATCTTCGAGTTCGATGCTGCGGACCAGGCGTGTCTGCCGCAGCGTGATGTCCGCGACCTCCCGCCGCAACCGCTCGATCTCCTGCGCGGTGTCCGCTTGGCAACCGCGTCGCCGCGATCATCTCGGCTTCCACACCGCTCAGCACACCGCGGCGAACCACGCCGACCAGAACGGGGTCGGGATGCCCTCCACCCTCCTCCGCCACCGCCAGCCCCGCAAGCTCAACCACGAGGAGCAGCCGGCTGGCCTCACCATGCGGGCGCGCAGCCCGGCACGCTCCGCACGGCACCGCAACAGCCACACCAGGTTCGACCAGCTTGTATCGACCTGACGCACCGCCACCAGGAAGCCCGCCAGGATCCTCGCCATCCGCGACAGCCTGAGCGTCCAATCCCCGACTGGTACGACGGGCGACGGCCTTCAACGCCAGCATTCGGAGCCTGGCCGCCCCCACCATCCACTCCCCGGACACCCGCGCACGACGAACCACAACCCGCCACACACCATCCCGCAACTCACGCGACGTGCCACCGCGCAACAGCAGCGTCCGGAGCTCTACCAGCCCGACCTCACGTTCCAATACCTCCGCCACCGACCGCCCGCCCAAACACAACGGTTCCGGAACCTCCAAACGAACTCCCGCTCCACCACATCCAACGGCGAAACAAGAAAACCCGACACAAGACCTCCCCGGGGTCGGCGTCCAACATGGCGCCGGCCACGAAAGAAGAACCCGTAATCAGAACACACTCACCCCACAATCAAGCCGCAATCAAGAATTAATCAGTCAACAATCACGAGACGATCAGAGGGCGATCAACGACCACACGAGACCGGCCTACCATTCCGAAAGAACGAGCCAGTACGCCGATATAGCGTTCACCCTTACCGCTAGGAGGTAGGGACCAGCTCACCAACCGGGCAAACTTGGCGGCGGAGGCAGGGAACATTTCCTCCATCTAGTGGCACCCCTGGCGACGCCATTCAGCGAGCTGCCAGCCCAGCCGAGTGCACGTCGGGGCCACACCTCGACACCACTTCGGCTTCATCGGTGGAACGTTCCACAGCAGTGTTGTCGGCAAGGAGGGACGGCGCTACTACGACCTCGCCTCCCTTCGCACCGAATATGGTCCCCGGACGAATCACGTCCGGGGACACCATCACGTATGAAGTTTCCGTCAGTTGGACAAAAGCAGGGCGGTCTTAGCAGTTAGCTCAGCCCACCTCACCTGATCCTCTAGTTCCTGGCCGGCACGATCGCCGATCCTGTAGAGGGCTGCGGCTGTGTCGACCTTTCGAAGGGAACACTGAACGGAAATACCCCCAGAAAACCACACCAAGCAGCACGGTTGCACACACACAGAAAACGACTCCGCGTGGATCGCTTAGCTTGTCGGGTCTTATGTCCATGTCTCCTCACTACAACTAGGCATCGCGGAGCGAGCCTAGCGGACTGACGCCATGGTCGAGGGCATACCACCGAAGCTTCCGGAGCCGATTGCGAAGTCAGTCCACCTTAGGGTTGCCCACACACCAAAGACAAGATTCCGAGGTTTATGTCCGATTTTAGGACACATGCGTTAGCTAATCAAAGATGGGAGTGTTTTATATAGGGGGCGGCTAGCTCCCACAGCTCCCGCCCCCTTGCAAGAAATGCGACGACGGCATGCCACCGTTGCGATCCTCAGCCCCCACAGGGCTGCCACTTCAAGGAGCGTAACGCTGCCGCCCGACTGTACGGGTTGAAATCCTCAGTCACCCACACATGTTCGGCCCGGATGACCCTCGCATCGTCGACACCGAAGGGCTCGGCGAGTTCACGCGGACATGCGGACACCTGCCGCTGGCGTTGAAGCTCTCTGCAACGCTGCTAACCAGCCACCCCCACCAGACCCCGCGTGCCCTGGCAGCCCGACTCGCCGACACTTCGAAGCGCCCGGACGAGATAGAACTGGGGGCAAGCTCATCGAGAATGCGGAGTGCCTTCGACGCCTCATTTGAAAAACTGAGCGAGCGTCAGGGAGAGATGTTTGTCCGCCTCACACTGAACCCGGGACCCGACATCTCGACCTGCGGCGCTGCTGCGCTTGCCGGCATGCCAACCGAGGATGTGGAGGAGATACTCACCGATCTGGCCGCTGCCCGCCTCATCCGCCACGACACCGAGAGCAGACGGTGGTCCATGCACGGTCTGCTCCGTGACTACGCCGAGGTCCAACGCGCCACCCACACTGACAGCGCCCCGAGAACTGCAACAGCTCACGAAGAGGCGCGCGATCGTCTTCTCGACTTCTACTTGGTCCGCGCCGAGGCGGCCGCTGGTTGCCTGCGCGCTCTGCCAGGTGACGAGAGTCCACATATCTTCGATGGACGCGACGATGCTTTGGCGTGGCTGAACGCCGAACGCCGAACGCCGAACGCACCAACCTCATCGCCGTTGTCACCACGGCTGGAGGCGATCACCCTCACGTCGCTGTTCGCGTGAGCGCTCCCCTCTGCGAGTACCTGTCCTGGCGACGATTCCTCAGCGACCAGCTAACCGTGGCCACCATGGCCCGCGATATCGCCCGAGCGATCGGGGATCTCCGCAATGAAGCCGACTTCTGGAATAACCTTGGCTCCGCGCTACAGGATCTCCACCGATTCAACGAAGCGATCGCTGTTTTGCAACGCGCCCGCGACCTCTACCAACAAATCGATGACTGCCACAGCGAGGCCGACGCATGGAACAACCTCGGCCTCACACCCCGCTCCGTCCACCACTACGACGAAGCCATCACTGTCCACGAACGCGCCCGCGACCTCTACCAACAAATCGGCGACCTTCATCGCGAAGCGGGGGCGTGGAGTAACCTCGGCCTCACACTCCGCGAGGTGCAGCAAATGTTTGAGGCGATGCATGCCTTCCAGCGCGCGGCGGTCTTGTACGCGGAAGCACAGGACGACGACCGACGCCAAGTCCTGCGGTTGTTGAGTTCGGCGCGCGATGCACACGAACGCCTGCGTCGTGAGGCGTTGGCCCGCATCATCGGATCACATTCTTGAAGCAGTCGTCACTGCACACCAGTCGTCCTGACCTGCACGCGTCCGACGGGCCCCGTGTGTTTAGGACGAAAGGCCGCAATCGCAAGTGATCCCCGAAGGGCGGCTGCCACACGCCGACGTCTACCAGAACCCTGACCACGGAACGTTACGATCCTCAGCCTCCCGAAGGGCGGCTGCCCCCGGAGCGTCCTCGTCGTAGCCGGGGTGGCTCTCCGGGTTGCGATCCTCAGCCGCCCCGGAGGGCGGCTGCCACCGGTCGCCGTCGCTCCACGCCGTGTGGTCGATGACGTTGCGATCCTCAGCCGCCCCGGAGGGCGGCTGCCACCGGGATGCCTACGACCGGCTCCGGAAGGAGGGGCGTTGCGATCCTCAGCCGCCCCGGAGGGCGGCTGCCACACGCACCATGGCGATGCCGTGCCGGCTATCCAGCGTTGCGATCCTCAGCCGCCCCGGAGGGCGGCTGCCACCGCATATCGACAGTGCGTCGATGTGCTGGTTCCAAGTTGCGATCCTCAGCCGCCCCGGAGGGCGGCTGCCACTACGCCTGCTCGGCGACAGAGAGGCTGTCAGTCGAGTTGCGATCCTCAGCCGCCCCGGAGGGCGGCTGCCACTGCTGCCACCACGCGTACTGCATGAGGCTGGAACAGTCGTTGCGATCCTCAGCCGCCCCGGAGGGCGGCTGCCACCATGCCGCGCAGCACGTCACCAGGGCACGAGGTGGGTTGCGATCCTCAGCCGCCCCGGAGGGCGGCTGCCACACACCCAGGCCACGGCCGAAGGCATGAGCCCCGAGGTTGCGATCCTCAGCCGCCCCGGAGGGCGGCTGCCACACTCCACCAGCTCGTCGTCCAGGTAGACCTCGATCGTTGCGATCCTCAGCCGCCCCGGAGGGCGGCTGCCACCGGCCAGGGCGCAGATGACCGAGACGAGGAGCCCTGTTGCGATCCTCAGCCGCCCCGGAGGGCGGCTGCCACTCGTTCGCGCCGGCGAGGCGTGGCACGTCGAGGGGCCGTTGCGATCCTCAGCCGCCCCGGAGGGCGGCTGCCACATTGAGCTCTTCAATCAGCGCCACCAGGGCGTCACGTTGCGATCCTCAGCCGCCCCGGAGGGCGGCTGCCACATCGACTCCTCTCGCTTGTCAGGGTTTCTTGACGCGTTGCGATCCTCAGCCGCCCCGGAGGGCGGCTGCCACGTCGGCGTAGGTCAGAGACGTGAGTGTGCGTTCACCGTTGCGATCCTCAGCCGCCCCGGAGGGCGGCTGCCACGACCCTCGCACCCGCTCCCGGCTGGTCGAGCCCAAGTTGCGATCCTCAGCCGCCCCGGAGGGCGGCTGCCACCGGGAGACGGTCAAGATCGTGGACATCATGACGGAGTTGCGATCCTCAGCCGCCCCGGAGGGCGACTGCCACCTCAGACCCGGTCGTCCTGGTACTGCATCCGGCCGTTGCGATCCTCAGCCGCCCCGGAGGGCGACTGCCACCCGCCACGATCGAGCTGTGGCCGACCGCCGGCAACGTTGCGATCCTCAGCCGCCCCGGAGGGCGACTGCCACGCTCCCCCGACAGCCGGTAGCCGGCCTGTTGCTCGTTGCGATCCTCAGCCGCCCCGGAGGGCGACTGCCACGCCCGTGACACCGTTTACGCGGACCTGAGATCCCGGGGTTGCGATCCTCAGCCGCCCCGGAGGGCGACTGCCACCCCGGGAGGCCCGCGAGCTCGAACTCCAAGCGTCGGTTGCGATCCTCAGCCGCCCCGGAGGGCGACTGCCACGCCGCTGCCTGTTCGGCCGCCGCGAGTCGCTCGGTGTTGCGATCCTCAGCCGCCCCGGAGGGCGACTGCCACCGGTCCGAGCCCCCTCGACCTCTGCGGCAGGAGGCGTTGCGATCCTCAGCCGCCCCGGAGGGCGACTGCCACCCTCGTCGCCGGGCCGCAGCCGCCGGTCGCCGAGCCGTTGCGATCCTCAGCCGCCCCGGAGGGCGACTGCCACCCTGGCGCCGGTCCTTGCGGCGACGCTGGGGAGCAGTTGCGATCCTCAGCCGCCCCGGAGGGCGACTGCCACGCCGCCTGAACAGGGGAGATGCGCCACGCTGAGGCGCGCCCCATGTTCTCACGGCTTCCATTCGAACCCTTTCGTCCGTTTTTCGCTTGGGAACCTCCCCGGGATTCTCTGCTCACTTCAGGTCCCCAAGCAGAGGCCAAGGCGTTCATCAGATGATGATCGCGTCGTTGTGCCCAACCGCCCGGGCGGCCCCGAGGGTGCGCACCACCGTGAATCCGTCAGGCGGAAGCCGGTAAACGCGGATGCTGTCGGCCTCGTCGTCGATCACGCGGCCGATGCGGTCGATCAACGTCAACACCCCAGGCTCGTCGCTGATGATCTCGAAGACCGACTTTTGAACACGCCGGCCATACCCTTCGCAGATCTGGGCCACCGTCCGGAGCCGGCGCCGCCCTTCGGGTGTGGTGGTGTTGACGTCATAGGTGAGGAGAAGCAGCTGCATCACGCCGGAATCCAAGGAAGGTAGTCGGAGAGTTCCCCGCGCAGATGGCGGGCGAGGAGGCGGGCCTGTACCACGGGGAGTAGCGCTGCGGGAACCCCGCGTTTCAGCAGTTTGTGTTTCCATTCCCGCTGTTTCCAGCGCTGCCATTCGGTGAGGACGATCGTGCGGCCTTCATCGGTGAGGTTGACCGCCCCTCCCGGCAGCGTTTCGAAGTGGCGGGCTTGGACCTGGTGGCGGTTGAGCATCGTGAGGGCGAGCCGGTCAGCGAGTACCGGGCGGAACTCTTCCATGAGGTCGAGCGCGAGAGCGGGCTTGCCCGGGCGCAGGCTGTGCAGGAACCCGACGTAGGGGTCGAGCCCGACCTGTTCGGCCGCACCGTGCACGAGGCTGCGGGTCAGGCCGTAGAGGAAGGACAGCAACGCGTTGACCGGGTCGGTCGGCGGGCGGCGGTTGCGGCCCCTCATCGGGCCGGTGTCGTTGTCAGGGCGCAGCATCCACCCGAACGCCTCGTAGTAGGTCTGCGCGGTCTTGCCTTCGATCCCCATGAGCTGGTCGACGGACACGGCGCCGGCGGCGTCAGCCAGGTAGGTCTCGCACTCCTTGATGTTGGCCCGGATGTCGCGTTTTCGGTCGGCATCGGGGACGTCACGGGCTCCGCGCAGCATGATCTGCCGGGAGTTCTGGATCTTGCCCGCGATGAACGCGCGGGCGATGGCCAGACGGGTCTGTTCCCGGTCGTGGATCTGGTGCTGGGCGTGCCGGAGCAGCACGTTGCCGCGGACAGGGCCCTCCATACGGGAGAGGAAGCGGCCGGCGCGTGACATCCACACGATGCTGCGGCCGTCCTCGGCGCAGCGGGCCTGCAGTTCGGAGCTGATGTTGACGTGTCCGTAGACGACGATGGCGTCGAGCCTGCGCAGTGGCAGGGTACGGCGGGATTCGTCGTCGGGGGTGCGGATGCGGACGCTGTCGTGATCGAGGTACAGGCCAGCGCCCTGGGTCTGCACGTAGAGGGTGTTGAGAAGTTCAGTCATTCCAGGTCGCTTCTGGCGCCGGGCGGAAGAGTTGGGCCGCGGCGCTGGTGTAGGAGCGTTGGTTGGCCAGCAGTTTGGGCATGCAGGAGGTGTTCATCGAGCAGCGGCGGCAGCGCGCGTCGGCGGCCGGTGGCGGCAGCGAGAGTTCTTGGATGAGTTTCCGGACGGCGTCGGCGGTGTCGAGGACGCGCTGGCGGAGTTCGTCGGTGATGGCGACACGGTGACGGCGGCGTTGGGTGCCGGAGTAGATCTGGCCGGAGGGGATGGTGCGGCCGAACATTTCTTCCAGGCACATCGCCTGTCCGGCGAGTTGGACGTCGGCGGGGCCTCCGGGTGTGTAGTCGCCGGACTTGTGCTCGACCGGGATGGCGTGGCCGTCGCTGCGTAGTTCGACGACGTCGCACACCCCGGTGAGGCCGTAGGTGTCGGACCAGACGGGCAGGGCCCGCAGGACGCGGAGTTCGCCGCAGGTGTCGATGCCGGGTTCGTGGACGCGCTGGTGCAGCAGTGTTCCGCGAGTGGTGGCCGCGTCGTCGACGTAGCCGTCTTCGAGAAGGATGAGCCCGGCCTGGCGCCCGCAGTAGGCGTAGTGCTCCAGGGCTGAGAGGGTGACCTGGGGTGGGCCGCCCGGCGGGGCGGCCCACGTTGTGGCGCTCGTCATCCGAGGAGCGTGGTGAGCGTGACGCCGGCGGGCACTGCCTCGGCGTCGATCTGGACGGTGTAGTCGTTGAAGGACCTCGTCACCGGGCCGTCCTTCTGCGCCCGGTCGATCCGGAGGAGGTCGAAGAGGCGGCCGGCCGGGACGCGGCCGAAGGCATCGTCGTGGGTGAAAACGTACAGGCCACGCAAGGTCATCTCGCCGCGGGTGGCGGCCCGATCGTGTTCGAAGGCCAGCGTGAACGCCCGCCAGAACATGTCAAGGTCATCGTGGGTGACACCGGTGCGTCGGGCCAGCGGCGCGCTGAAGTAGCCGTGCCCCCGGTACAGGCCGTAGGGAATGGTGTGCTTGGTGCCTATCTCGGTGCTCTCGCCGTTGGCGACGTCTTCCTCGCGGGTCTGGGTGACGCGGGTAATGCCGTTCTCTAGGGGAAGGACGACGTCGACGCTGCGGGAGAAGGTGAGCTGCACAGGGCCTTGGACGCGCCCGCAGGAATAGCGAACACGCGTGGTCTTGGCCTTCTTCCCCTTGCCCTTGCTCTTGGAGGTCGGCTCGCTCTCGCCGTCCTCGGCCGCGGCGCTCTCCTGCGCGGTGCCGGTGGACATGACCGCGCCGAACATGCGCACGTCGAAGAACGCTTCGCACATCCAGTCCCGGGCCTTGTCCTCGGCGCCGGCCTGGCCGGGCGTGAGGTCGAGTTCGGCGTAGGCGCGCTTGTGCTGGGCGTTGAGCGCGACACCGGCCTCGACGTAGATGTCGTAGCCCGGCTTCTTCTCTCCGAGCAGCGCCACCATGTTGCGGATCTTGCGTTTGACGGCGACGTCGGTGACGATACCCTGTCCGGTCTCGGGGTCGGTGCGGGGCGCGCCGCCGGCGTCGGGGTCGCCGTTGGGGTTGCCGTCGCGCACGTCGAACAGGAACACGAAGTCGTGCTTGCGCGCCGGGTCCAGGTGGGCGGTCAGGTCGGTGGTGGGCGTGCTCATGCGGTCGGGCCTTCCTCGGTGTCGTCGGAGTGGTCGGTGTCGCCGGAGGGCGGGGTGTTCTTGGTTTTTGCGGCCTGCTCGCGCATGGCGCGCAGATCATCGGCGCGCTGGTGGTACAGGCCGAGCAGGAAGCGGCCCTGGTCCTCGGCGGTCAGGGTGGCGGGCAGTGGGCGCGGGCCGAGAAGCTCGTGGAGCTCGGCCAGCCGTCGCTCGCGCAACGTGGCCCAACCGCCCTTGTCGCTGCTGCGGCGCAGTCGGCTCAGGTGCTTGTTCGCCTTGTCCAGCAGCGACGGGTACACGGCCTGGGGTCGAGTCATGGCCACACGGAGAAAGCGGTCCTCGATGCCGGCGTTGACCTCACCGAGGGCGTCCCGCTGGATGCGGGCCAGGGTGGCGAACATGCGGCCCCACACATAGGCGGGGTGGCGGGCGTCGGGGTCGAGTTCAGGTGTCACGGGTTCCTCACCGGGTCGGATCGAACGTGTGAGCAGCAGGCGCAGCAGCGCGGCGCGGGCCGAGTCAAGGCGGCGGTCGCTGCCGATGCGCTGGAGCAGACGCGCCAGGAACTGGGGCGGTAGGCGGGTGTCGGTCAGCGCGGCCCGTAGCAGGCGGGGGCGGGCGGAGCGGGGCTCGGACTTGGCCACGTAGCGGCCGGCCTGGTCGTCATAGCGGGCAAGCGCGAGCGCAAGCCGCCACAACGGCTGGGCTTCGAGTTCCCCGGCCGGCCCGTTCCACGGGTTGAGCACCTCGTGGTCGTCGAACCAGCGGACCAAGCGTCGGCGAAGGTCCGGGATCGTGGTCTCGATCCAGTCCCGTACCACCAGGCGACTGCGGTTCGCGCTGAGGGTGAGCGCGTAGAAGGCGTCGTCGTTGTCGTCGTGCGGAGCGGGACGGTGGCGGGGACGGTCGACGGAGGCGCGCAGGTTCTTCACCACCTGGGGAGTGGGCTCCCACAGCGCGTCCCACATGTCTTCGGAGGTGCTGCGGCGGGTCCACCAGGTCATGACGCTGTCGGCGGCACGGGTGTGGTGGCGCTCGTCGCTGAGCAGCAGGGTGAGCGCACCGGTGGCCCGGGCGGCGCACTGGCCGCAGACGGGGGTGTTCCCCAGCTGGATCTGACCGCCTCGCCCCTGGGCGGGCTTGTTGATGCTGACGACTTGGACTTCGTTGCCGCGCCCGTCGGCCACGGGGATAAGGGTGGAGCGCACCGACTCCGGCATGGTGGTGACGAGCAGAGCGCGCTGGCCGCAGACCAGGCAGATGCCCGTGGTGGCCTTGGGGTTCTTGCGGCGGATCACCACGTCGGACCAGAAACTCTGGGCGGCGGGGTGGGTGTCGATCCACTGGCCGTCCACCTGGAAGGAGACGATCTCGGACGCCTGGAGTTCATCGGTGGGCAGGGCGCGGTAGCGGCCGCTGGAGAAGAACGTGGCGACAGCCTGAACGGTGGGGTCGTCGGGGTGGGCGTCGGACCACTCATCGAGGAGCTTGCGATAGGCGGCGTGGCGATTGACGGCGGCCGTGGCGCTCTTGACTGAATCGTCCTTGGCCACGCCCAGGACGTACTCGGCGGTGTCGACGACCAGGGCCGGGGCGATCCCGCTGGTGCGCACCGCCAACGGGGTGGGCCGCGGCGTTCCTGTCGGGCTGTCGGCACCGCCGAGTTCATGGATGGGCGTGCGCGCGTTGGTGATCTCACCGGCGCTGTTCAGGCTGATCATCCGGCGCACGCCACGAACGCGGTGGTAGGCGGGCGGAAGGTCGTCCTGGCGCCGCCGCGCGTAGTCGACCAGGGCTGTCAGCAGCATCAGGGGGCTCCCATCGCGATGATCTCCGGGTCAGCGAGCAGCCCCTGCTCTGGGACGGTGAGGACGCCGCGCTGCAGGCGGGCGCGGAACCACCGGTAGTTCTCGCCGCCCCCTGGTTGGTAGTCGATGCTGTGCAGCATCAAGCCGAGGTCAGCGCTGTGGTCGATCGGCGGCTGGTCGCCGGCTTTGCCGAAGTCGCACGCGAACTCCCGGGTGCCCAGGAACGGCTGGGAGAAGCAGGCGCCGCGGTCGACCCGGCGGCGGAACTGGTCCCGCCAGCGCGCCTCGGGGCCGTCTGCGTGGGGGCGCGGCCGGATCTGGGCGCTGATGCGGTAGGCGACGTCGCGCAGGCAGACAGTGTTGCGCTGGTCGCGGTCGCGCTCGATGTCGTAGCGGAGTGTCGGGTCGCGGCGGGCTCGGGCCACCCAGTGGTGGCTGAGCATGCTGCTCGCCTCGTTGCGGCGGATCGAGAACCACGCGATCGGCCGCAGGACCTCGATCCGGGTGATGAGGTAGTCGAACTCCGGTTTCCAGTAGATCGACTCCAGCAGCCCCTTGGCCGCTGAGGGCGTCATGACCGGGTAGCTGACCCGTTCGGCCTTCAGCTCCGGGCGGGTGAAGCAGGCGAAGGGGCCGGCCACCTCCACGACGAGCGGCGGGTGGGGGAAGTGCGGGCGTGTCACCAGACCATGTCCTCTTCGTTGAAGGTGTCGAGTCCGCGGTGCTCGTCGTACGCGCCGTCCCACAGCAGGAGGTCGCCGAGCCACTGAGCGTCGCCGGCATCGACGGCGCGGCGAGCGCGGTGCTGAGGCAGGGAGGCCATGAACGGCTGGAGCCGCCGTATCAGGGATCGCTGCTGGGCGGGGTCGACGTGGGGCAGAGCCCGGAGGAGGTCGTCGGCTTCCTTCTCCCGCTGCGGGTTGCAGCGCGGGACCACGACGGGCACCGAGTGCTCGTCGATCATGCGGAACGCCTGCGCCACCCGGGGAAAGTCACCGTCCTGCCGCCACCGCTGGATCATCGCCCCGTTGACACTGCGCGGCTTGTCAGCCGAGCCCGTCGGGTGTTCCAGGTTCTGGTTGATGAACCGGCGCCGGTAGTACGCCCGGATCGCTTCCCTGTCGTCGGGGTCGGCCAGGCCGGGGCCGAAGAACTCCGCGGTGGCGGCCAGGGCCGCCTTGTAGGACTCATCGCTGGGGTGTCCGCCGTCGACGGGGTCGAAGACCACCACATGCCCGCAGTCCAGGTCGCCGTCCCGGTTGCAGCGGCCCGCGGCCTGCTGGAGGGAGTCCGCGCACGTCCACGCCCGCCATACCAGCGGGAAGTCCAGGTCGACCCCGGCCTCGATCAACTGGGTGGACACCAGCGCGATCGGGCCCCCCGCGCGCAGGCGCGCCTTCACCTCGGCGATCACACGCGCGCGGTGCTCGGCGGCCATCCGCGTCGACAAGTGCCGGCAATGCAGGCTGCGGTCGGGCAGCAGGCGGTGCAGCGCGGCGGCGTCGCGGGTCGTGTTGACGATCGTCAGGGACTGCCGTGCATCGGCGAGTTCGTCGGCGACCTTCTCCCACGTGGGGCGCGGCTGCAGCCTCCACTCGTAGCGCACCCGACGCGCCCTGTCGTCCAGCCCGGCGGCCGGCGGCACGATGTCACGCACGGGAAGGTCGGCGAACGGCGCCAGTGCCCAGTAGCTGGGCTGGGTGGCCGAGGACAGCACCACCGTCGTCCCGAAGTGCTCGGTCAGGGTGCGCAACACCGACAGGATCGGCAGCACCAATCGGTCCGGGATCGCCTGGACCTCGTCCAGCAGGATCACCGCGCCGGCGAGCCGGTGCAGCTTGCGCATCGCCGAGGGGCGGTGGGAGAAGATCGACTCGAACAGCTGCACCATGGTGGTCACCACGAACGGCGCATCCCAGTTCTCCGCCGCCAAGCGCTGCCACGGCTTGCCCTGCGGCGTTTGGCGTTCCTCTGCTGGCTCCAGTTCGACGGCGCTGTGGTGCTCCAACACGGTGGGCAGCTGTCCCTTGGCGTCGAGCAGGCGCCGGAGCACCTCGGCGTTCTGGTCGGTGATCGACAGGAAGGGCACCGCCATAACGACCCGGCGCATGCCATGAGCGGCCAGGTGGCGCAGGCCGAACCCGGCCATGGCCAACGTCTTGGCGGTCCCGGTCGGGGCGGCGAGCCGGAACACGCCCGGCGGGAGCTTGGCCGCCGTCGCCGCGTAGTCATACACCTCGCCACGCAGTCCGGCCAACCGCGAGGAGCTGCCGGCGACCATGGCCGCGCGCTGGCGTTCGAACCGCTCGACCAGACGGCCGGGCTCCTCCGATGAGACGGGGCGGGCGCCGGAGTGGTGTCGTTCGGTGTCGAGGAAGTCGGCGTCCACAACCGCGCTGAACAGCATCCGCATGAACACGTCGCACGTCGGCCAATCCCGCCCGTCCACCCACGACGGCACCTGCGGCCGTTCTGCCGGGACGATTTCGGGCACCTCTCGGGCCACCCGGTCCACCGTCGCCTGAAACTCCGCGAGCCGGTCGCCGGTCACCCGCCGCACCGCGTCTTGGAGGTCCTGCCGGTCCGGCAACCCGCCGTGGTGCCCCAGCACCACGGCCGACCACACCCCGGCATGGCGAGCCGCCCACCACGTTCCCTCGTGCTTGTGGGGAACACCAACCGGCCGATCGGCACCAGCCACGCATACCAGACCGTCCTGCCAGACTGGCTTTCCTTTGCCGACATCGTGCGCCAGACCAAGAAAACGCCCCAAATCGCCCGACTGGAACGCTTTCGCATATTCGTATGCCAAATCCCCCGTTCCACGAAGGTGATCACGAAGCGAATGCCATTGCCCGTCGCTGTTCGGGCTGTGCGCGACAAGTTCTCCCACCATCTCCCCTCCTCCCGAGCACCGGAAGGAAAGGTAAGACACCCCAGAGACAATCAGAGCCACACGGAACCAGCGTGACCTGAAATGGACAACTGAGAAGTGGTTTTCCCAATTCACCATTCTTGCGAGGAGTGCTGTGCTATAGAGCAGGTGGGCAGGCCCGGTGTAAGGCAGGTTGGGTCCTCAGCGTCTCCGAAGGACGGTTGCCACCCGACGAGATCGGCCTCACCGAACAGGGCTTGCGGTTGCGATCCTCAGCCGCCCCGAAGGGCGGCTGCCACCTCCGCCCTCGACTGGTGCGAGGTCGGCGAGGTCCAGGTTGCGATCCTCAGCCGCCCCGAAGGGCGGCTGCCACGCCGAGCATCATCATGATCGCGCAGATAGTGAGGCCGTTGCGATCCTCAGCCGCCCCGGAGGGCGGCTGCCACACGGGCCAGTCGGGGCCGCGCAGGGTGAGAGCGCCGTTGCGATCCTCAGCCGCCCCGGAGGGCGGCTGCCACAGTTCGTGGACCAGCGCCACACCTCGCGTGTGCAGGTTGCGATCCTCAGCCGCCCCGGAGGGCGGCTGCCACCCTGCACATCCTCGGGCAGTCCATCACGCAGTTCGTGTTGCGATCCTCAGCCGCCCCCGAGGGCAGCTGCCACCCCCCGGTGTCCACCTCCAGCCCTTTCGTCAGCCCGTTGCGATCCTCAGCCGCCCCCGAGGGCGGCTGCCACTGCTCCCCCGACAGCCGGTAGCCCGCCTCGGCCTCGTTGCGATCCTCAGCCGCCCCGGAGGGCGGCTGCCACCCGCCGACGTCGAGGCCGCCATCCACCGCGCCAGCGTTGCGATCCTCAGCCGCCCCGGAGGGCGGCTGCCACGCCCGCACGGGCCGCGTTGAGGCGCTGCTCGAAGTGTTGCGATCCTCAGCCGCCCCGGAGGGCGGCTGCCACCTCGGCGCTCCACCCGGCCGGCAGTTCGGGCCGGGGTTGCGATCCTCAGCCGCCCCGGAGGGCGGCTGCCACCCGTCACGGACGGGGAGTTCCGCGAGATGGTGCTGGTTGCGATCCTCAGCCGCCCCGGAGGGCGGCTGCCACCGGTTCCTCCGCCGCTGCTGCGCCGCACGGACCTGTTGCGATCCTCAGCCGCCCCGGAGGGCGGCTGCCACGTCGCGTGGAAGCCCGCACGGTCGCTGCTTCTTGAGTTGCGATCCTCAGCCGCCCCGGAGGGCGGCTGCCACTCGGGTGCCGGACGGCAACCAACCAGATCGAGCAGTGTTGCGATCCTCAGCCGCCCCGGAGGGCGGCTGCCACCGCCGGGGCCGTCCGGTCCACCTGGCCCCGCCGGCGTTGCGATCCTCAGCCACCCCGGAGGGCGGCTGCCACCCCTCAACGCGCACTACACCGACTTCTCCCTGGTGGTTGCGATCCTCAGCCGCCCCGGAGGGCGGCTGCCACCGAGTGCTCGCAAGGAGAGCCGCGAGTTCCTGATGGGTTGCGATCCTCAGCCGCCCCGGAGGGCGGCTGCCACCTGGTCGGACAGTCCGGGACCGCTGTTGGCCTGCGAGTTGCGATCCTCAGCCGCCCCGGAGGGCGGCTGCCACGGCACTCGACCAGCGGTTTCGTGAGCACGAACCCATTCGCCGAGCTGCAAGACGGGGAATTTCATACCCCTGTGCCCAATTCATGCTTAAGAACCTCCCGGGGATTTTCTGACCACTAGAGGTCCCCAAGCATCCAACCCAGACCTTTCCATACTTCCTTGAAAGACGCGAAACCCTTAACCGCCGACATACACTCCACGCCCTCACGTGTGCAGCGTCGCCAACAGCAAACGCACCACCTCCTGAACATCCGCCGCCGGAACCACCGTCCTACCGCCGCCGACGCTACTCCACTCGAAGACCCCGCTCCGGCACCACACCGTAATCCCGCTCGGCAGCGACAGCACCGACACCGACACGTGCACCGCTCCATAGATCCGGTGCACGCCGTGCGAGCGCAACGCCGCGTACAACCGCTGGGCGGGGCCGACAGCGTCCGCTCCTGCACCTACCGGTGGACCGGAATTCGGCATGGTTCGCCAGCCCGCCGACTGGAGCTTCCGGGTGGAAGGGCGGGCGCCGCTGCCATCGACTCGCCTCGGTCGTTCGTCATGATGAACGCGAGTGTGGCTGTTTCCCCGGGGTCGTGGGCGCGCGATCGTCCTCATCGGGCGCCTCCCACAACTAGAACCGGCACATGTCGGCGCGTGTCTCGCGCTGAAACGCCGGGCCCCATCGCCATGGGCCCCCCGACAAGGCTGGACGACCAGGCTCGCCCCAGACCTTCCGGTCAGCGTGTCCCTGCCGGAGGCAAGGAACCACACACCCATGCCCTGATCGACGCATCCGCGTCGCCTTTCCGCCCGACCAGCCGCCCGGTGCGGCTGGTCGGGGTCCATGGAAGCGCTACTCTGTGTATCCTGACAACACGTTTCCGTGAAGATGCTCGGAAATACTCGGCGGACGGCTACGCCGATTGCCAGGGATAAACCGCCTCGATCGTCAGGATCCGGCGGCGGTTGGGCTGCCCATCTGCTGGGAGGCCCCCTAAAGCCCACTTCATCCGGATGCCCCTCACCCCCGGCGTCGTCTGAGTCCCCTCCGCCATGCGTGTTCGAGTGTCGTCAGGGCCATCGGTCCGACCGGGGTTGTCGCTCCCAGGGCCAGTTCGCGGGTGAGGCCGCTGCGGCCGTCGAGGAAGTCGAGGACGCCGGGGAGTCCGTTGCGGCGGAAGAGGCGGGCGAAGAAGTCGGCTCCGTCGAGTCTTCCGGTGTCGAGTGCGCGCAGCAGGACGGCGTCCATCGCGAGGTGGCGTGGGCGGTGCGGCACCGGGGGGACCGGGGTGCGGCCGTGGTGCAGGGCGGTGGTGATCGCGGTGGCCTGGCGTTGGATGCCGCTGAACGTGTATCCGGTGGCGGGGCGGGTGGCGCCGCCGGAGGTGCCGATGCGGAAGACGCGGCGGCCGGCCCGGGTGTGCCAGCGGCCGTCGGTCATCGGGATCGCCCCCTGTTCGACGGCCGTGACGGTGAAGGGGCCGAGGTCGAGGCAGCGGCCGGTGTAGTCGCGCAGCGCGGCCGTGTAGCCGGCGTCGTCGAGGGCCGCGCGGGTGAACTCCGTGTACTCGACCAGCGCCTCCCGCGCCGAGAGCGGCAGCAGGTAGCCGAAGCTCACCCCGCGGCGCGGCTGGGGTGTGCGCAGGTCCATCAGGCAGGCGGTGTCCGGGGTGAACGCGTCGCCGGATGTGCGGACGAACCAGCCGCGGAAGTGCTGGAGCAGGGCCGTCGCGTCGGCCGGCGCCCGCGCGAGGGGGCGGGAGTCGAACACCCATCGGGCGGCCAGCTCCGATTCCGCGCCGGCCGGGTCCCTCATCCGCAGCACGGCGCGCTCCGGGCCGTCCTCGATCGCGGTGACCGTCGCGGTCAGCTGCTCCCGCTCGCGGAGCGCGCCGCGGACGTGCCGGTCGACGTCGCGTGAGCGCAGCATCTTGTACGTCAGTGGCTCGGCGGAAGCGCGGTGCCGGGTGCCGTCGGGCTCGACGACCTCCAGGTGCTCCCACCGCGCCGCGACGATCGGATCCCACGGGCCGGGCCCGCGCTCCCAGAAGCACCATGTCCGCTCCGGCGGGGTGCCGGGTCCGGGAGGCGGCTCCAGCAGCGCGATGGTAAGGGGGTGACCGGAGGCGGCGTTCGCCGCGGCCAGGCGGTGGGTAAGGGACAGTCCGGCGGCACCCGCACCCACCACGGCGACGTCGACCTCGCGCATGGCGCCAGCATGGCACGGGCGGTGGCCGCGCACCCGGTGGGATGAGCGGGGAGTCGCCGATCGGGCACGGGAGGGATGCCATGGCGCACGCGGAGGCCGCCGCGTCCGACGACGCGGACGGGGAGTCGCGGGCCCTCCCGCACGGACCAGGCGACATGGCGCACGCGGAAGCCGCCGCGTCCGACGACGCGGAC
>NZ_QEIO01000060.1 GCF_003336425.1 Marinitenerispora sediminis | reverse complement strand
CCCGGCCGCTGGTGCGGCCAGGGGGCCTGACCGCCCGTTCCCGAATGCTGCGGGGGTGCCGCGGAGGCGGCGCCGGATGCGCCGGCCTCCGGGGTTGCGGGGGCCGGCGGACCCGCCTCCGGGGCCGCGGCCGGGCCGCCGCCGGCCGCCTGATCGGAGGCGGCGGGGGGAGCGCCCGGGGCCGCCGCGGCCGGGGCTCCGGAGGCCGCCTGCTCGCGGCGACGCTCCTCCTCCTTGGCCTGCTGCTCGGCCCGGCGCTTGGCCTCCTCCTCGGCCTTGCGCCGCTGCTCCTCCTGGCGCGTCTTGCGTTCCTCGGCGAGTTCGGAGCGGTAGTCCTGCAGCCCCTCCTTCAGGTTGCCGAGGAACTTGTTGAGCTTGAAGCCGCCCTTCTTGGGCTCCTCGGGCGGTGCGGAGCCGGCCGCGGCAGTCGCCGTGAACAGCGGGTCGCCGGGGTTGAAGACCGCGGTCCGGGGCGCGGCTTCGGCGGCCGACTCGCCGGTGAGGTCGCGCGTGGGGTCGCTCTCCTCCTCGTCGTCGATCGCCGGCCGCCGCATGCCGCTGAGGTCGGCGGTCGGGTCGTCCTCGTCCTCGTCCACGTCGGCGGAGCGGGCGTCCTGGGGCCGACTCGGCGGGTCGATGCGCATGGTGGAGGGTTCGAGCCCGGCGTCGGGGGACGCCGGACGCGGGCGGCTCGGCGGATCGATGCGCATGGTCGCGGGCGCGTCGTCCACGGGGTCGACGGGGCGGTGCGGGCGGTCGTCGGGGTCGATGCGCATGGTGGACAGGGCCTCGTCCACGGGCTCGACCGGCCGGGCGGGCGGATCGGCGCGCATGGCGGAGCCGGTGCCCGCAGCGGTGCCGCCGAGCGCGCCGAGGTCCATGGTGGCCTCCGCGGCCCCGTCACCGGAGCGGTCCGCCGGCCCGCCCGCCGCGCCGGTCAGGTCGCTGGTGGCCTCGTCGTCGGCGGACGCGGCCGAGCGTTGCCCTGATTCCCCGCGGAGTTCGGCGAGCGAGCGGACGTGCTCCGTCCACGCTTCGCCGTTCCACCAGCGCAGCTGCCCATCCTCGCCCCGTGGGTCCGCGTACCAGCCAGGCTCGATCGATCCACCCATGGCCGACAGACTAAGGGGTTTTCGGGTGGTGGATAACCAGGGGTCCGGTTCCGGTGGCTGTCCGCACCCGCGCCGTGCGGGCCGGTCACGAGGCGGTGGCGGCGTGCGGCCGGGTCCCGTTCCCGGTCGGGTCCGAGTCGCCTTCCGGCGGCTCCGGAGCGCGGGGCGCCTGGGGGATCGTGCGCTGGGCCGGGATCTCCATCCCGAGCATCCGCCGGACGTCGACCGCACCCGGCCCGACGGCGCGGCTCGCCGGCACCTGGGAGTGCCCGAAGTGCCCGCCCTGGGCCCACGCGCGGACGCTGCCCGCGGAGCCGTAGGCGGACGCCGCCTCGGGCGGCGGCCCGGCGGGCCAGCGGCGCTCGACGCCCCAGGAGTCGAGCCACTCCAGGATCGCGGCCAACCCGGCCATCCGGCCGTCGGTGACCGGGTGCGACGCGCGGCCGACCACCAGGACCAGGAGGCAGGCGCGGCCCTCGCGCGCGCGGTCGACCGCGTCGGAGCACCCCAGCTGGCCGGCGGCGGCGACGGTGGCGGGCAGCAACTGGACGACCTCGCCGCTGAGCGGGTTCCACACCAGGTGGGCGTTGCGCCCGTCACTGGCCAGGCGCTGGGCGACGGCCCGCGCCGACAGGGCGCCGGGATCGGATTCGGTCGTTTGCCAGACGGCCCGGGGCGCGCCTCCGTAGAGGGCGGACCCGGGAGTGGCGCGGCGGACTCGTCCGGCGCCGGGCATCCACGCGTTGGCCACCAGGGCCACCTCCCAGCGTTCGCAGGTGCAGGGTGCTCTGACCACCCTGAGTACGCGAAGACGCCCGGTAAGTCCATAGGTGTACCCGGGTGTCATCGTGTGGGGGAGGGAAGTGCGGTCTGCCCGATCTGCATGGCCACCGCGAACGGCGTCCGGCGCCCCGCGGCCAGGTGTGGCCACGGGGCGCACGCTCACTCGTCCTCGGCGACCCGCAGCGCGAAGGACTCCAGGAAGATGTCGCCGATCTCGGTCGGGTCGTCGGTGGCGTAGGCGGCGCCGTGCGTGGCGTCGGCCACCTGGCGCAGCGGCTCGGGGTCGGCGTCGGGACCGAAGGCGATGGAGATGACGCTGACCGGGCGGTCCGGGTCGTAGGCGTCCCGGAGCTCCTCCAGCAGCTCGTCCAGTGAGACGCTGCGGTCGTCGTCGTTGCTGCCGTCGGTGAGCACCAGGATCGTGTTCACCCGGTCGCCCCGGTAGGAGTCGGTCATCTCGCGGTAGGCGGCCAGGATCGTGTCGTACAGGCCGGTGTCCCCGTCGGGCTCGGGCCGGATGCCCGCCAGCGCGGAGCCGAGCACCTCCTGGTGGGTGCCGCCGTCGACCTCCTCGCCGAGGGGGCGGATCGGCACGACCTCGCGGTGGTCGCGGTCGCCGTCGATCCGCACGGAGAACTCCCACAGGCCGATCTCGGCGTCGCGGGGGAACATGCCGAGACCCTGGCTCGCGGCCTGCGTGGTGACCTGCATCCGCGTGAGCCCGGTCCCCGGCACCGCCTGGGCCATCGATCCGGAGATGTCCAGCACCGCGAGCATCCGGCTGTTCATCTGCAGCTGGTTCCACGCCCGCAGCAGGGAGGTCACCGAACCGTCGCTGGGCGTCGGCAGGTCGTCCGGCGGGGTGAGCCGGAAGCCGGCCGCGCCGTCCAGCGCGGAGGCGTCCGCGGTGCCGTCCGCCGAGCGGAAGCCCGCGGCGCGGACGACGGCCTGCGCCTCCTGCCGGACGAGCTGTCCGCGGAAGGCCTCAGCCGCCCGGACGGCGAGCGCGTCGTCGGTACGCAGCAGGTAGGGATAGTCGAGCGTGTAGGTGCCGTCCTCGGGGTAGCCGACGCGGGCCGGCGCGTCGGGGTGGTCGGTGTTGTAGCGCAGCGCCGCCTGCTCGGAGAGCACCACGAGCTGAGCGCTGCCGTCCCGCAGCGCCTCGAAGGCGGACGCCTCGTCGGCCGAGACGTCCCGCTGCAGGTTCTGCAGGGCGGCGACGAGTTCGGGGCTCGTGGTGTCGCCGCCGCCGATGGCCCCGTGCACGAGGGCGAGCGCGGCCAGGCCCGACGAGCTGCGCAGGGGGTCGATGACCTGCACGCCCGCGCTCTCCGCGCCGGGCGCGGCGGTCGGCAGCAGGGTCTCCCAGGACGGCGTCCGCTCGCCCTGGGAGGCGGAGTCGGTGCCGCCGGGCCGCTGCGCCACCAGCAGCGGTGTCCTCGCCACCGACGTGCCCGTGCCGGTGAGCGTCGTCTCCGCCGCGTCGCGCTGGACGATCTTCTGCCACAGGGAGGAGTCCGGGATCCAGACATCGGAGTCGGCACCGCCGCCCGCCGGGTCGGCTCCGATGGCGGCGTAGGCGACGTCGGCCGGGTCCGCTCCCCGCACCTCGACCCGGACGCACCGGCCGTCGACCGCGTGCCGCTCGTCGTTGAAGGCGTCCGCGAGTTCGGTGAGCGCGGGGGCGAGCTCGGGGGCGGCCGCGACCGAGAGCGGGATCTCCTGGCCGCCGCAGCCGCCCTGGCGCTCGAACAGCAGCCAGCCGCCCAGGGCCAGCGCGAGCAGGATCGCGCAGGCGGCGCTCAGTGCGGCGAACGCCCTCCTCCGGCCGCGGCGGCGCCGTACCCGGTCGGGGCGGGGGGAGTCAGGAGCGTCTTCGGGAGGGGTTCCGCGGTGGCGTCCCAAGGCTTCCTCACGGGGTCGGTGCCGACGGTGTGGGACGGAACGGTACTCAACCCGGGATGCGGATGAAAGGGGCGAGTTATGGCATGAGTGGTATTCCGGACAGGGCCGGTCGGGGTTTCGGGCGGACCCATCCTGTGTGCATTCGACTCCTAATCGTGATCTTTCGGGGCGATGCCTCCGGGGCGCATGCCGCGACCGGCGGTAACGGCGGCTGGATGCCGGAGATGGCGGACGTCCGGTAACGGTTTCACGTACGCGTTGATACGAACCGTGATCGAACATTTTCGGCGAGATGATCCCGCCGCGGGATCGCGGCTAGGATGCAGACCGGCTCGCGCGTACAGGGGGATCGCGCGGCGTTCGGCCGGCACCGGGACGACGGTTCCGTGCGGCTTCGGGGAAATCCGTGTAGTTCGTCGTAGTTCGTCGACTTCTAGAGTGGCGGCCATGCTCAAGCTGAACCCCCGCCGGGAATCCTCCGGCTCTATCGGCACCGCGGTCCTCGGGACGCTCTGCTTCGGCGGAGCCGTGGGCTACGTCGCGGTCGTCGGCGCCTCCCTGGTGTCGCTGTCGGTGGCGGGTCCGCCCCTGGAGGACGTGCGGAGCATGAGCGCGATGAACGGGCTGCCGACGGGCCCCATCGGGTCGCTGCGCATCGTGGTGGACACCGGCGACGAGGTGTACGAGCAGGAGCTCACCTGCACCGGCGACGCCGCCACCGACCCCGTGGTCTGCGCGGACCTCGCCCGCGACGCGGAGCAGGAGGACGCCGCCGACCCGTTCGAGGAGGTCGCGCCCGGGGCCATCTGCACCGAGACGACCTACGGAGGCCAGAGCGCCACCGTCACCGGGACGTGGAACGGCACGCGGGTCGAGACCGAGCTCAACCGGCAGGGCTCCTGCCAGGAGGCCCGCTGGCAGCGGCTCGAGTCGCTCACCGATCCGCTGGAGTAGCGCGGCGGTGCCGGCCACCGGACATACTGAACCGCTGTGAACGTCATCGAGATCGCCGACGCGGCGGACGCCCGGCTGGCCGACTACCTGCGGCTGCGCGACGTCAACCTGCGCAGGAGCCTGGAGGCCGAGCACGGACTGTTCATGGCCGAGGGCGAGAAGGTCGTCCGCCGCGCCCTGCACGCCGGCTACCGCCCGCGCTCCGTGCTGCTCACCGAGCGCCGGCGCGACCTCCTGTCCGACCTCGCCGGCGACCTCGCCGCCGTCCCGGTCTACGTGGTCCCCGAGGCCGTGGCCGAGCGGCTGGTCGGCTTCGACCTGCACCGCGGCGTCCTGGGGTCCTTCCACCGCACCCCGCTGCCCGACCTCGACACCGTGCTGGCCGGCGCGCGCCGCGTCGTGGTGCTGGAGGACATCGTCGACCACACCAACGTCGGCGCCATCTTCCGCAGTGCCGCCGGCCTGGGGATCGACGCGGTCGTCCTCGCCCCGCGCTGCGCCGACCCGCTGTACCGCCGGGCGGTGCGGGTGTCCATGGGGGCGGTGTTCACCCTGCCCTACACCCGGCTGACCGACTGGTACGGCGGCCTGTCGACGCTGCGCGACCTGGGGTTCAGGCTGCTCGCGCTCACACCGGCCCCGGGCTCGGTCCCGCTCGCCGACGCGCTCGCCGGCGCCGGCCCCGGCGACCGCCACGCCCTGCTGCTCGGGACCGAGGGCGAGGGCTTGTCGGCCCGGTGGCTGGACCAGGCCGACGCCCGGGTCCGGGTGCCCATGGCCGACCGCGACGTGGACTCCCTCAACGTCACGGCCGCCGCCGCGATCGCCTGCTACGAACTCGTCCGGTCGGGCTGATCCGGCAGCACGAAGTTCCAGGCGCCCGGCAGCACCCGCCAGGTGCGGTCGACGATGCCGTCCTCGATCTCCCCGTCGGAGGTGGCCGAGCACGGCTCGCCGCTCACCCGCACCACCGCGGCGCTGCGGCGGTGCAGGTCCAGCTCCATCGGGTGCGTCCCGCGGTGCAGCCGGACGGCGTGCATGAGGCGGGCCGCCGGGCCGCGGGACCGGGACACCACCAGGCGGATGCGGCCGTCGTCGGGACGGGCGTCGGGGTCCAGGATCGCGTGGCCGCCGCCGACGCGCGGCCCGTTGGCGAGGCCGACCAGCAGCACCCGGTGCTCGGGCCCGATGACGACCTCGCCGTCGGCCTCGACCCGCAGCCGGTACCCGCGCGCGGCCCATCCGGCGATGAGGCCGCCCACCGGGAAGCTCGCCGGGCCCAGCCAGCGCTTCAGCCGCGACGCCGCCCGGGTGGAGTCGGCCCCCACGCCCATGTGCACCGCGTTCACGGTGACCACACCGGTGTCGTCCACGATGAGGTCGAGCGGGCGCGCCGTGCCCGCGCGCAGCGCGCGGGCGGCCGCCACCGGCTGCAGCGGGATGCCGGTCCCGCGCGCGAAGTCGTTGCCGGTGCCCATCGGGACCAGCCCCACCGTGCGGCTGGCCAGCTCACCGCGCCGGTACAGCGCACCGGCGACGGTGTGCAGCGTGCCGTCGCCGCCCGCGACGACGAGCATCTCGTGGCCGCGGTCCAGCGCGGCGTCGAGGCCGGCGGGGTCGGAGCACCGCGCCACCTCGGCGTCGGGCCCGAGTTCGGCGGCGACCTCCGCCAGCCGGTCGCCGGCCACGCCCCCGGCCTGAGAAGTGGTGATGACGAGGATGGCGCACCTCCGCGGAGCGGGCCGGACCCTCCGGCCGCCAGCTGACCCTTGCCCCGAAACGCCCGCTCCTCACCCGATCCGCGACCCGGGGCCGGGGCGCGCCGCGGAGCGGCTGGTAGGTTCGTGCCGGCCGGGGACCGGCGACGACGTTGGGCGAAACGGGGGCGGCGTGGACGGACGGGTGCTCGTACCGTGGGAGCAGAACCGGGCGAACGCCCCGGCCGGACTGCGCGTGGACGTCTACGACGGTGACGCGCCGCCGCCCGGAGACCTGTCCGACGTGGTGCTGTACGTGCTCCCCTACGGGCGCCGGCACGCCGCCGACCTGCTGCCCCGGATGCCGCGGCTGCGGGCCGCCCAGCTCCTCACCGCCGGATACGAGCACGTACTCGACGTGCTTCCCGACGGCGCGGCGCTGCACAACGGCCGCGGACTGCACGACGCCAGCACCGCCGAGCACGCCCTGGCGCTGATCCTCGCCGCCCAGCGGGAACTGCCCCGGTGGGCCGACGACCAGCGCCGCCGGGTGTGGCGGCCGCACTACACCCGCTCGCTGGCCGACGCGCGGGTGCTCATCGTCGGCTACGGCAGCATCGGCGCGGCGATCGAGGACCGGCTGCGCCCCTTCGAGGCCGAAGCCGTCCGAGTGGCCCGCCGGCCGCGCCCCGACCAAGAGGTGCACGGCATCGCCGACCTGCACGGCCTGCTCCCCGAGGCCGACATCGTGGTGGTCGTCGCGCCGCACACGCCCGAGACGACGGGCCTCATCGGGGCCACGGAGCTCGCCCTGCTCCGCGACGACGCCCTGGTGGTCAACGTCGGTCGCGGCCCCGTGCTCGACACCGGCGCCCTGCTCGCCGAGAAGGGCCGGATCCGCGCGGCACTGGACGTCACCGACCCCGAGCCGCTGCCCGCCGACCATCCGCTCTGGACGGCCCCCGGCGTGTTCGTGACGCCGCATGTCGCCGGCGGCTCGGCGACGTTCTACCCGCGCGCCCGGCGGTTCGTCGACGAGCAGCTGCGGCGGTGGGCCGCGGGCGAGCCGCTCGCCAACCCGGTGCGCCTCGACACGGTCGGCGGCTGACACCCCCTCCGGTCAGCCGCGCGGTTCCGGCGGACGCCCCGGCGTTTCGGCTGACCTTGCGCGGTGAACAGGCGTTTTGTCACTGTGCACGGGCACACTGGTGGTATGCGCATCGCTGTGGTCTCCGACGGAGAGGGCGGGGGGCGGCTCCGTGAACTCGGGGCTGACGGCGTGTCCCAGGGCAGCCTCTGGCGGGTCAGCGACCTCGCCGGCGCGGTGGCCGACTACGAGAAGCACTCCGCCGAGCCGCCCCGGTGGATCTGGGCGGCCACCGACGAGGTCTACCCGCCGCTGATCGAGCACGCCCTGCGCATCAGCCGCTGCCACGACGTCACCCTCGTCGAGGCGCTGCTGCTCGGCTACCACGGCCGGTTCGGCGAGGCGCGGTCGCTGGGGGCCGCGTGGGCGCGGCTGCACGGCCGCGATGTCCCGGCCGACCTCGCGGCGCCCCAGACCTCGGCCGGGATCGACGTCCAGGAGGCGCTGTTCGAGCCCGACCGCAGCACGCTGCCGCCCGACGTCGACCGGCTCACCGCGCTCGTCGAGGTGCACGCCGACCAGCAGCGCCGCATCGCCGAGCTCCCCGCCCCCGACCGGTTCGCGCTGCTCGCCGCGGTGGAGTCCGCCGGCGCGCTCGCGGCGATCGAGATGGCCCACGACGGCATCCCGTGGCGGATGGACGTCCACGACCAGCTGCTCAGCGAGCAGCTGGGCGCGCGGCCGCCCGGCGGCATGCGGCCGCCAGTGCTCGCCGACCTCGCCGAGCGGATCTCCGCCGAGTTCGGGCGGCCGGTCAACCCCGACTCCCCGCCGCAGCTCATGAAGGCGTTCGCCGCGATCGGGCATCCGGTCCCCTCCACCCGCTCGCACGACCTACGGCAGGTGGACCACGCGGTGGTGCCGCTGCTGCTCCGCTACAAGGAGCTCGCCCGGCTGCACTCGGCGCACGGCTGGGCCTGGCTGGACACCTGGGTGCGGCACGGCCGGTTCCGGCCCGACTACGTGGTCGGTGGCGTGGTCTCGGGCCGGTGGGCGACGCGCGGCGGCGGCGCGCTGCAGATCCCCAAGGTGGTGCGGCGCGCGGTCCGCGCCGACCCCGACTGGACCCTGGTCACCGCCGACGCCGGCCAGCTGGAGCCGCGCATCCTCGCCGCGGTCTCCGGCGACCGCGCGCTCGCCGCGGCGGCCGGCAGCGAGGACCTCTACGCGAGACTGGCGCCCCTCTTCAACGGCGACCGCGAACGCGCCAAGATCGGGCTGCTGGCCGCCATGTACGGCCAGACCTCGGGCGACGCCGCCCCGCTGCTGCGCACCATGCGGCGCAACTTCCCGACGGCCCTGGCCTACGTGGACGCCGCCGCCCGCGCCGGCGAGCAGGGGGAGCTGGTCCGGTCGTGGCTGGGACGCACCTGCCCGCCGCCCTCGCCGACGTGGCGGCGCATCGTCTACGGCGACCCCGCGGCCGAGACCGCCCCCGCCGCCGGCGGTACCCCGGACGGCGCCCGGCTGGCGCGCGAGCGCGGCCGGTTCACCCGCAACTTCGTCATCCAGGCCACCGCGGCGGAGTGGGCGCTGGTGTTCATGGCGGCGGTCCGGCGCCGGCTCCGCGAGCTCGACACCGCCCACGGAGCCCCGCAGCTCGTGTTCTTCCAGCACGACGAGCTGGTCCTGCACGTCCCCTGCTCGCTCGCCGCCGCCGCCGTGGAGGTGCTGACCGCGTCCGCGGAGGAGACCCGCCGGCTGCTGTTCGAGAGCACGGAGGTGCGGTTCCCGCTGGACATCTCCGTGGTGCGCTGCTACGCCGACGCCTGACGGTGCTGGCCGGTGCGCCCGACGTCCGCCAATTGTTGGCTGTTAACGCCGGGTTCGCTTGAAACACGGGGGCTTTGCCCCGATGCTGGTACCCGGTCGACTCCGGTCCGGCGAAGGTGAGGTAGGCGGTGCGGCATCGTCTGACGGCGTGCGGTACGTCCATGGTCGTCGCGGTGGCGTTCGGAGCGCTGGGGGCGGGCCCCGCCTGGGCGGACCCCACCCCCCGGGTGGCGGACCGGCCGCCGGTCTCCCACCAGGGGCCGTCCGCCCGGCCCTCCGGCGAGTCGCCCGGAGACGGCGCCTCCCCCGAGGTCGCCGACCCGGATGCGCTCTCCGGCGACGTCGACGTCGCGCCGTTCCGCGCGGCGCTCTCGCGGGAGTACTTCGCGGTGGCGCCCACCACGCTGCCGCGGCGCACCCTCCAGCGCATCGCGGACCTCGACGGGGTGGCGGCCGTGGAGGTCGTCGACGCGGCCCGGGTCACCATCGACGGCGAGCCCACGTCGGTGCTCGGCGTGGACCCCTCGACGTTCCGCAACTACGCTCCGGCGCCCTCGGCGCGCTCCGACGAGATCTGGCAGGGGGTCGCCGAGGGGCGCATCGCGCTGTCCAACGACGTCGGCAAGCAGCGCGACCTCGACGTGGGCAGCACCGTCACGGTGGCCGGCGGCCGCGGCGAGGTGGACAAGGAGGTGTGGACGCACGCCACCTCCGGGGTGGCCGGCATCGACGGCCTCGTCTCGCGTTCGGCGGCGCGGGAGCTCGGCTTCCCGCGCGGCAACGGCGTCATCATCTCCGCGCCCGACGCCGACCTCTGGGAGCTGCGCGACCGGCTCCAGGAGGTCCTCGGCGACGACGCGGGCCTCCAGCTGCTCGCCGAGGATCCGGAGCCGCGGCCCAGCGACGCCGAGGGCGACCCGGTCGCCGACTCCGCCATCGAGGAGATGATCGCCGCCGCGGAGTCCCGGCTCGGCCTGCCCTACGTGTGGGGTGCCGAGGGCCCGGACTCCTTCGACTGCTCGGGTCTCGTGCAGTGGGCGTTCGCCGAGGCCGGGGTCGCGGTGCCGCGGGTGACGCACGACCAGTGGTGGGCCGGCGAGCACGTCGACTTCGCCGACGCCCGGCGCGGCGACCTGATCTTCTGGCGGACCGACCCGACCGCCCCCGACTACATCTCGCACGTGGCGATCTACCTGGGCGACGGCATGATGCTGGAGGCCCCGCGCTCCGGCGACGTGGTCAAGGTGACCGAGGTCCGCACGGACCGGATGGCCGGCGTGGTGCGGGTCCGCATCGCCGACTGAGCGGCGCCGGCCGCCGGCGCGCCGCAGGGCGTCCGGCGGCGGCCCCGAGCACTCGCCGCGACTCCATGTCACCGCCGGGGTGCTGACCGCCGTGCGGGTCCGCGCGGCCCCCGGGGTGCGTGTTGTGCGGATCCGCGCTGATCGCTGCCCCGCTCGGCCGATCCGGCCGGGGAGCGGCCGGGCACCCCGCCGGGCAGCTCCCGGACGCTTGGCGGCTGGTGCGCTCCGGCGCATGGCCGGGCTCGGGGCGCCGGCGGCCGGCTGGCACCGCGGAAGGGCGCCGGAGCGCCGGATGACGGGCGAGGGGGCCGCGCCGCGCCGGCGTGGCCCCCTCTGTCTCCTGGCCCGGGCCGACCGGGAGGGGATGGCCGGCTCGGCAGGAGAGGGGAGCAGGGTGCCTCACTGAGGGAGGGGGTGTCAGTGAACACGGCCCTGCGTGGGGCTATTCGGTTATCGCGCGGCGTCCTGGAGAATGGAACGGCGATTTCTTTCGCGTCAAGATAAGCAGCGAGCGGTTCTTTTGGCAAGGGGAGTATCGAGAACCAGCTACATCCGGGTATCTGGCTCGATACAGCACGAAATGGCGGTTTATTGCCGCAAAACCACCACGATTTCCCTCGCTCACGGAGTACGGCGGCTCACCGGCCGTGTCCGCGCCACCTCCTGGTCAGCGTCCCGTGCGGTGCCTCCCGTGGGGGTCGCGAGGCCGTCCGCTGGCGGACGGGTCTCCGGGCGTCCGGAGCTCCTGTGCGGACGACGGCGCTGCGGAAGCAGTGATTTGCGAAGAATGTCGATTTGTGTGGCGAATGCGGGTGATACGCCACTGATCGCGGTCTTCGTCGGGTATTTCGGGGTGCCGGGGCCCGTCGTCGGACGGCCGGACCGGGCCCGCCCCGGCCGTCCGAGGTCCGGACCGCTACCGCCCGACGGCGTAACCCTGCATCCCGCGCGGGTTGGCGGCGGCCCGCAGCACCCCCGACTCGGGGTCCCGGGCGACCGCCGAGAGCCGTCCCAGCGACCACGCCTCCGAGACCACGACCCGGTGGCCGCGCCGGCGCAGTTCTGCCACGGCCTCCGCGCCGATCCGGTCCTCGACCACGAGCTCGCCAAGCGCGGTCTCGCGGGGGTGGAAGGAGCTGGGGAACGCGTTTGTGTGGAACATCGGCGCGTCGACGGCCTCCTGCAGGTTCATCCCGCCGTGCACGAGGCGCAGGAAGTAGGTGAGCGACCACTGGTCCTGCTGGTCGCCGCCCGGGGTGCCCAGGGCGATGACGGCCTCGTCGCCGCGGGTCACCAGCGTCGGGGTCAGGGTGGTGCGCGGGCGCTTGCCCGGCGCCACCACGCTGGGGCTGGCGGGGTCCAGCCAGAACATCTGCCCCCGCGTACCCAGCGGGAACCCCAGGGCCGGGATCACGGGCGAGCTCGCCAGCCAGCCGCCGCTCGGCGTGGCCGAGACCATGTTGCCGTGCGCGTCCACGATGTCGAGGTGGCAGGTGTCGCCGCGCTGCTCGCCGGCGCGGTCCACCGTGGGCTCGCCCCCGGTGCGGGCGTCCAGCTCGGTGCTGCCGACCGGCCGCAGCTCGGGCAGGTACGGGTCGCGCCCGTCCGGGGACCCCGGCCGCAGGTCGAGCGAGGCGTGCCCGTCCACCAGGGCGGCCCGCTGCGCGGCGTACTCCGCGGACAGCAGCGCCGCCAGCGGGACGTCGGTGAAGTCGGGGTCGCCGTACCAGGCCTCGCGGTCGGCGAAGGCGAGCTTGGCGGCCTCGGCGACGAGGTGCGTGAACTCCGCCGACAGCACGTCGGCCCCGCGCGTGCCCAGTGCCTCGGCCAGCCGCAGCTGCTGGAGGAACACCGGCCCCTGGCCCCACGGGCCGGTCTTGTGCACGGTGTGGCCGGCGTAGTCGATGCTCACCGGTTCCTCGTAGCGGGCCCGCCAGCCGGCGAGGTCGTCGCCGGTGAGCAGGGCGCGGTGCGCGGCCCCGGTGCCGTCGGGGATCTCGGCGGCGAGGAAGTCGACGATGGCCTCGGCGACGAAGCCCTCCCGCCAGAACCGCCGCGCGGCGTCGATCTGGCCCTCGCGGGTGCGCGCGGCGCGCTCCGCCTCGTCCACGATCCGCTGGTAGGTGTCGGCCAGCGCCGGGTTGGTCTGCAGGGAGTCGGCGGACGGGGCGGCGCCGCCGCGCAGGTAGAGCGCGGCGGAGGACGGCCACAGGGTCGCGAACACCTCGCGCACCGAGTCGATCTTGGCGGTGATCTGCGGGACCAGCGGGTAGCCGCGCCGCGCGTAGTGGATCGCGGCCGCCAGCACCTCCCGCAGCGGCATCGTGCCGTGGTCGCGCAGCAGCAGCAGCCACGCGTCGAAAGCGCCGGGGACGCAGGCCGGCAGCACCCCGCTGCCCGGGATCCGGTCCACCCCCGTGAACGCCTCCGGGGTGGCGGCGGCCGGCGCCGGCCCCTGGCCGCACAGCACGGTGGGGCTGCCTCCGGCGGCCTGGAAGATGATCGGCACCTCACCGCCGGGGCCGTTGAGGTGCGGCTCGACCACCTGGAGGGTGAACCCGGTGGCCACGGCGGCGTCGAAGGCGTTGCCGCCGCGCTCCAGGACGGCCATCCCGGCGGCGCTGGCCAGCCAGTGCGTGGACGCCACCATGCCGACGTTGCCGCGGAGCTCCGGCCGGGTGGTGAAGTTGGGCATGGGGGGACAGCCTCCAGGTCTGCGGTGCCAGAGCGATGAATGGGGTCTTTGGTGCCACGTTACCTTTTTATGACTTTTGTGAACACTGTATGCCATAGCCCAAACACGCGGTAGCGTTCCGGACCACCGAACGGGTGAGCTCGGCCACCGGCCCGGCGCCATGCCGGTCTCCGGGGCCACTGGGGGTGATGCGGGCGTGAGGCGTGTGCCGATGTCGCCGCGCGCGACGAGGAGACCGGGGCGGCGCCGGAACCGGGGGCGGCCGCGCGCCGGCGCGCCGGCGGCGGCCCTGGCGGTGGTGCTGGCGGTGGCCGCCGCGACCGGCTGCGCTCCGCTGGTCGACCCGCAACGGGCGGCGGACGAGGAGCGCAGCGTCGTCTCCGCGCCCGTCGAGCGGGGCGGGGAGCTCGTGATCGGCCTGGAGAGCGAGCCCGACGTGCTCGACCCCACGCTGGCCAGCACCCTGGTCGGCCGCCAAGTGTTCGCCGGCATGTGCGAGAAGCTGTACGACACCGACGCAGACCTGGAGGTCGTGCCGCAGCTCGCCGCCGAGCTGCCCGAGATCTCCGCCGACGGCCTGACCGTCACCATCCCCCTGCGCGAGGGCCTGCGGTTCAACGACGGCACCGAGTTCGACGCGGCGGCGGTGAAGACCAGCCTGGACCGGCACCGCGAACTCCCGGGATCGGTCCGCTCCACCGAACTCGAACCGGTCGAGCGGGTGGCGGCGGTCGACGCCCGCACTGTGCGGCTGGAGCTGTCCCGGCCCTACGCGCCGCTGGCCGCGGTCCTCGCCGACCGCGCCGGCATGATCCTCTCACCCGCCCGGCTCGACGAACTGGGCGACGACTTCGGCCGGGACCCGGTGTGCGTCGGCCCGTTCCGGTTCGTGGAGCGGGTAGCCCAGGACCGCATCGTCCTGGAGCGCAGCGACGACTACTACGCCGCCGACGAGGTCCCGCTGGACCGCCTCGTCTACCGGGCGATCCCCGACGACACCATCCGGCTGGCCAACCTCCGCTCCGGCCAGCTCGACGTCATGACCGAGGTGGGCCCCGACGACGTCGCCACCGTGTCCAACGAGGACGGCCTGGTGCTGCTCAACCAGCCGTCCGTCCAGTACATGGGCATCTCGGTCAACATCGCCAACGCCGACGGGGTCGGCGAGCCGGCCCGCCCGGCCGAGGGAGCCCTCGCCGAGGACGCGCGGCTGCGTGAGGCGTTCGCCCTCTCCCTGGACCGGGCGACCGTCAACGAGGTCGTGTTCAGCGGCCTCTACCAGCCGGCGTGCGGTCCGATCCCGCCGAGCAGCGCCTTCGCCACCGACAGCACCCAGGAGTGCCCGCCGTTCGATCCCGACCGGGCGCGGGAGCTCGTCGCGCAGACCGGTGCCGCCACTCCAGTCCCGGTGGAGCTGATGGTCCCGAACGATCCGATCAACCTCCGGCTCGGCCAGGTGGTGCAGGCCATGGCGGCGGAGACCGGCTTCTCGGTGCGGTTGCGGCCCACCGAGTTCGCGTCCTCGATCGACGCCGCCCGCGCCGGGGACTTCGAGGCCTACGTCTCGGGCTGGTCGGGCCGGCCCGACCCCGACGGCAACATCGCGCAGTTCTACCTCACCGGCGGCGCGCAGAACTACAGCGGCCACTCCACCGAGGAGACCGACGCGCTGATCCGCGCGGCCGCCGCCGAGACCGACCCGGAGCGCCGTACCGAGCGCTACGCGGACCTGGTCCCGCGGCTGCGCGACTTCAACAGCGTCATCTACCTGTACCGCAACCGCATCTACGCCGCACACGACGCCGATGTCGCCGGCGTGACCGTGTACCCCGACGGGATCGTCCGCATCCGCACCGCGGGCTACGTGGCGGGGGGAGCCTCCCGTGGCGAGTGAACGGGAGGAGGAGCCTCCGGTGGCGTGTGAACGGGGAGTGGCCTCCCCGGTGGCGAGTGAACGGAAGGCGGCCCCTCCCATGGCCGGTGCTGGGAAGCCCATGGCGGGCGCAGAGCAGAAGGGGCGGTGAACCGATGGGACGCTACCTGCTCGGCCGGCTGGCGCAGTCGGTGCTCACGCTGCTCCTCGTCTCGGTGGTCGTCTTCGCCGGCGTCCGCGCCATGCCCGGAGATCCAGCCCTGCTGCTCGCGGGCGACGATCCGGACCCGGCGACCGTGGCCGGGATCCGCGAACGCCTCGGCCTCGACCAGCCGCTGCCGGTCCAGTACCTGCTGTGGCTGGCCCGGATGGCACGACTCGACTTCGGCGAGTCCGTGCGCACCGGGCTGCCGGTCGCGGACACCATCTGGACCCGGATCCCGGTCACCCTGGAGCTGGCCGCGCTCAGCCTGCTCGTCGCCGCGCTGATCGGCATCGCCACCGGGGTGGTGGCGGCCGTGCGCCAGGGCCGGCCCGCCGACTGGGCGGCCAACTCCGCCGCCCTGCTGGGTATGTCGATTCCCAACTTCTGGATGGGGCTGATGGGCGTGCTGCTGTTCGCGGTCGTCCTCGGGTGGCTGCCGGCGTCGGGGTTCGTACCGTTGACCGAGTCGCCGGCCGGCAACCTCGCCAGCATGGTGATGCCCGCGACCGTGCTCGGCACCGGGCTGGCGGCGGTCATCATGCGCCAGACCCGCTCCTCCATGATCGAGGTGCTCGGCGCCGACTACGTCCGCACCGCCCGCGCCAAGGGAATGCCGCCGCACCGCGTGGTGCTGGTGCACGCGCTGCGCAACAGCCTGATCACCGTGCTGACCATCCTCGGTCTGCAGCTCGGCGGACTCATCTCCGGGGCGGTGGTCACCGAGCAGATCTTCGTGCTGCCGGGCTTCGGCCGGCTCATGGTCGAGTCGGTCTTCACCCGTGACTTCCCGGTCATCCAGGCCGCGGTCATGGTGACCGCCGCCGGATACATCCTGGTCAACCTGGCGGTGGACCTCCTCTACTCGGTGGTCGACCCGCGTATCCGCGTGCGGTCCGCCCCGAGCGGCCGCGGAGCGGAAAGAGGTGCGCGATGAGCGTGGACGCGACGGGTGCGCCGGTGGCCGGTGGCCCGCTGCCGGCCGTCCGGGGCCGGGCGGTGCGGCGGCTGCTGCGGGATCCGGCCGGCCTCGCCGGCCTGGTCCTGGTAGCGGGTTTCACGGCCGCCGCGCTGCTGGCCCCGGTGCTGGCACCCCAGGACCCGGCCGCCGTGGACTTCGAGCAGGTCATGGGGCGGCCGGCGCCGTCCGCTCCGCTCGGCACCGACGAGCTCGGCCGCGACCAGCTCTCGCGGGTGCTCTACGGCCTGCGCTCCTCGCTCACCGTGGCGGCGCTCGCGGTGCTGCTGGCGGTGGTCGTCGCCGTGCCGCTGGGGTTGCTGGCCGGCTACTACCGGCGCTGGGTCGACCCGGTCGTCTCACGGCTCACCGACGTGCTCCTGGCGTTCCCGTTCCTGGTGCTCGCCGTCGGGCTGGCGGCCATCCTCGGACCGTCGCTGCTCAACGCGGCGATCGCGGTCGGAGTCGCCCAGATCCCCACCGTGATCCGGGTGATGCGCGCCGAGACCCTGCGGCTGTCAGCCGAGAGCTTCGTGGACGGCGCGATCGCCGCCGGCGCCGGCGACGCCGCGGTGCTCGCCCGGCACGTGCTGCCCAACGCGGCCAACGCGCTGCTGGTCCAGGTCACCGTGGGGATCCCGGCGGCTGTCATCGGCGAGGCCATGCTGTCCTTCCTGGGGCTGGGGGTGCAGCCGCCCACGCCGTCGCTGGGTGTCATGCTGTCCAGCGCCCAACCGTTCTTCGCCCAGGCGCCGTGGCTGGTGGTGTTCCCCGGGCTGGTGATCGTGGCGGTCACGCTCGCCTTCAACCTGCTCGGCGACGCCCTGCGCGACGCCCTCGACCCGAAGGGAGTCCGGCGATGACCACGACCCGCCCGAGTGAGGGGGACGGCGCCGCCGCGCCGGGACCGGACGCTCCGGTGCTGCGCTTCACCGACGTCTCCGTCCGGTTCGCCACCGGAGGCGGCGAGGTGCGTGCCACCTCCGGGATCACCTTCGACGTCCGCCCGGCCGAGGTGGTCGCCGTGGTCGGGGAGTCGGGGTCCGGCAAGAGCGTCAGCGCGCTCTCCTCGATCGGGCTGCTGCCGCGCACGGGACGGGTCGACGGGTCGATCACCCTGGACGGCCGCGAGCTGCTCGACCTGGACGAGCGGCGGATGCGGTCGGTGCGCGGCAACGATGTCGCCGTCGTCTTCCAGGAGCCGATGACCGCCCTGAACCCGGTGTTCACGGTCGGCTGGCAGCTGGCCGAGGTGCTGCGGCGGCACCTCGGCATGACCCGTCCGGCCGCCCGCGACCGGGCCCGGGAGCTGCTGGAGCTTGTCGGGATCCCCGACGCCCGGCGCGCGCTGCGCGCCTACCCGCACCAGCTTTCCGGCGGGCAGCGGCAGCGGGTGGTCATCGCCATGGCGGTCGCCTGCGACCCGAAGGTGCTCATCGCGGACGAGCCGACCACCGCGCTCGACGTCACGGTGCAGGCCGAGATCCTCGACCTGCTGCGCGACCTGCGGGACCGGCTGCGCACCGCCATCGTGCTCATCACGCACGACATGGGCGTGGTGGCGGACCTCGCGGACCGCGTCGTGGTCATGTACCGGGGGGAGATCGTGGAGCAGGGCGACGTGCGGCAGGTCCTCACCGAGCCCCGGCACCCCTACACCGCCCGGCTGCTCGCGGCCGTCCCGCACCTCGGCCGCGCCGCCGGGCGGGCTCCCGACCGGGCCCGCCCGGCGGCCGGACCGGAGCGGGACGGTGCGCAAGCGGACCCGCCGGCCGCCCTGGAGCTGCGCGACCTGGTGGTCGAGTACGGCGCCGTGCGGGCGGTCAGGGGCGTCTCGCTGCGGGTCGACCCCGGCGAGGTCCTCGGCCTGGTGGGGGAGTCCGGGTCCGGCAAGTCCACTGTGGGGCGGTGCGCCGCGGCCCTGCAGCACCCGACGTCGGGCACCGTCCACATAGCGGGGCGCGACGTCACAGGCCTGCCGGCCCGCCGGCTCCGCCCGCTGCGCCGCGACTTCAGCATCGTCTTCCAGGACCCTGCCTCCTCCCTGGACCCGCGCATGACCGTCGGTGACTCCGTCGCCGAGCCGCTGCGTATGCACCGGGTGTGCCGAGGCCGGGCGCTGGCCGGCCGGGTCGCGGAGCTGCTGGACAGCGTGGCGCTGGGGGCGGGCATGCGCGACCGCTATCCGCACGAGCTGTCCGGCGGGCAGCGGCAGCGGGTGAGTATCGCGCGCGCCCTGGCCCTCGAACCCCGGCTGCTCATCGCCGACGAGCCCACGAGCGCGCTCGACGTGTCCGTGCAGGCCGAGATCCTCGACCTCTTCCTCGACCTCCAGCGGCGGCTCGGATTCGGCTGCCTGTTCATCAGCCACGACCTCGCGGTGGTCGAACTGCTGGCCGACCGCGTCGCGGTGATGCGCGGCGGCGAGATCGTGGAGTCCGGCCCGGCGTCGCGGGTCCTCGGCGAACCGGACCACCCCTACACCCGGGCCCTGCTCGCCGCCGCCCCGGTGCCCGACCCCGACCGGCAACGGGCCCGGAGGCTCGCACGGGCGGCGGGGTAGCCGGGCGGCGAGGGCGGCGCCGGCCCGCACGGCCCGCGCCGGTGGTGCCGCGGCCCGGGTGCTGATGCGCGGCTCGCACGGCCGGTGCGGGGCCGGTGGCGGGCGCCGGCGATCCGGCCGGTGCGGCCACGGGACTCGCCGCGTCGGCATGGCGTGCGAAGAGCGAGACCGCGGGGAACACTGCCCGGAGCACGGACCGGCTGGCCCCGCACCGCGAGGCCCGGGTTCGCCCCTCCACCGGTGTACTGCCGCCGGTCGCAGCGGGTACGGGGACCGGCCCGGAGAATCCGGTGGTTGGTTCGTAGTCGGCGCCCGCCACGTGCTTCCGGAGCGGCCCGGCCGCGGCCGTCGGACCGGCGGCGCCGGGGTCCGATGGTGCGCGGCGTCCGCCGAACGAGCCGGGACAGGGCCTTTCCGGCCCCGCGGGCTTCGACGTCCGGACGGCCGCCCCCCTGCCGTGGCGGACCCGGCCGCGGGCGCCTTCGCCGCCGGCTGCGGTGTGTCATCCCGCATCGGAACGGGCGGACGGGCGTCGCCCGCGGCGGCTTCCTCGCTCCCGATGCGGGTGGGGCGCGCGGTGCGCCGGTCGGGCACGACCTCGGCGCGGCCTGCGGGGACGGGCCGGCGAGGCGGAGGTGCTCGATACGCGCGGGGGCCGGCCACGGGCGTTCGGACCGCGCCCGGGCCGTGCCCCGGCGCGCAGGCTCGGGGCGGCGCGCCGCCGGGCGCGGTCCGGTCCGTGCCCCCGCCTGGGAACGCAGGGCAGCGGTTGGAGTCCGCGGAGCGCGGCCAGCGAGGGCGTCAGGAGCGGCCGCCACGTCCGTGTCCTCGGCACCTTCGCGGCGTCCGCGGGCGGTCGCGCCGCCTCTGCCCGACGATCGGGGACGCCGGCGGTCCGGGACGGCTTCCCCCAGCGGTCCGACCGCCGGGCGGCCCGCCAGCGGCTGGGCAGGTGCCGAGCCCGCGATTCGGGGTAGGGGCGGCCTCGGGCCGGTACCGGCGCTGGTCGGGCCGGCCGCCCCCGACCACCGTCCGCCGAACCGGAGGCGCCTGAGATGCCGCACCGCCCGCCCGCAGCACCGCCGCTCCGAGGATCCGGCCGGCCGCCCGCGGACCGGCCGCCGCTCCCGCCCGCACGCGGCGGGAGCCCCGGTCCGCGTGCTGCCAGAAGCGGCGTCGACCCGCAGGCGCTGCGGCGGGCGAGGGGAGGGCCCACGTGACCGGCGGCCGCGCTGCCCCCGCCGAGGACGGCGGGTTCGGCACCGACAACCTCCCCTACGGGGTCTTCGAGCGCCCCGGTGAGCCGCCGCGCGTCGGGGTGCGCGTCGGCGACCACGTCCTGGACCTGGCCGGAGTGTCCGGCGACCCCGTGTTCGCCGCGGACAGCCTGAACCCCTTCATGGCACGCGGGCCCGCGGCCTGGCGCGCGGCACGGGCGAAGGTCGCCGGGCTGCTCCACTCCGAGAGCGGACGTGCGGCCACCGGCCCGCATCTCGTCCCCCTCGAATCGGCCGTCCTGCGGCCGCCGTTCCAGGTCGCCGACTACGCCGTGTTCCGCGCCTCCGCCGAGCACGCGGCCGACGTCGAGCGCGCCCGCCGGCCGGAGGTCCAGGAGCCGGAGCCGCTGCCCCCCGGCTGGCCGCACCGGCCGCTGGGGCGGCACGGCCGGGCCGGATCCGTGCTGCTCTCGGGCAGTGACGTCCCCCGCCCGGTGGGGCAGCGCCGGGCGCCGGACGGCGGCGCCCCGCTGTTCGGACCGAGTGAGCGGCTGGACGTCGAGGCGGGGCTCGGGTTCGTGGTGGGCTGCGGGACGTCGCTCGGCCGGCCGGCGCCGATCTCGGAGTTCGCCGAACACGTCTTCGGCGTCGTGCTGCTCAACGACTGGACCGCCCGCGACATCCTCGACTGGGAGGAGGAGCCGCTCGGCCCCTTCCAGGGCATGTCGTTCGCCACCTCGATGTCGCCGTGGGTGGTCCCGCTGGACGCGCTGGGGGCGGCGCGCCGCGCGGGGCGCGCGCAGCGGCCGGCGCCGCCGGAGCGGCTGCGGCGCAACGCGGACTGGGGACTGGACGTCACCCTGGAGCTGCGGGTGAACGGCACCGCCGTCTCGCGGCCGCCGTGCGCGGAGCTGTACTGGACCGGGGACCAGCTGCTCGCCCACCTGACCGCCAACGGCGCGGCGCTGCGCACCGGCGACCTGTACGGGTCGGGCGCGGTGTCCGGCGCGCGGCGGGACCAGCGGGGGTCGCTGCTGGGGCGCACCGGGGACGGCGCGGAGCCGGTGGCGCTCGCCGACGGGACCTCGCGGGGCTACCTGGCGGACGGCGACACCGTGACCGTGACCGGGACCGCCCGCGGCATGGGCGGCGCGGCGATCAGCCTCGGCGAGGTCACCGGCACCGTCCGGCCGCCGGTGCCGCGGCGCCCCTGAAGCGGGGCGGGGGATCCGCCGTGAGCGGATCCCCCGCGGCCGTGCGTCAGGACCAGGGCAGGCGCGTCCCCGGGCCCGGTTCCCCGCCGGCCCCGCCGGTGGACCGCGCCGCCCCCGTGCCGGCCGGCGGGTCCGCGGCCGCGGCGGTACCTGCGTTCTCGGTCTCCCCCTCGACCCGCACCATGCCGAGCACCTGCTCCACCAGCGGCGGCGGGGCCAGCGTGACGACGAGGTCGTCGACCTGCTCGGCGGGAACACCGAGCCGTTCCGCGCACAGCGCGACCGCGTCCGTCCGGGCCGCGTCGCCGTGCCCCGGGAGCCGTTCCGCCGGAGCCGCTCCCGGGTCGGCCGCCGCGGCGGATTCCGGGGCGACGTCGACCGCCCCGCCGCCGCCTGGCGCGGTGACATGCGCCACGAGGCAGCGCCGGGCGGCTGCGGCCGCGCCGTTCGGCGCGGTGCCGGCCGACTCCGCCGCCGTACGCGCCGCCGGGTCCGCCTCGGGGGCCGCCGGCTGCTCCGCCGGCTGCGGTGCGGGCGCCTGCTCCACCGGTGGCGCCGCGGGTGACTGCGCTGCCGCCGGTTGAGGAGCGGGTTGCTCGGTCGGCGGCGCGTCCGCGGCCGGCCCGGTCGGCCGGGGTGCGCTCTGGGTTCCCTGCTCCGGAGCCGGGGCGGCGGGTTCCGGCGCGGGCTGGGCCGGTGCGGTGTCGGGAGCGGGTTCGACTGGCTCTGCGGGAGCCTCCGGCCGGGGCAGCAGGGTGAGCGGCCAGAAGTCCGGGAGCTCGACCGCGGTGCGCTGCGGCCGCACACCGGCGCCCATCGCGGTCAGCTCCTCGCTCCGCCACGTCTCGGGGCGCAGGAACACGCCCACCGCGACGCCCGGGTCCTCCAGCCAGAACAGCTCACCGGTTGCCCGGGAAAGGTAAGCAATGCGTCCATTGTTGTCCACGGCTTCCAGCGCCGCCGGATCGAGGTGCGGGAATTCGGCGGCCCGGAACTGCTCCACGTCGGCCATGCCAGCGTGCCGCAGCACCGACACCCTGGCGAGCACCTCGCCGGCGTCCGCTTTCCAGGAGACCTGCGAGACCCGGTTGCCGTCGTCGTCCGACGCCGACCGCGCGGCGATCCCGAGCCGGTCCAGCCCCGGCGGGAGGTAGCCGACGTCGAAGCCGTCCAGCCCGTAGGACACCGCCGCCTGCTGCAACCCCGGTGCGGCGGAGGGCGGGTCCTCCGCCGCCAGTACCGCCGGCGCCCCGAACGCCGTCGTTCCGGCCACCGCCGCGGCACCGGTCATCGCGATCCACCCTGTGTACCGCTTGCGCATGTGAGACCTCTCGTGCGACGAATGACTACATAGAGTGTTCTTAGTCGTACGGAGTGCGGTCGTAACCGGCGTCACCACCAAGAAAAGCGCAGTAAGTCACCAAAAACTCACAACTCGTAGTCGGAGTCGCCGCGGAGGGCGCCGTCATCCCCTTCGCGGGCGGAGTTCGCCGCGGCGGCAGCGATGCCTCGCCCGCTCGACACCTCGCGGTAACCGAGCGAGCTGAGCCTGGGACGGTCAGTGAGGCTGACCTCTGATGGGAGTGCCATGTTGAAACGGCTGGGGTTCGTCGCGGCGACGCTCACCTTCGCCCTCGTGGCGGGCGGGGGAGCGGCCGCGGCCGCTCCCGCGTCCACCGCCGACCGGGACGCCGTCCGCTCCGGCGGCGATCGCACCGCGATCACGGCCGTCGCCCACCGCGGCGCCTCGGCCTACGCGCCGGAGAACACGCTCGCCGCCATCGAGGAGGCGGACGCGCGCGGCGCCCGGACCGTCGAGGTGGACGTCCAGCGCACCAAGGACGGCCACCTGGTGCTGATGCACGACACCACCCTCACCCGCACCACCAACGTCACGTCCGTCTACCCCGGCCGCGCCTCCTACCGCGTCGCCGACTTCACGCTCGCCGAGATCCGCCGCCTGGACGCCGGCTCCTGGTTCGACCGGGCCTACCGCCGCGAGCGCGTCCCCACCCTCCAGGAGGGCCTCGACACCCTCCGCCGGCACCGCCTCAACCTGATGCTGGAGCTGAAGTCCCCCGAGCTGTACCCCGGGATCGAGGCCCAGGTCGCCGACACCTTCCGACGCAACCCGCGCTGGCTGGTCCCGGCCGCGCAGGGCCGTGAGCCGCGGCTCATCATCCAGAGCTTCAACTGGGAGTCCGCCCGGATCTCCCACGACCTGCTGCCCGACGTCCCGCACGGCCTGCTCGGTGTGGTGCCCCGCGACCAGATCCCGGCCTACGCCGACTGGGCCGACCAGATCAACCCGAGCCACACGCGGATCGACGCCGGCTACGTGGACGCGGTGCACGCCGAAGGCCTGCAGGTCTTCGTCTACACCGTCAACGAGCCGGCCGCCATGCGCACGGCCATCGCCAACGGGGTCGACGGCATCATCTCCGACTACCCCGACGTCCTGCTGAAGGTCATCGCCGAGGAGACCGCCGCGCGCGGCGCCGCGTGACCCCGGCGGGCCGCGCCCGCCCCGGTCACCGTGCCGGGCGGCGCCGCCCGGCACGGTGACCGCGCCGCCGGCTCAGCGCCGCCCGGGTACGCCCGGGCGGCGCTGCCACGGCCGGGGCCCGTCCATGGGGCGGTACTCGACCCCCAGCGCGTCCAACCGCTCCAGGTGCGCCTCCAACCGGGGCCGGAACCGCGCGTAGTCGCGCGCGCCGTGCGACCACACCACCTCGGCGAAGGCGGGCAGCCGGGGGAACACCATGTAGTCGACCGCTCGGGGCGAGTCCATGTGCTCCGTCCACACGTTCACCTGGGCGCCGAGCACGTGCGCGGCCTCCTCCGGGGTCAGCTCGGGCGGGACGGGCTCGGCGGCGTAGACGTCCGCCGCGCCCAGCACGTGGCCGACCGGGATCGGCTCCTCGTCCGACGCCGACTGCCGGTAGTCCAGGTAGGCCGTGCTCGTGGGGCACATGACGACGTCGTGGCCGGCGCGGGCCGCCGCCACACCGCCCTCGGTGCCCCGCCACGAGGCGACCGTCGCCCCCGGGGCCAGGCCGCCCTCCAGGATCTCGTCCCAGCCCAGCAGCCGGCGGCCCCGCGCGGTGAGGTGCGCGTCGAGCTGCCGGATGAACCAGCTCTGCAGCTCCTCCTCGTCGGCCAGCCCCTCCTCGCGCATCCGCCGCCGCGCGGTCTCGCTGGCGCGCCACTGGGTTTTGGGGCACTCGTCGCCGCCCACGCAGATGTACTCGCTCGGGAACAGCTCCATGACCTCGTCGAAGACGTCGCGGTAGAAGTCCAGCGTGGCGTCGCTGACGTTCAGGACGTGCTCGATGATGCCCCATTCGCGGCCGACCTCCAGCTCCCCGCTCTCCCCGAGCCAGGGGTAGGCGGCGATGGCGGCCTGGGAGTGGCCGGGGACGTCGATCTCGGGGACCACGGTGATGTGCCGGGCCGCCGCGTAACCGACGATCTCCCGGATGTCGTCCTGGGTGTAGAAGCCGCCGTGCGGCCGGCCGTCGAACCTCGCCGCCGGGCCCGCGCCCACCTGGCTCTCCCGCCGCCACGATCCCACCTCGGTGAGGCGGGGGTAGCGCCCGATCTCCAGACGCCAGCCCTGGTCGTCGGTCAGGTGCAGGTGCAGCACGTTCAGCTTGTGCATCGCCAGCAGGTCGATGAACCTGAGCACCTGGTGCTTGGGCAGGAAGTGCCGGGCGACGTCGAGCAGGCACCCGCGCCACCGGAACCGCGGGCGGTCCTGGATCTCCAGCCGCGGCAGCTCCCACACGGGCGCGGCCAGCGGCGCGCGCCGGTAGGCGGCCGGCGGCAGCAGCTGGCGCAGGGTCTGGGCGCCGTAGAAGACTCCGGCCGGGTCGTGGCCGGTGACGTGCGCGGCCCGGCCGTCGACGCGCAGCCGGTAGCCCTCGGGGCCCAGCCCCGCGGCGGCGTCGACGGCGAGGACGATCCGGGGCGGCGGCTCCCCCGGGAGGGCACCGGAGGCGGGCGGCGGCAGCGGCCAGCCGGTGGCGGCGCCGAGCTCCGTGCGCAGCCAGGCGGCGGTGCCGGCGGAGGCGGCGTCCGCCGCGATCTCGGTCGCGGCCGACAGCGTGAGCGCGGCACCGCCGTGGAAGGCGGCCTCCGCGGGGCGGGGCAGCAGCGCGGGGCGGGCGGAGGTCTCGGTCATCGCGTCCCCACCGGGATCTCGTACCGCTCCTTGACCAGGTCGGTGTGCACCCAGGTCTCGGTGATCCGCACCCCGGAGACCGCCCGCAGGCGCTCGAAGGTGCTGTGCAGGTCCGGCAGCGACTCCGCGGTGACGATGCCGACCCCGTCGGCGCGGCCGAGTCCGCGCGTCAGGTGGCTGATCCGCCGCCAGGACGCGATCTCGGTCAGCGCCTCGCCGCCGCCCCGCTCCAGCCGGAGGGCGAAGCCGCCGAGCCGCCCCAGGCCCAGGGCGACGGGGTGCACCAGCGCCGTGACGCGCACCACGGCGGCCTCCATCAGCCGCAGCACCCGCCCGCGGACCGCTCCGGGGGACAGCCCCACCGCGCCCGCCATGTCGGCGAACGAGGTCCGGCCGTCGCGTTCGAGCAGTTCGAGCAGCTGGGTGTCGATCTTGTCGAGCTCGATCCCCGGCGGATGCGGCGGTCCGTGGTAGGGGTCCTTGACGACCTCGGTCGCGAAGATCGCGTTGACGTCGCGCACGCCCGGTATCGCGCGCACCTCGGCGATGCCGCGGGACAGTGCCGGGGGATCGGCGGCGCACACTTCGGCGACGAGCGGGAACGGGCCGGCGACCAGGCTGACCGTCGTCACCCGGGGAAGGGCGGCGATGGCGGCCGCCACCGGTGCGGCGCGTCCGGTGGCGTCGATCGAGAGGTGCGCCAGTGCGCCGATGTCCCGTGCCGCGGGGTGCGCCACCCCGACCACCCGGATCGCGTCCGTCTCCAGCAGCCGGCGCACCCGGAGCCGGGTCGCGGCCCGGGAGAGCCCGACCCTCCCGGCGAGTGTCTCGAAGGCCAACCGGCCGTCTTTCTGCAGTTCCCGCACGATCGCCGCGTCTGTGGCGTCGAGATCCAGCCCGCGCACTCGGTTCACCTGTTCTGGTTGGGGGATGTCGCCCAATTGTGCCCACGGGCCGCAATCCTCCGGAAGGAGTCATTCGCGGACCGGACCCGCAATGTCACCTTTGGTGATGTGACGCAGGTCGCAAAGTGCCGCTCTTTACCAGCGAATGCCCTGGTCGTGGCAATCCCGCGCACCATGTCCAAGATGGCCGGTTTCGGCCCACTGTTGTCGCGGCCTACCAAAGGGTAGTTTTCAGGATTACCGACTCATGGTTGACCTTTGGGAGGTGGCTCGTGACTGATCCGTACGTGGTCATCACGGACACCGGACGCCTCGACCCGGGCCCCGCGGTGGAGCTGCTGACCAGCGAGGGCTGCGGAGTCCGGGTGCTCGGCACGACGGATTCGGAGCGCATCGCCGCCGAGGCCGCCGACGCGACCGCGCTCGTCGTCCACGACGCCGAGATCGACGCCGGGCTGCTGGAGCGGCTGCCCCGCCTCCGACTCGTCGTGACCATGGCCGCCGACGCGTGCAACGTCGACCTCCCGGCCGCCGAGCGGCGCGGGCTGTGGATCGCCCGGGTACCCCAGCAGGTGGCGGTCGACCAGGTGGCGCACCATGCGCTGGCACTCGCGCTGGCCCAGCTGAGGCGCGCCGCCGCGGCGCTGCCGGGCCACCTCCCCGGAGCCCGCCGCCCCTGCGACCTCACCCTCGGCCTGTACGGCCTGGATCCCGTCGCGCGCCGGCTCGCCCAGCTCGCCGCCCCGCTCTTCGCCCGGGTCGTCGGCGGTGACCTCGCGGGCGGGTCGTGGCCGCCCGGCGTGGAGGCGCTCGCCCCGCGCGAGGTACTGGCCGTCAGCGACGTCGTCTCCCTGCACCTCCCGCTCACCGCGGAGACCGCGGGCGTCATCGACGCCGCCGCCATCGCCGGCATGCGCGACGGCGCCGTCCTAGTGAACACGGGCAGCCACCTCCTCGCCGACCGCGCCGACCTGCTGACCGCACTGCACTCCGGCAAGCTCGCCGGAGTCGCCACCGGCCCCATCCCGGCGCTGGAGCCGCACGCCCGGGAGAAGTGCCCGCTGCGCAGCCACCCCGCCGTGCTCATCTCCCCGCACCGGCCGGCCAGCCCCGCCCCGCACACCGCCGACCTCCTCGTCCGCGTGGCCCGCAACGTCACCAGCTGGCGGGACCGCGGCATCCCCCTCGACCCCGTCGCGCGCCCCGGCGCCGGCCACTCGCCGCAGGAACTCGCGCTCAGCGGCTGAGGCGCTGCCAGAGGAGTGCTGGACCGGTTGGCCCCTGGCGAAGGGCGGGACCGGGTGCGTGAGGACCGCCCCCGACGCCCGGCCGGGCGCGCCCCCCAGCGGACGCCGACACTGAGCGCGGCGGTCTGGACGCGACGGCTCGGCCGCGCGCCGGTCCAGCGGTGCCCGGTCGCCCCGGCCGCTGACCAGCACACCGATCCACGGTCAACGGTCCACGGTCAACGGATCCAGGGCTTATCTGACAGGAGACCGCCGCCCCGCACGGTCGCGGTGCCCTGCGCCCGTGGCCCAAGGGCTCCCCGTGCCGCCATATCCGGGCGCGTGCCGCGCGGCCGGACCACCGCGGTGCTGCCCCAGCGCCGCGACGCGGCCGGACGTCCGCCGCGCGCTGCGCCGGGCTGGCGAACCGCGGCGAGGCGCGTGCCGCTGACCAGTCCCGCCCTTGACCACGCGTCCCGCGGCCCGGCGGACCGCCAGCACGGGTCCGCCGCCCGTCCGCGCCCACCAGCAGGCGGGAGCACGGCCGGAAAGGGCGACTTGGCGGAGCGGCCGCCGGACCGGGCCAGCCGGGCCGGCACCCGGTCGGCCGGAAGCCGGGCCCGCCGCACGGGTCCGCAGGCCGGCCCCGGGCGGCCTCTGGCGCCGCCGGCGTGCGGCCACCGCTACGCTCGGGATCCGTGAACCGGTTCCTCGCCACGGTCCTCGTCGTCCTCTCCTCCGCCGTCGTCCTCGTCCTGGAGGTCACGGTCACCCGGCTCGCCGCGCCCTACGCCGGGGACACCCTGGAGACCTACACCGCCGCCATCGGGGTGGCCCTGGCGGCGATCGCGCTCGGCAGCAAGCTCGGCGGCGACGCCGCGGACCGCCTGCCGCCGGCCCGGCTGCTGGGGCCGCTGCTGATCCTCGGCGGCGGGCTGACCATGCTCGCCCGGCCCGTCGTGCTCGTCCTCGGCCCGCCCCTCACCGGCGCGGGGCCCATTACCGCCCTGGTGCTGGTGACGGCGAGCATCGCTGTCCCGGCCGCCCTGCTGTCGGCGGTCACCCCGGTGGTCATCAAGACCCAGCTGGCCGACCTCGACCAGACCGGCAGCATCGTCGGCCGGATCAGCGCGTGGGGGACGGTCGGCGCACTCGCCGGGACGTTCCTGACCGGCTACGTCCTCATCGCCGCGCTGCCGGTGTCCGCCGTGCTGCTCGTCACCGGTGGCGCGCTCGTGCTGGCGGGAGCGCTGTTCCTGCTCCGCCACGGCTTGCCGCGCGGCCGCCGCGCGACGGCCGCCATGGCCGCCGTGCCGCTCCTGGGCGCCGGCCTGCTCGTCGGGACCCCGTCGCCGTGCGACGCCGAGACCGCCTACTACTGCGCGCGGGTGGCCCCCGACCCCGAGCGCCCGACCGGGCGGGTGCTGTTCCTGGACGACCTGCGGCACGGCTACGTGGACACCGCCGACCCCGCCCACCTGGAGTTCGCCTACACCCAGTGGTTCGGCGCGGCCATCGACACGCTCGCCGCCGACCGCCCGCTGGAGACACTGCACGTGGGCGGCGGCGCGTTCACCATGCCCGGGTGGCTCGCCGAGACCCGCCCCGGATCCACCAGCGAGGTGCTGGAGGTCGACCCCGCCGTCACCGATCTCGCCCGCGCCGAGCTGGGGCTGCGCACCGGGCCCGCGCTCACCGTGCGCGAGGGCGATGCCCGCATCGGCATCACCGAGGCCGCCACGGACGGCTACGACGTGGTCGTCGGTGACGCGTTCGGCGGGCTGAGCGTCCCCTGGCACCTGGCCACCGCCGAGTTCACCGCCGAGATCGACCGGGCGCTGCGCGACGACGGTCTCTACGTCGTCAACGTGATCGACCGCGGCCCCCGCGACTTCCTCGCCGCCGAGGTGGCCACGATCGCCACCGTGTTCGACGAGGTGGCGGTGGTCGCCGACCGCGGCGGGTTCGACGACGAGGTCGGCGGCAACCACGTCATCGTGGCCGCGCACCGCCCCCTCGACACCGGCGCGCTGCGCGCCGCGGTCGCGGACCTGGCCGAGCCGGGAGAGGTCGCCGACCCTGAGCGCGTGGCGGCGTGGACCGAGCGCGGTCGGGTCCTCACCGACGACCACGCGCCGGTCGACCAGCTGCTCACGCCCTACCTCACCTGACGGGCGTCCCCGCCCGCCCCCGACACG
>NZ_QEIO01000059.1 GCF_003336425.1 Marinitenerispora sediminis | reverse complement strand
GCCGGTGGGGGTGCGCGGGCTGACGCGGTCGACGCGGTAGGTGCGCCAGTCCCCGCGGCCGGTGTCCCAGGCGACGAGGTACCAGCGCCGGCCGGTGTGCACGAGGCGGTGCGGTTCGACGTCGCGGACGCTCGGCTGCCCCGCGTGGTCGCGGTAGTCGAACCGCAGCCGTTCGTGCGCCCGGCAGGCGGCGGCGATGGCGGTGAGGACGTCGGGCGCGACGGCGGCGCCGCTGTCGGGCACCGCGACGGTGACCGCGTGCAGCGTGGTGACGCGGTGGCGCAGGCGGGAGGGAAGGACCTGCTCCAGTTTGGCGAGGGCGCGCACGGAGGACTCCTCGATCCCGGCCACCGTGCCGCCGGCCGCCGTGCGCAGCCCGACAGCGACCGCCACCGCCTCGTCGTCGTCGAGCAGCAGCGGCGGTAGCGCGGCGCCCGCGCCGAGCCGGTAGCCGCCGGCCACCCCGGGGGCGGCGTGCACCGGGTAGCCGAGGGTGCGCAGCTTCTCCACGTCGCGGCGGACGGTCCGCGTGGTGATCCCGAGGCGGTCGGCCAGCTCCGCTCCGGTCCAGTCCCGGTGGGTCTGCAGCAGCGACAGCAGCCGCAGCAGTCGGGCCGAGGTCTCCAGCATGGTCCGAAGTCTGCCACCGATCGCGGACGGCGCCCGACCGCGATCGCCGGGAGAGGGCCGGCGCGGAGCGCGGGTTCGCGTGCGGAGTAGAACGGTAGAGAGTACGCCCGACCGTCGGCCGGCCGGGCCGGAGTCCACCGGGAGGCCCGCGCGGACCGGGCGCGGAGCTGTGCACGCGGAGGGAGAGGAACGCCAGTGAGCACGGAGGGCAGCACGCGGGCCGTCGTCACGGCGCTGGGCGCCAATCTGGGGATCGCCGCCACGAAGTTCGTGGCCTACCTGCTGACCGGCTCCTCGTCCATGCTGGCGGAGTCGATCCACTCGGTGGCCGACTCCGGCAACCAGCTGCTGCTGCTGGTCGGCGGACGGCGCGCCCGGCGCCGGGCCACCCCCGAGCACCCGTTCGGCTACGGGCGGGAACGCTACGTCTACGCGTTCGTCGTGTCGATCGTGCTGTTCAGCGTGGGCGGGCTGTTCGCCCTGTACGAGGCGTGGCACAAGATCAGCGACCCGCACCCGATCGAGCAGTGGCGGTGGGTGCCCGTGGCGGTGCTGCTGGTGGCGATCGTGCTGGAGTCGACGGCACTGCGCACCGCGGTCAAGGAGGCCGGGGCGACGCGCGGCCGGGCGAGCTGGTGGCGGTTCGTCCGCAGGTCGAAGTCGCCGGAGCTCCCCGTGATCCTGCTGGAGGACACCGGCGCGCTGCTCGGCCTGGTGTTCGCGCTCGCCGGCGTCGGCCTGACGCTCGCCACCGGCAACGGTGTCTGGGACGGCCTCGGCACCGGGGCGATCGGCGTGCTGCTCGTGGCCATCGCGGCGCTGCTCGCGGTGGAGATGAAGAGCCTGCTCATCGGCGAGTCCGCCAGCGAGGAGCACATCCGGCTGATCGAGCGCGCGATCACCCAGGGTCCGGACGGCAACGCGCTCATCCACATGCGGACCCTGCACCTCGGGCCGGACGAGCTGCTGGTGGCGGCCAAGATCGCCATCGACCGCGGCGACAGCGCCGCCGAGGTCGCCGCGGCCATCAACGCCGCCGAGAGCCGGATCCGGACGGCCGTGCCCATCGCCCGGCTCATCTACCTCGAACCCGACATCTGGCACAGCGGCCGAAAGGCGGACGCGGCCGGCAGCTGAGGACGCAGGGCTCCGGCCGGTGGGTTCCCGCCGCGGTCCCGCCCCCGGGGCCGCCCTGGCCCGGCGCCGCCCCGGTCCGGCTCCGGCCCGGTCCCGGCCGGCTGCGCAGGCCGGCGCCCCTCCGCCGCACGTGCCGACACGCGGCCGCCGCGGCGGTTCGCGGGCGGCGGCGGGCCCGCCGCCTAGACTTGCCGCTGCCCGCTCCCCGGCTCCGGGGCGCACGCCGTCGCGGGCGGCCGGGCCGGAATCGGAGGGTGCTTCCGTACACCGCCCGCGCGGCGGGGGGACGGTGAGCGCGGCGGGCGGCCGGGCCGGCACCGGCGGGCGGAACGCGCCGCACCTGGCGGGGTCCTGCCCCGGTTTTCGGAACGGACCCGGTCCCGTGGCGCACGGCGCCGCCCTCGCGGCCGGGCCCGCGACATCCTTCGGAGGTCCCGAGTGCTCAAGGACGGTCAGGACCGCGGTGGTACCGCCGACGCCCCCGTGACGATCCAGCTCCGCATCGACGGTGTCCGCCACACCGTCCGGATCGAGCCGCACATGACGCTGCTCGACACCGTCCGCGAGGTCGCGGGCCGTCCCGACCTCGTCCGGGCCTGCGCCGACGGCCGCTGCGGCGGCTGCCCGGTGTTCGCCGAGGGCCGGCGAATCGCCGCGTGCACCACTCTGGCCGCCGTGATGGACGACGCCTCCGTCACGCTCGCACCCCCGGGCCCCGAGGGCCGGCCGGGTCCGCCCCCGCCCGCGGCGGCCCCGCCGGCACCGGACACCGCCCCGCGCTGAGCACCACCGCGCCGCCGGGGCCGCCCGGACCCGGCGGGGCCGGGGCCGCTACTCCTCCAGCCGGATCGCGGCCGACGGGCACAGGGCGACGGCGGCGCGCATCCGCTCGCGCGCGGACTCCGGGGGCTCCGGTGTCCTGAGCACCACCAGGCCCTCGTCCTCGTCCTGGTCGAAGACCTCCGGGTCGGTCATCACGCACTGCCCGCTGCCGATGCACCTGGTCCGGTCCACAACAACCCTCATGGCTCCTCCTCGGCCGAGCTCCCGCCGGGGCCGCCGGGCGCCCCACCGGGCGAACCCTCCCGTGCGCTCACCAGCGGACAGGCAGCGACACCACCCCGTACACGAGCGCGTGATCGCGGTACCGGATCCGCTCGAAGGGGACGTCCAGCCGCAGGTCCGGGAAGCGGCGCAGCAGCGCCGGGAGGGCGATGCGCAGCTCCGCCCGGGCGAGCTGCTGCCCCACGCACTGGTGCACGCCGTGCCCGAAGGCCACGTGCGGTACCGGACGCCGGGTGACGTCGAGCCGGTCCGGCTGGTCGGGGAGCAGGTCGCGGTCCCGGTTCGCCGACGGCAGCGAGCAGACCACGAGTTCGCCGGCGCGGACCAGCCGTCCGGCCACGGTGACGTCCTCGGTGGCGCGGCGGATCACCCCGAAGTGCACGATCGACAGGTACCGCAGCAGTTCCTCCACCGCGGGCGCGACGGCGTCGGGGTCGTCACGTACCACGGCCAGCTGGTCCGGACTGCGGAGCAGCAGCAGTGTCCCGAGCGCCAGCATGTTCGCCGTGGTCTCGTGCCCGCCGACCAGCAGGAGGCTGCCGAGCCCCACGAGGTCGGCGTCGGTCAGGACGGCACCGTGCTCGCGCACCAGCCGTCCCAGCAGCTCCGGCCCCGGATCGGCGCGGTGCCGCTGGACGAGCGCGCGCATGTAGGCGGCCGTCTCCTCGGCGGCCCGGGCGCGCTCCTCCTGTCCGAGGGAGTGGTCCAGCAGTGTGTCGCTGCGCCGCCGGAAGTCACCGCGGTCGCGGTAGGGCACGCCCAGCAGCTCGCAGATCACCAGCACCGGGACCGGGAGCGCGAAGTCGCGGAGGAGGTCGGCGGGCGGCCCGGCCCGCTCCATGGCGGCCAGGCGATCCGCCACGATCTCCTCGATCCGCGTCCGCATGGCGTTGACGCCGCGTACGGTGAACTCCCGGGTGAGGGGGCGGCGCAGCCGGGTGTGCTCCGGCGGGTCCACCCCCAGGAGCGACGGCGGTGTAGCCGACCGTGTCCGGGTCCGCGGCTCGTCGGGGCCGGGCGCGTTGCTGAACCGGGGGTCGGCCATGATCCCGCGCACGTCGCTGTAGCGGGTGGCGAGCCAGACGCGCAGGTCGGGGTCGGCCGGGATGGGCATCGGGATCCGGCTGAGCGGCTCCTCGGAACGCAGGCGGACGAGCTCGGCGGCAGGGGCGAACGGCCAGGACCTCTCCCGGCGGTAGGGCAGCGGTACGGGTCGCGTCTCGGGCATCTCTCGCCCCTCTCACGATGCGGGGTGGCCGGCCGGCCACCGCGCCGGTGACGTCTCCGGGAGCCCGCGGCCGCGTGGACCAGGGCTGGCCGGGGCGGGCCGCCTCGGTGCCGGAGGTGCTCGCGGTGGCGGAGCCGCTCGGCCCGGACGCGCCGCCTCCCCCGAGCGGCCCGGGGAGGCCCGCTGTCCGGGCCGTTCCGGGCGCCGTCGCCGGCAGCCGGTCTCCGTCCCGCGCCGACAGGCGTCGGACGCCGGTCCGGAACCTCCTGGCGGTGCCCCGCCGGGAGCCGGAGCACCAGGAGGTTCCGGCGGCGTCGAGCGCGGCGGGAGCGCCGCGGGCCCGCCCCGCCGGACGCCGACCCGGCCTCCGCGGCCCCGTGTCCGGCGGCGGCTTGCCGGTACAGGCGGATGGGCACCACCGCATCGCCGTACCGAAGCCCCCGGTCGGGGCGGCCGCCCCTCATCACGCCACCCGGAGGGGGCCACCGCGCGGGCGCGACGGCCCCGCCCCGGCCCACCCGGCGGCGGCCGCCCGGCTCAGGCGGCGCTACCGCCGTTCCTGCTCGCCCCCGCCGCTGATGGCGATCTGGCGCGGCCGCGCCCGGTCGCTGCGGGCGATCGACACGGTCAGCACCCCGTTGTCGAGCCTGGCGTCCACCCGGTCGGCGTCGATGTCGCTGGGCAGGGTGGTGCGGTACTCGAAGCGCCCGTACCGGCGGGTGCGCTGCCGCACGCGCCTGCCCCTGTGCTCCTGCGGCTCGCCGGCCTCCCGGGTCTCGCCGCTGATGATCAGTTCGTTGCCGTCGAGGCGGATGTCGATGTCGTCCCTGCTCATGCCGGGGACCTCGGCCTCGACGACGTAGCCCTCCTCCGTTTCCGAGACGTCCGCCAGCGGAGTCCAGACGTCCCCCCGGACGCCCTCGCCGAAGGTGACGTCGAGCAGCCGCCCCATGCGATCGTAGAGCTCCTCGAACTCGCTGAACGGCGTCCACTGGGCCGGCACGGCCCGGCCGCGGCGTACTGGCAGCACCATTGCGGTTCCCCTCTCCCCCGTGTGTCGCACCGGGCACTGCGGCCGGTGCGCCCCTGCTTCCTCAGCCCCTACCACGCGTCCCCGGAGGCTATGCGGCCGCTCGGCCACCGCTTCGCGGAGTCCTCCCCGGTGCTCGGCCGCCCCGGGGGGCACGCGGGCGCCCCGCTCAGCGCGCCGGGCGGAGCGCAGCGGCGGGAACGCGGGCGCATGAAGGCGGGAAGCCCGGGTAGTCGCCTCCCTCCGTCGGCGGTGCGCCGACCGGAGTCGAGGAGGAGGGCCGCGATGCGCGCGTGGACGCACCGGAAGGCCAGCCCGTGCGGGGAGCGGCCGTGACGGTTCTGGACGTGCGGATGGAGACCGCGGGGGCGTGGCTGAACGGCGACCTCACGCTGTTCCCGGAGGCGCGCGGTGTCATCGTCTTCGCCCACGGGAGCGGCAGCTCCCGGCACAGCCCGCGCAACCGCGCCGTGGCCCAGGCGCTGAACTCCGCCCGGTTCGCGACGCTGCTGTTCGACCTGCTGACCGCCGATGAGGAGGTCGAGGACCGGGAGAGCGCCCGGTTGCGCTTCGACATCCCGCTGCTCACCGAGCGGCTCACCGGCGCGGTGTCCTGGCTGGCGGGGCGCGACGACGTGCGCGACCTGCCGGTCGGCCTGTTCGGCGCGAGCACGGGCGCGGCCGCCGCGCTCGGCACCGCGGCGGCGCTGCCCCGCCAGGTCGCGGCGGTCGTCTCGCGCGGCGGGCGCCCCGATCTCGCGGGGCCCGCGCTGGAGCAGGTCACGGCACCCGTGCTGCTGATCGTCGGTGGCGCCGACGACGACGTCCTCGCCCTCAACGACACCGCGACCCGCCGCATGCACTGCGTGACGCGGCTGCACGTGGTCCCCGGCGCGACGCACCTGTTCGAGGAGCCGGGCGCGCTGGCCGAGGTCGCGGACACCGCGGCGGGCTGGTTCGAGCGGTACCTGCGCGAGCCCGGCGCCTGACCTCCACGCCACCGCTCCACCGCTCCACCTGGCGGCCGGCCGGCGGGGCGGTGGGGTGAGCGGCCACCGCCCTCGGCGGCCGGGGGCGGTGGCGGCCGGTCGGACGTCCCCTCGCGTCCCATCACGGGCGGGCCAGTGGATGTCCCCGTACGAACCGCGCTGCCAAGGACCGGCCGGGCAGGCCGGTACCGGTACCGGCCTCCGCGCCCTCCCGGCGCTGCCGTGCCCCGGGCTCGGTTCCCGGAGCGGGTGGCGTGTCGGACCGGCCAGCCTGCGGGCGGGCCGGTCCGGGCGCCGGGGACCGGAACAACAACCCGGCACCCGGGCTGCGACTGAGCCGGAGCGGGCAGTCCCGGCCCCAGGGGCGGCGCGGGGTCGGCCCGCCGTCCGCGGCGGCGACAGGCCGCCGCGCCACCCGGGTGCTCGCGGTTGCCGGCCTGCACCGCGAGCGGCCGTCAGCCGCTGACGCGGCGTCAGCGGCCGCGCACCGAGCCGCCGCTGGCCTCGTGCAGGGCGAGCACCACCTCGTCGTCGCTGAGCTGCGGAAAGTCCTCGTACCACAGGCCGACGGCGTGGAAGTCGACCGGTTCCAGCAGGCAGACCACCTCGTCGCAGTCGCCGCCGCGGCGCACTCCGGCCACGGCGGTCGCCGACCCCACCGGAACGGCGAGCCGCGTGGACGCCGGGTCGCGCGCGGCCAGGTCGCGGAGCGCGGCCCGGGCGGTGACCCCGGTGGCCAGGCCGTCGTCCACGACGATGACGTCCCGGCCGCCGACCTCCGGCGCACGGCGGCCCTCGCGGTAGATCAGCAGCCGGCGGCGCGCCTCGGCGCGTTCGCGCTCGACGGCCCGCACGACGGCCCGCTGGTCGATCCCGAGCCGGCTGATCCGGCCGTCGTCGAGCAGGACCGGCCCGTGCGCGGTGACGGCACCGATCCCCAGCTCCGGGTTGTCCGGCGCGCCGATCTTGCGGACCACCAGCACGTCCAGCGGCGCGGACAGCGCCCGCGCCACCGGGACCGCCACCTGGACGCCGCCGCGCGGCAGCGCCAGCACGTAGGGCCGGGCCAGGCCCAGCCCGGTCAGCCGTTCGGCCAGCAGCTCCCCGGCCCGCGTCCGATCACGGAATCCCCTCATGGCGCTCCGCTACCCGGTGCGGCGCCGTCCTCACCCGCTCCCGTGCCTGGGAACGGGCGGGAGGGCGGCCGCCCGTCGTGCCCCGGAAGGCGCGGGCGGGCGGCCGGGCACCCCTGGCGGCCGGCCATGGGGATGCCCGGCCACGTCGCCGGCTGCGCCGGCCCTCGCGGCCGCGTCGGCCTCAGCCGCGGGCGACGGCGATGGCGCCGGAGAGCCGCTCCCCGGCCTCGTAGAGCATGTAGGGCACACCGCGGTCGGTGCCGAAGCACGGCGCGGCGGCGCGGCCGTTCTCCGGCGCCGCCGACCGGGAGTCGTAGAAGACGCCCAGGTGGTCGCGGCGGGAGAAGTCGGCGCCGACCTCGGTGATGAGGATGTTGCCACCGCTCCCCTTGTCGGTGTGGTAGACGACGAAGGTGCGGCCGTCCCGCTTCAGCAGGTGCGGCCCGGAGACGTTGTTCGCCCCGACGTCGGCGTGGTCGATCAGCGGCTGGGAGGCGAACTCCCAGATGCGGCCGTCCGCCGACCAGCCCCAGCCGATGTCGCGGTGGTTGGCGGTGCTGTTGCGCATGAACACCATGATGTAGCGGGCACCGCGGGCCGGCAGGTCGTGCCGGAAGACACGTGCGTAGGAGGTCTCGGTGGTGCCCCGCGGCAGCATCGCGGTGGTCAGCACGACCCGGTCGTAGGTGAAGTGGATGCCGTCCTTGGACCGGGCGAGCCGGGTCGTGTTGTTCTCGCCGTGGAAGTACAGCCACATCTCGCGGTGCTCCTCGTTCCACATCACGTGCGGGGAGGAGACGTGGCTGACGCTGTAGTGCGGCGACCACGTCCTCCCGACGATCGGGTTGCCCGGGTACTCGGTGAACGGGCCCTCCAGCGAGTCGCCGTAGGCGAGGCAGATGCCGCCGGGGGCGTCGTGCGGGGCGTAGTAGAGGTAGTAGCGGCCGAGCCGGGTGGACAGCCGGTCGTAGACGCCGCGCACGCAGGGGAAGATGATCTCGTCGGTGGGGTTGTACGCGAGCCGGCCGGGGGTCAGCAGGGTGCCCACGTAGCGGTAGTCCGGGAAGCCCCCCGGGGCGGCGAGCGCGGGGGCCGCGCCCGGCTCGCCGACGGCGAACAGGACGCCGCCCGCGCTGGCGGCGGTGGCGCCGGTGGCGATGTGCAGGAAGCGGCGGCGGTCGAATTCCATGGCGTACGGCTCCTTCGTGGACGGGGGACGGGGTCAGAGCTGGGTGGCGGCGGTGACGATCAGCCCGCCGAGCGCGACGCACCACACGTACGGCAGCGTGCGCAGCATCACCTGCTGCGGGCTGACCCCGGAGTACTGCGCCGCCCACACGGTCTGGGTGCTGGTCGGGTCGGCGACACCGAAGACCTGGTTGTAGGAGGCGGTGAGGCCGAGTACGGCGACGGCCGGGTAGACGCCGGCGGAGATCAGCACCCCGGCGATGCCGGCGCCGAGGCCGTAGACGTTGAGCGGCCCCCGGTACAGGCACAGCGGCGTCAGCAGCGTGAAGACCAGGACGAAGACGACGGGGTGCGACGGGCTGAGCGCCGTGACGAGCGGGTTGAGCGCGGCGACGGCGCCGGGCAGCTGGACCGCGGCCAGCAGGATGCCGATCGCGACGAAGAGCGCGATGGGCGGGGCGGCGACCTCGAAGCCGGCGTAGAGCGTGCGCAGCAGCCGCTTGTTCATCTCCCGCGGCCGGGTCGTGGTCACCAGCGTGTAGAGCACGCCGGCCAGCATCGACGGGATGATGGCCAGGCCGAAGCCGAGCGCCAGCACCAGGGGCACGGCGGGGGCGAAGAGCGCGTACCACGGCGCGTCGCCCAGCTGCCGGGCGCGGCCGCGCCGCCGGTCCCCGCCCGCGGACCGCTCGCTCATCGAGGCCAGCGACCAGGCGTGCTCGACGCCCCTGCGGCGGGTCTCGACGAGGACGAACAGGATCGCGAAGACGGCGGCGAAGGGGAACAGCCGCAGCATGAAGCCCCGCACCGTGTCGATGGGCAGGTCCAGCGCGGTGGAGAAGAACTGCCAGACCGGGAGTTCGAACGGTATGCCGGCGGCGATGCCCATGAGGATGGTGCCGGCCGCGGTGGTCTTGGGCACTCCGACCGCGACCATGGCGGGGATGCCGATGATGCCCGCCATCATCGCGGCGGGCGCGGACCCGGTGACGGTGCCGATGAGCGCGGACACCGCGAGCACGCCGAGCGCGACCACGGTGGGGCGGTCGCCGCCGAACTCGACGATCTTGCGGACGAGGGTGCCGGCGATGCCGGTCTCCTCCATCAGCTTGCCGAGCCAGGAGCCGATGAGTACGGCGAGCATGGTGGCGGCCAGCGCCACCGCGCCCTCCTGGAGGACGGTGTCGACGATGCTGTTCTCGCCGGTGAGCGGGGCGCCGACGACGACCGCGATGGCCACGGCGAGCAGCACGAGCGCGAAGGCGGTGGGCAGCTTGCGGGCGAGCATCAGCCCGACGCCCACGAGCATGAGCAGCAGAATCACGATTCCCATGACGGCGCCTCAGTCCTGTCCGCGGGCCTCTTCGAGGGCACCGGCCGCGCTCGCGAGCGCGGCGGTGAGCAGTAGGGGGCTGCGGCCGAGGCCGCAGCGGGCGCCGGCGTAGCCGTGCGCGGTGAGTTCGTCCGCCCCGGCGACGTGTCCGGCGATCCGGAACCGGCCGAGGCGCAGCGCGGTGTGCCCGGTCCTGCCGCGCAGGGCGCGGCGGAGGGCGGGGTCGCGGTGCAGCAGGCAGTGCGCCTCCTCGTGGGCGACGGCCGCCGCGCGCAGGGCCCCGGGAGGGAACCACGCCCGCCAGCCGAGCAGGTCGGCGAGTTCCTCACCCAGGGCGAGGGTGTCGGTGAACAGCTCGACGGCGGGGGCGGGGCGGGAGACGTAGCGGGCGAGCAGCAGCTGCTCCAGGCCGCCGTCGCGTTCCACGACCCGTGCGGCGGGCCCGTGCGTGCCGCGGTCCGCGGCGAGCCCGACGCCGAACGCGGCCGCCGCCTCCGCCCAGCGGCGGAGCAGCGCGGGGTCGCGGCCCTCGTGCGTCGGGGTGGCGGCCAGCAGCCGGACACCGAACTCCGCGTCGTCCAGGTCCGCCAGCCGGGCGCACTCCGCGCGCAGCGCGGCGCGGCGGGCGGGGGTGAGGCGGTCGAGGACGCCGGGGGCGCCGGGCCCGGCCGCGCCGGCCGTGCCCGGTCGCGCCTGGCCGCCCTCGCGTGCGGCCGCGGCGGTGGCCGGGGGTGGGGCACCCCTCGTCCCGGCCGTCATGAGCGGGCCTCCAGGACCGCGACCACCGGCTCGTCCGCCGCGCGGGAGCGCAGTTCGCTGCGGGCCAGCGCCAGCAGCGGCTCCGCGTCGAGAACGCCGGAGAGGTCGGCTATGCGGGTGCCGAGCAGCAGCCGCAGGGCCGGGGCGCGGACGCCGCCGTCACCGTAGGTGGTGGACTCGCGGATCAACTGGGTGAGCAGTTCCGGGGCCTCCCCCACGGTGGTGGCCGCGATGCGGGCGTCGGCGGCGTGGAGGCGGACCACGCCGTCGGCGTCGAGGACCCGGACGGGGTGGCGGGGCCTGCGGAAGCGGCGGCGGCGCTCGGTGCCGTAGACGGTGTGGGCGGGGGTGGTGGCGAGGATCTCGACCGCCGACGGGTCGGCTCCGAGGCTGGCCGCCGCCGCGGAGAGGCGCTCGTGGTCGTCGGCCCGGTGGGCGCGGTCCTGGGTGCGCAGTTCGGTGGCTCCCGTGGCGACGGCCCGTACGGTGTTGGTCTGCGGGTCCACGGTGACCTCGACCTCCACCGCCGCGGGTGCGGCGCCCTGCGCGACGACCGCGGCCTCGGCCTCGGCGCGGACGCCGAGGATCTGCTCCTGGGTCGCGCCCGGGATGATCCGCTCGACCTGCTCGCGCACCAGCGCGAGAGCGACACCGATGGGGCTGATGACCTCGCTGTGCGCGGCGATCCGGCCGGTGAGGCCGGTGGCCGCGGCCAGATGCGGGGTGACGGCGGCGGCGCCCCCTCCGCCGCCGACGAGGACGGCGGTGTCGCGGTCGAGGCGGTAGTCGCGGATCATCGCGTCCACCACCTCGCGGACCTGCTTCACTCCGGCGTCGAGGATCTGGCGGGCCGCGCCCGCGACATCCGTTCCCAGCGCCTGCGCCAGCGGCGCCAGCGCGGCCCGGGCGACCGCCGGGTCGCAGGCCGCGAAGTCGCCCTCCGGCACCCGGCCGAGCGCGTTGGCCGCGCAGGTCATGGTGATCGCGAAGCGGCCTCCGGCGGCGTCGAGGACCGCGTGGTCGCCCGGGTCGCCGTCGAGCGGGCTCACGGTGGTGAGCTTCGCGCCGCGCAGGTCCGCCGGGTCGGCGTAGCAGGCGTAGGGCAGGCCGGCGATGTGCGCGCTGCGCGGCCCGACGGCGTGCACGGCCGGCCGCTGCCCGCCGCCGATCCGCACCATCGAGCCGCCGCCGACGCCGACCGTGCGGACGTCCAGCGCGGAGAGGTACGAGGACTTGCCGAGGATGGTGGCGTGCCGGACGGCGACCTTGCCGCGGCGGATGACGCTGATGTCGGTGGACGTGCCGCCGGTCTCCAGGAAGACGCCCTCGCTGACCCGCTCCCGCATCAGCGCCCCCGCCACCCCGGCGGCGGGTCCCGACAGCACGGTGAGCAGCGGCCGCCGGCGCATCTCGGCCAGCGACATCACGCCGCCGTCGCAGCGCATCACCATCAGCGGCGCCGTCACCCCGGCCGCCGCGATGCTGGAGTCCACCAGGTCGGCGGTGGCGAGCATCTTCGGCAGGATCGCGGCGTTGACGACGGCGGTGCGGGTGCGCTTGCGCAGCCCGTACAGCGAGGTGATCTCGTGCGCGGCGGTCATCGGCAGCCCGTAGGGGCGGGCCGCCGCCAGCACCGCCTCCTCGCCGTCCGGCAGGTCGACGCTGAACGGCTCGCTGGCCACCAGCACCTCCGCCCCGGCGGCGGTGACCTGCTCGACGGCGGCGCGCACGGCCGCCGCATCGCGGGGGTCCGCGACGTGCGCGTAGCGCAGCGGGAGCCGCTTGCCGGGGGTGAGTTCGAGGTTCGCGAGTCCGGCGAGGCGCCTGGTGGGCAGGGAGCCGGGGCCGGTGCCGATGCCGATGAGCCCGACAGGTGCCACGTCGCCTTCGAGCAGGGCGTTGGTGGCCTGGGTGGTGCCGTGGGCGAGGAACGCGACGTCGTCCGGGGCGGCGCCGACGTCCTTGAGCAGGCGCTCCAGCGCCTCCACGATGCCGTGCGCGACGCCGTCGGCGTGGTGGTGGCTGGTCGGGACCTTCACCTGGGCGACGAGCTCCAGCGTGGCGGAGTCGATCGCCACGGCGTCGGTGAAGGTCCCACCCACGTCGATTCCGACGCGGATGCGGTGCGGGGCCATGATGGGAACACCTCCTTGTGTCGTACGCGGGTCGAGCGGAGGGCGCGGGGGGTGTACCGGGCGGGACGGGTGCGAGCCGTCCCGCCCGGGCGGCGGGGGCTAGTAGCCGCGGACGTCGGGCCAGTGGCGCTGCACGCCGGCCCGGTCGAGCACGCGGGCGAACTCCTCGAACCTCTTGTCCTCCTCCTGCACCTGGTGCGGCTGGACGCCTTCGGCGAGGCAGTGCGCGGCGAGCGCGCCGGCGGCCTCGCCCACGTTCCACTCCACGGGGTGCAGGCGGTAGCAGCCGTTGGTGATGTGCGTGGTGCCGATGTTCTTGCCGGCGGGCAGCAGGTTGCGGACCCGGCGCGGCACGAGCGCGCCGAGCGGGATCTCGAAGGGCACCGAGCCGATGTCGATGTAGTTGTCGCCTCCGGTGGAGGGGTGCAGGTCGATGCGGTAGCCGCCGACGCCGACGGAGTCGCGGTGCCGGGTGCCGCCGTAGGCGCCCACGACGTCGATGGCGACGTCGAGCTCGGTGACGGTGGTGACGGCCCTGATGCGGCGGGACTCGCGCACGTAGGCGGACTTGGCGAGGCCGTCGGCGGTGCCGGTGACGTCGGGGCGGAGCTTCAGGCCGGGGAAGCCGGTGCCGCCGTCGGGGCGGGGGGCCTCGGTCTGCAGCCAGTACAGGACGGACAGCGACAGTTCCCGGGCCCCGGCGAGCGCCTGCCGGGAGGTCTCCTCACCGGCGCCGACCAGCGGCTTGAGCCAGTAGTCGTTGAGCGGCCAGTTGACGAGGGTGATGTCGGAGTCGAAGGCGCCGGGGCGGTGCAGCCTCCGGGCGAGGATGCGGCGGAAGCCCCACAGCTCCTTGTCGCCGGCGTCCGCGCTCTGGTCGGCGGTGACGTCGAGCGGGTCGACGTCGGGGTTGGGGGCGAAGGTGCGCGTGACGGGGGCGAGCGTGCGCGGGTCGGGGGCGAGGAAGCCGAGCAGCGGCCCGGGCCAGAAGTCGGGGCGGTAGGAGCGCCAGAAGCCGTAGCCGGCCGGGCGGTCGATGGTGTGGTCCTGGCCCTCGTGGTGGGAGAGGGCGAAGCAGACGGTGATGCCCTGCTGGTTGAGCGGGTCGGCGGTCTCGGGGGCGTGCGGCTCGCCGTACTCGGCGCGGGCCTCGGCTCCGAGCGCGTACTCGACGCCGGCGAGCTCCAGCAGCTCCCCGGTCTCGGTGGCGTCGATGACGTACGGAGCCGTGATGGTGTGGCGGGCGCCGTCGCGGACGTCCTCGACGGTGACGGCGCGCACGGTGTCGCCGTCGGCCTCGGCGGCGACGGGGCGGTGCTCGGTGAGCATGGTGAGGCGGCCGGCGGCGCGGTGCGGGGCGAGCATCGACTCCAGCACCGCGAGCGCCACCCGCGGCTCGTGGCAGAGCTTGCTGACCCGGCCGGCACCGGGGTTGAGCTGCGCCAAGCCGAGGGCCTCGGCGCGCAGCGGGTACCAGCGGCGGTAGTGCTCGCGTATCGCCGCACGCAGCGCCCGGTAGCTGGCGGTGACGCCGAACTGCTCCACCCAGGGGTGCTCGTCCGGCGGCACGGCCTGGGCGGTGAGCTGGCCGCCGATCCAGTCGGTCTCCTCGGTCAGGACGGCGGTGCGCCCGGCCCGGCAGACCGCGAGGGCGGCGGCCACGCCGCCGAGGCCGCCGCCCACGATGAGGACGTCGGTCTCGGCCGGGGTGGCGATGGGGGTCGGCATGTGGTGCGCGCTCCTTGCTCGTTGCTCGTTCTGGTGGGAATCGGGGGCCGGGTCACCTGGCGGGGGCCGGACCCGTCGTGCTCCCGGGCCGGAAGGCGCAGGCCACCAGCGGTGACTCGGCCTCGCCCTCGGTGAGCAGGGCCGTCAGTGCGCGAACGGCGGCGGCGCCGAGCTCGGCCCGGGGGATGTCGAAGCCCGTGGGACGGGGCCGTCCCGCGAGGTCGGCGGGCGGCGAGCCGAGCAGCGCCAGGGAGACGTCCGCGGGAACGTCGAGCCCCGCGCCCTCGACGGCCGCCAGCAGTGCCCGCCAGGCGGCGCCGGTGTCGGTCTCCTCCGCGACGAACGCGGTGACGCCCTCGGCGTGCCGCTCGCGCAGCCAGGCCGGGGTGATCTCGCTGGCCGGGTCCGCGGCCCGCACCACGGGATCCGCGCCGGCGAGGCCGCCGCGGCGGAGCGCTTCGCGGAAGCCGCGCTCGCGGTCGGTGGAGGCGGGCGCGTCGTCGTCCTCGCGGACCAGGACGATGCGGCGGTGGCCGAGCCCGGCGAGGTGCCGCACCACCTCGGCGCTGGCGTCGACGTAGTCGGCGCCGACCCAGGCCAGGCCCTCCAGCTCGTCGCGGCGGCCGATGTGCACCGCCGGGTAGCCGTGCCCGACCAGCCGGCGCAGTTCGTCGGCGGGGATGTGGCGGCCGAGGAACAGGCACCCGTCGGCGAGCCGCACCCGCTCCAGCGCACCGGGCGCGCCGGCCTGGGCGCCGCCGGAGCTGGACCCGGTGAACAGCACCAGGTCGTAGCCGCGGACCGCGGCCTCCTGCTCGACCCCGACGAGGAACGGGTAGTAGGAGTGCTCCACGGCGGTCGGGAACGTCGCGGTGAAGCTGAAGACACCGAGCAGGTTGTTGCGGGCCGCGGCCAGCCGGCGGGCGGCGGGGTCGGGCACGTAGCCCAGTTCCCGTGCCGCCTCCAGCACCCGGGCGCGGGTGTCGGGGTGCAGCACGATGCCCTGCTTGTTGCCCCCGAGCACGAGCGACACCGTCGTCTGCGACACCCCGGCCAGCCGAGCGACCTCCGCCTGCCGCGGCCTCCCCCGCCGGACCTTCGCGGGTCGCTTGTCGGCCATGTGCGACTCCTATCGCTAATACGTATTAGCCCGCGGTTGTGAGCCGCCGTCCGGGGCTGGTGCGGATTAGCCAGCACACTGCCTCGCGCTATGGGCACCGTCAAGAGCGGCCGCTGGCTAATATCCGGCTAATATCCCGGGTCCGGAAAACGGCGGGTCAGGGGACGGACCGGAGCCATCGCGATGCCGTCGCGGGGTGCGCCCGCAGGTGGCCGCCGCTGGGCATCGGCCGCGACGGCCGGACGGGGGTCGGGAATCGGACCGGCGGCCAGGTGGGCCGGGTGCGTGCCACGGGGACGTCGTGCACGGTGCTCCCGAGCGCGTCGAACCGGCCGGCGTCCCTTCGTGCCGATGCGGGCCGGTGACGTGCCGCCGCTCCGCTCCCCGCAACGGCCGGGCGAGCGATCCGTCACCGGTGGCGGACCGGGGGGGGAAGAGCACCATCTGGTTGGTCCGGGTTCGACCGAACGGGCTCCCTTTCGACTCTGGAAGCCCCGGGGCTCCCCTGATCCGGTCCCCTGGAACCGCGGAACGCAAGAGGCCGCCACGTCCTCCGCGCCCCTCTCCCCCGTCTCCCTGGCACAGGTCCGCGACACGTGCCAGGCGGTGGAGCGGGTGCACGTTCCGGTGTACGTCGCTCCGGAACCGACCGCCGAGTACCGGGCACTCGGGCTCACGACGTACCTGGACGGTTACTTCGCGTCACGATCGGCGCCACTGGGAACGGTCGCCGCGGACGTGGTGACCGCCGCCTTCTCCTCGTTCAGCCCCGAACTCGTGCGCGCCTCGGTCCCGCGCGGCTGGGAGACCGTGTCCCCGGCCGCGGTCACCGCCGTCCGGCTGCGCGGTGCCGACGCCGCCCTGCGCGCGGTCGCCCCCACGGGCCTCCTCCGCTCTGCCCGACATCGCCGAGGCGGCCGGGCTCGCGCGCCGGGCCGCGCTCTCCGCCATCGAGCAGCCGCACGGTCGCCCGCTGTTCGCCGCGCACGCCACGCTGGACTGGCCGGACGAACCGCACCTGGTGCTCTGGCACGCGCAGACGCTGCTGCGCGAGTTCCGCGGCGACGGGCACCTCGCGGCGCTGCTCACCGCCGGTCTCGACCCGGTGGAGGCGCTCGTCACTCATGCCGCCGCCGGACAGGCCGACGCGCACAGGCCGCGGACCTCCCGCGGCTGGCCGAGGGAGGCGTGGGCCTCCGCGGCCGACCGGCTGCGCGACCGCGGCCAGGTCACGGGCGGATGGCGGCCGGCCGGTCGAACTCGCCGAACTGGGCCGCCGTACCCGGGCCCAGATCGAGGAGCGCACCGACCAGCTCGCCCAGGACGTCACGGTCCGGGTGGTGCGGCAGCACCTCCGGGGCGCGGCCGGGCAGCCCGTTGGGCGCGCTGACCGCCCCCGGGCCGGCGTCAGGAGGCGCGGCGGCGGGTCGGGTCGCGCCACAGGGCGTCCGGCGGCCCCTCGGCCACCACCCGGCCGCGGAGCAGCACGGCCACGCGGTCGCAGCGTTCGGCCTCGGCCCACTCGGTGGTGGCCAGGACGAGCGTGCCGCCGCGCCGGCGGCGGGCGCGTTCCAGGCACCGCCAGATCTCGGCGCGGCTGCGCGGGTCGAGTCCGGCGCCCGGCTCGTCGAGGAACAGCACCTCGGGGTCGTGCACGAGCGCGCGGGCGACCTCCAGCCGGCGCCGCATGTCGCGCGTGAACCCGCGCACCGGCCCGCGGGCGCGGTCGGCCAGCCCGACCGCCTCCAGCATGCGGGCGGCCCGCTCCCAGCAGGCGCTGCGGGACAGGCCGCAGTCGCGGGCGTGCCGCCAGAGAATCTCCACGGCGGTGAGCCGCTCGTCCAGGTCGTCCGCGGCCGCGCCGACGACGCCCACCCCGCGCCGCACCCGGTCGGGGAACGCCGCGACGTCGAGGCCGCCGACCTCGGCGCGGCCCGCGCTGGGCGGGACCAGTCCGCCCAGCATCGCGATGGTCGTGGACTTCCCGGAGCCCTCGGGGCCCAGCAGCGCGACGGACTCGCCTGCGCGCACGGTCAGGTCCACCCCGCGCACCGCCCGCACCCCCGCGAAGTGCTTGCGCAGGCCGCGCGCCCGGACCGCCGCGACCTCCGCGCCGCCGGCCCGCTGGTCCGGTCCGCCGGCGGTGATCACGGTTCGGGGACCGTGATGAGGGGCCGGTAGTAACCGGCCCGCTGCTGCTCGCCGATCGGCTCGCCGTCCACCTCGACCCACGCGTGGGCGCGGAACGGCTCGGTGCGCACGCCGAGGCACCACGTGGGCCAGACGCCGCGCATCCGGCACAGCAGCACGGTGGCGAGGGAGCGCTGCACGCAGCCCTCTCCGGCGCAGAACAGGCTCACCGCGACGACGGTGTCGCGGGCGTGGCGGGCCTGTGCGGCGGTGGCCGGCCGCGATCCGCGCCGGAGCAGCCGCAGCACCGACCGGATCCGCCGCGGCGGCAGGGTGGCGAGCAGGTGCGCCATGCCGACCGCGATGTGGCCGCGCAGCCGGCGGCCGAACGGCAGGTGCTGCCGCCCCGGCATCGCGCACGGGACGCTCATGGCGCCACCAGCCCCGCCCGCCGCAGCGACGCGAGCAGCCGCCGGACGTCGACGGCCGCCCGGTCCGGGTGCACCGGGTAGCGGTCGGCCACCCGGCCCGCGGCCTCCTCCGCCGAGCAGCCGTCCAGGAGCAGCCGGGTGATCATCGCCCCGGTCCCGTTGAGCTGGTAATAGCGTCCGGTGCGCTCGTCGAGCAGCACCATGCCCTCCCCGGTGTCGGCCGCCGAGACATCGGCGCGCAGGGCCAGCGTCATGACATCCCTCCGATCAGAGGCGAACAGCGGTGGTCCGCCGCGGTCCGGCGGACCGGCCTTCGGCGCCCGGGGCCGGCCGGGTTCGGCACGGGCTCCGGTGCGTGCCCGGGCGGATGGGCGGCACTCCCCCGGCGGCCGTCCCGCCGGGAGCCGCGGGGCGGTGCCGGGGCACCGGGGTGCGCCGCCCGCGCCCTGGTCACGGCTGGCCGCCCATGGCGAAGGCGGCGGTGGGGCGGTGCGGGTCGAACCGCGTCGAGCGCAGCCACGCCTCGACCCCGAGGGTGGCCTCCAGGTGGCTGAGCGCCGTGGCGCTCGGGTGCAGCCCGGTGACGGCCTCGCGCAGCCCCACGGGGTCGACCAGGCCGAGCTTGGCCAGGTGCAGTTCCTCGGTGAGCGCCACGAGGTCCGGCCGGTTGTACCGGAGCCCGGCGAACGCGTCGGCGCTGAAGTCGCCCTTGGTCCGGCGGGTGAGCAGCTCCTCGGGCAGGACGCCGCGCAGGGCCTCCGCGAGCAGGGGTTTGTACCGGAAGGGCGTGCACTGCTCCTCCGGCCGCACGGCCAGCGCCGCGTTGACCACGGTGTCGTCCAGGAAGGGGGCGGCCAGCGGGATCCCGGCGGAGCGGTAGAGCGCGGACAGGGAGCGCAGCGTCACTCCCGCGGCCCGCACGGCCGCCAGGGTGGCGTGCCGGCCGCGGGTCGCGGCGAGCGGTGCGGCGGTCTCGGCGGCGTCGCGGACCGCCTCGCGGGCGAGGGCCGCGGCGTCGTCGGTGGCCCAGGCCGGGAGGCGGGCCGGCAGCATCCAGCCGAGGTGCGGGACGTGCTGGCGGGGGACGGGGTCGGTGAGGGAGCGGCCGGCGCGGTCGTAGGCGGCGCGGTAGGACTCGCGGTCCAGCAGGGCGCGGGCGGTCGCCTCCAGCGGCCAGCGGTGCAGGGCGCGGAACCCGCGGGCGGCGCGGACCGCCGCCAGCGGGCGGACGCGCAGCAGGTCGTGCAGGTAGAGGGCGGTACCGGTGAACAGCTCGTCGGCGCCCTGCCCGCTCAGGTGCAGCCGCGATCCGGCGTCGACGAGGGTGGCGGTGATCTCCGGCACCCGGGCGATCCCGCGGACCCAGCGGAACGGCTCGTCAAGGGGGAGCCGCGGGTCCACCAGGCCGGAGAACCACGGTGACAGCCGCTGGGTGCCGGCGATCTGGTGCTCGGCCTCGACCAGCGCCGCGCGGGCCCGCCGCGCCCAGACGGCGTCGTCGTTGCCGACGTCGGCGGCACCCCAGCGGTGCGTGACGAGCCGGATGCCGGTGCGCGCGGTGAGGAAGCACAGTGCGGTGGAGTCCAGCCCGCCCGACAGGTCGGCGCTGACGATCCCGCCGCCGGTGGTGCAGGTGGCGACGGCGCCGCTGAGGGCGTCGGCGACCCGGACAGCGCCCTCAGCGAGGGAGAGCCCGGCCTCGGGTGCGCGCCACCACCGCTCGACCCGGCTGGTCCCGCCGGGCAGCAGCACGATGGCGTGGTCGCTGGGCACGCTGTGCACGCCGCGCCAGACGCTGCGCTCCTCCAGGGTGTGCGCCGGCGCGGGCGTGACGAGCCGCAGGGCGAGCGCACGCTCGTCCACGGAGGCGTCGCCGAGCCGGGCGAGGACGTCGGCGCGGTCGGCGGCCACGGTCGCGCCGCCGACCCGGGTGTGGAAGAGCCGCCGGGTCCCGGACGCGGCGCCGCGCGCCCACACCATCCCCGAGACCGACGCCACCAGGTGGAAGCTCCCGGCGAGGGTGCGGGTGCGGTGCTCGATCACGCCGATGTCGGGGGTGTCGCGGATCAGCGCGGTCAGCTCGGCGGCGCCCACGGAGCAGCGGCCGAAGACCGCGATCATGGCGGTGCCCACCCCCGCCACGGTGACCTCGCCGGGCGGCCACCTGCCGATGAGCCACGGCCGCCCCGAGGCGTGCGTGAAGAGCTGCACGGCCTGCCTCCGCAGCTCCCGGGCCGCGGCACCGCCCCCGTCGTCGTCGGGGAACACGGCGAACCACACGTGGTCTGACAACACAACACCTCTTATGTCGCAGCGGGAGGGAACCGGCCGGTCCGGGGAGCCGTACCGGACCGGCCGGTGTCTCCTGGCGTCGCGCGGCCCGTGCGGGGCGGGCCGGCCGCGCTTCGGGCGGAGCCGGCGTCGTGGCGCGGACCGTGCCACGGGTCGTGTGCGGGGGCGTACCGCACGGGGGCGGGGGAGCGCCGCCCGCGGTGCGGTCTCAGGGCCAGATTCCGAAATCCCAGCCGTCGTAGACCGGATACAGGCCGTAGCCCGTGGTGAGTTCGGCGAAGTCGCCGACCTCCACCAGGACGGGGGTCTCGTAGACCGCCGTGTCGTGCATTGGGTTCACCCCCTCTCCGGCGGGCGGGCCGGTCCGTCCCACCAGTGGAGGAAATTCCCACCAGCAAATATGAAACACACATGCCACCTGCGCACTTTGCCGATGCTTTACCTTCACGGCATCGCCGTCGGCCAGCACTTTCCGTCGCGCTTGCGCACATCCGAAACAGAGATATGCGCGGTCACCAATCAGGGGAATGCCCCCGCCGGACGGCGGGCGGGACGCGCCTCCCCCGGAGTGTCGACGGCACTCCGCGCGCCCGGGGGCGTAATGTGGCCTGCGGCGCTGTCGTCCGAAACCGCGAATCCGCGCCGGGAATCCCGCCGCATAAATACCCGCTCTTCCACGATGACGGATTTGCCGCCGCACCGATGACCGCCTGGGCCGACCGGGGCTCCCCCGGCATCCCGGTCTCGATTTTCCGGATTCCCGCCGGACTTTTATCGGGGATTCACCGTACCCGAAATAGACGGAGCGTATCGGAGCGCACACGCACCGCCATGGACTCGGCCGGCTCCGGCCGCCGCGCGTCTCCCGCCCGCCCCTCGGGGCGGCATGTCCTAGGGTTGCCGGGTGCGGGTGAGTTACGCGAGTGATCAGGGCGTCGGCGCCGACAACGAGGACCACGCCGCGGCGGGGACGAACTGGGCGTTCGTGCTCGACGGGGCCACCGCCCCGCACGGCGTCGACACCGGCTGCCGGCACGGGGTCCGCTGGCTGGTCGGGCAGCTGGCCGGAGCGCTCACCGCGGAGCTGTCCGCGGACCGCCCGGAGCGCGGGCGGCCGCTGGCTGACCTCCTCGCCGCGGCCATCGAGCGCACCCGCGCCGGGCACGGCGCGAGCTGCGACCTCGCCAACCCCGACAGCCCGTCGTCGACCGCGGCCGTGGTGCGCCGCACCGGCGCGGGGTTCGACTACCTGCTGCTGGCCGACTCCACGGCGCTGTTCCCCGCCCCGGACGGCGGCGTGACGGCGGTCACCGACGACCGGCTGGACCGCCTGCCGGGCGGCCGCCCCTACTCCCCCGAACTGGTGCGCGCCGCACGCAACACCCCCGGCGGGTTCTGGGTGGCGGGCACCGACCCGCGGGCGGCCCACGAGGCGGTGACGGGCTCGGTGCCCTCCACCGACGGCCGGTTCGCCCTCATGTCGGACGGCTGCTCCCGGCTGGTGGAGTACTACGGGCACGGCTGGCAGGCGGTGTGGGACCGGCTGGTGGAGTCCGGCCCGGCCGCGCTCGTCGCCTGGGTCCGCGCGGAGGAGCGCCGGCACGGAGTTCCGCGCGGCAAGCCGCACGACGACGCAACCGCGCTGGTGGGGGCCTTCCCGCGGCCGGGCCGGCCGGCGCCCGGCGCGGAGCCGGCCGCGGCGGAGGGCTAGGTCCCGTTGCCGCCCGCCTCGGCGGCCCGGACGTCGGCCGAGGCCTGCTCGACCTGCTCGGCCTCGAACTCCCGCCGCGCGAGGTCGACGTGCGCCTTGCGGATGATCTCGACCACCTGGTCCGGGTCGTCGGTGAGGTGCATGAGGTCGGGGTCGTCAGGGGAGATGACGCCCTCCAGCAGCAGCGTCTGCCGGATCCAGTCGCAGAGCCCGCCCCAGAACTCCGAGCCGACCAGCACCACCGGGAAGCGGGTGACCTTGCCGGTCTGCACGAGCGTGATGGCCTCGAACAGCTCGTCCATGGTGCCGAACCCGCCCGGCAGCACCACGAACGCCTGCGAGTACTTCACGAACATGGTCTTGCGGACGAAGAAGTACCGGAACGTGACGCCGACGTCCACGTAGTCGTTGAGCATCTGCTCGAACGGCAGCTCGATACCGAGGCCGATCGAGGTGCCCCCGGCCTCCTGCGCCCCCTTGTTCGCGGCCTCCATCAGGCCCGGCCCGCCACCGGTGATGACGTTGTAGCCCGCCTGGGCCAGCTTGCGCCCGACGAGCTCCCCCGTCTCGTAGTACGGGTTGCCCGGGCGGATCCGGGCCGAACCGAACACGCTGACCGACTGGCCGACCTCGGAGAGCAGTCCGAAGCCCTCGACGAACTCCGACTGGATCCGCAGCACCCGCCAGGGGTCGGTGTGCACCCAGTCGCTGGGTCCCCGACGGTCCAGCAGCCGCTGGTCGGTGGTGGTCGCGGGGATGGCTCCGCCCCGGTAGGTCAGCGGGCCCGCCCGGCGGACTTTCGATCGCGATTCCGTCATGGAGTCACGCTACCCGGACCGGGTGCCCCGGCATCGACGTCCGCGTCAAGCCGTGACGTCCGGCAACGGACGGGACGGTGCCCGGCGGTCGCGGCGCACCCGGCGGCGTCACGCCCCGGTCAGCCACCCGGCCATGCGGCTCTCGGCCGCCGCGATCGCGTCCAGTTCCACGTACTCGTCGCGGGTGTGCGCCATCGTCGGCTCGCCCGGCCCGTAGTTGACCGCGGGGATCCCGAGTTCGGCCATGCGGGCGACGTCGGTCCAGCCCAGCTTGGCGCGCGCCTGCCCGCCGCCGACCGCGCGCACGAACGCCTCCGCCGCCGGGTGGTCCAGGCCGGGGCGGGCGGCCGGAGCGGCGTCGATGACGCGCACCTCGAAATCGGCGAACACCTCGCGCAGGTGCGCCTCCGCCTCCTCGGTCCCCAGGTCCGGGGCATAGCGGTAGTTGACCGTGACCACGCACTCGTCGGGGATCACGTTGCCCGCGACCCCGCCCGAGACGAACACCGCGTTCAGCCCCTCGTGGAACCGCAGCCCCTCGACCTCGGGGCGGCGCGGCGTGTAGGCCCGCAGGATGTCCAGCACCCGCCCGGCCTCGTGGATGGCGTTGCGCCCCATCCACGACCGGGCGCTGTGCGCCCGCTGGCCGGGCACCACGACCTCCGCGCGCATGGTGCCCTGGCAGCCCCCCTCGATCACCCCGCCGGTCGGCTCCAGCAGCACCGCGAAGTCGCCGGCCAGCCACTCGGGGCGGGTGCGGGCGAGCCGCCGCAGGCCGTTGCGCGCGGCCTCGATCTCCTCGCAGTCGTAGAAGACGTAGGTGACGTCGTGGACCGGCTCCGCCACCCGCGCCGCCAGCCGGAGCTGGACGGCGACCCCGCTCTTCATGTCGGAGGTGCCGCACCCGTACAGCCGCCCGCCACTGACGTGCGACGGCACGTTCCCGGCGATCGGCACGGTGTCGATGTGCCCGGCCAGCACCACCCGCTGCGGGCGGCCCAGCTCCGTGCGGGCGACGACGGCGTCGCCGTCCCGCAGGACGGTGAGGTGCGGGAGGGCGCGCAGCTCCCGCTCGATGGCGTCGGCGAGCACGCGTTCCCCGCCGCTCACCGACTCGATGTCCACCAGCTGGGCGGTGAGGGTCCGGACGTCGGCGCTGAGATCCAACATGGGTGTGCTTTCGTGGTCGGGGCGCGGCGGCGGGGTGGCCGGCCGCCGCCGGACGCGGCGGCCGGCGCGGGGTCAGGCGTTGAGGCCGTGCTCGCGGAGCAGGTCGTTGAGCGCGAGCTTCTCGTGCTCCTGCCCCTCCGCCAGACGCTTGAGGACGAGCAGGCACGGCACGCTGAACTCGCCGCCGGGGAAGCTCTTCACCCGGCTCGCGGTGACGCACACCGACCATGCCGGCGCCTCGCCGCGCGGCAGCTCCTCGCCGGTCTCGGCGTCGAACACGCGGGTGGAGGCGGTCAGGATGGTGCCGGCTCCGAGCTTGGCGCCCCGGCGCACCCGGGCGCCCTCGACGACCATGCTGCGGGAGCCGAGGAAGGCGTCGTCCTCGATCACGACGGGGGCGGCCTGCGGCGGCTCCAGCACGCCGCCCACCCCGACGCCGCCGGACAGGTGCACGTTCTCGCCGACCTGGGCGCAGGAGCCGACGGTGGCCCAGGTGTCGACCATGGTGCCGGAGCCGACCCACGCCCCGAAGTTGGTGAACGAGGGCATCAGGACCACGCCGGGAGCGATGTGGGCGCCCCAGCGGGCGATCGCCCCGGGAACGACCCGGACGCCGTCGAACCGCTTCTTCAGCGGGATGCGGTCGTGGTGGTAGAAGTCGCCGACCGCCGACTCCGCCATGCCCAGGACGCGGAAGCTGAGCAGGATCGAGCGCTTGGCGCGTTCGTCGACGACGACCTCGTCCGTCGCGGGGTCGACGAAGGCCACGCGCGCCTTGCCGGCGTCGAGCTCGTCGACGGCGCCCACGATGGTGTCGCGGGCCTCGGTGTCATCGGGGGTCAGCTCGGATCGGCGCTCCCACAGTTCGTCGATCGACGCGGGAAGCGGACTGGTGAACGAGGTGGTCATGGCTGTGGAGCCTACTGGGTCCGCCCCCGGCGCACCGAACAGGGCGCCGCGCCGACCGCGCAGCGGCGGCCGTCGCCCCGGGGGCGCGTTCACCCGCGCCGTCTAGTATCTACTGGCGTCCGGCCCGCCGGCGCCCGCCTGGCCCGCCCCCGGCCGCGGGCGCGAGCGCGGCGCGACGTGCCCCCGTTCTGTCCGTCGAGGCGGTTCGGCCGGCCCGGCCCCGCCCCCTAGCGATTACGGTCTGCGTGTGCCTAAGAAGCGTCGAAGAATCTCCGCGTTCTTCAAGATCCTCACCGTGCTCACTGTGGCCTGCGGTGTCCTCGTCGCCGGCGGGTACTACGTGATCCGGTCCGTCCAGCGGGTCGAGCTCACCCCGCCGCCTCCCCCGTCGGGCTGCACCCTCACCGCCGCCGGCGACACCGACGAACTGGAGGTGGAGCAGGCCGCGAACGCCGCCACGATCAGCGGGGTCGCCTTCGGCCGGGACCTGCCGCCGCACGCGGTCGTCGTGGCCTTCGCCACGGTCTGGCAGGAGTCGAAGTTCCGCAACATCGAGTTCGGCGACCGCGACTCCGTGGGGCTGTTCCAGCAGCGCCCGTCCCAGGAGTGGGGCGACCCCGAGCAGCTCATGGACCCCGTCTACTCCAGCGGGGAGTTCTACGACGGGCTGGTCGAGATCGCCGGCTACGAGGAGATGCCGGTGTACGAGGCCGCCCAGGCGGTGCAGCGCAGCGCCGACGGCTTCGCCTACGACCAGCACGAGCGGCGCTCCCGCACCATGGCCGCGGCGTTCACCGGCGCGGAGGGGCCGGCGGTGACCTGCTGGTACGACACCGACGAGGCCGGCGAGGCCGACGTCGAGGCCGCGCAGGCGGAGATGGACCGGGTGTTCGGGACCGACGGGGCGCTGCCGGCCGCGGAGTCGCGCACCGGCGACCCGGGCTGGGCCATGGCGGCGTGGGCGGTCGCCAACGCCGAGCGGTACGGGCTGACGTCGGTCGAGTACGGAGGTCAGCGGTGGAGTGCCGCCGAGGGGATCGACGGCTGGACGGAGGCGCCGGGTGAGGGCGGCGGCGCGGCGGCCGAGGACCAGGTGGTGCTGAGGTAGCCGCCGCGGCCGCCGCGGCCGTCGCGCTACGGTGCTTCCAGAGCCGCCAGCCGCTTGACCGCCGCGGCGACCCGCTCGTCGGTGGCGGTGAACGCGACCCGCACGTGCCCGCCGCCGCCCGCGCCGTAGAAGTCGCCGGGCGCGACCAGGATCCCCAGGTCGGCCAGCTGGGCGACGGAGTCCCAGGCGTCGTGCTCCGGGTGCGCGGCCCAGAGGTACAGGCCCGCCTCGGAGTGCGTGATCTGCCAGCCGGCGCGTTCGAGGGCGCCGCGCAGCAGCTCGCGCCGCCTCCGGTAGCGCTCCTTCTGCTCCTCGGCGTGCCCGTCGTCGGACAGCGCGGCGGTCATGGCCGCCTGCACCGGCGCGGGCACGATCATCCCCGCGTGCTTGCGCACCGCCAGGAGCTCCCGGACCAGCGCGGGGTCGCCCGTGACGAACGCGGCCCGGTAGCCGGCCAGGTTGGAGCGCTTGGACAGCGAGTGCAGCGCGAGTAGACCCTCGTGCGAGCCGCCGCAGACGTCGGGGTGCAGCACGGACACGGGCTGGACGCCGTCCCACCCGAGGTCGAGGTAGCACTCGTCGGAGGCGACGATCGCACCGCGTTCCCGCGCCCACTCCACCACCTTGCGCAGGTGCGCCGCCGGGAGCACCCGGCCGGTGGGGTTGGCGGGCGAGTTGATCCAGACCAGCCGCACCCGCCGCGGACCGAGCGCGCTCAGCCCGTCGGCCGGGACCGGAGTGGCCCCCGCGAGCCGGACACCGATGTCGTAGGTGGGGTAGGCGAGTTCGGGGTGGACGACGACGTCGCCGGGCCCCAGGCCGAGCAGGGTCGGCAGCCAGGCCACGAGCTCCTTGGAACCGATGCTCGGCAGCACGGCGCCCGGCTCGGCCAGCACTCCGTGGCGGCGCTCCAGCCAGCCGGCGGCCGCGGCACGCAGCTCCGGGGTGCCGTACGTCGCGGGATAGCCGGGCGAGTCGGCCGCCGCGGCCAGGGCCGCCCGCAGCCGCTCAGGGACCGGGTCGACCGGTGTGCCGACCGAGAGGTCGACCAGCCCGTCGGGGTGGCGGGCCGCGGCCTCCTTGTGCGGGGTCAGCCGGTCCCACGGGAAGGTGGGCAGCCGGTCCGTCACGGGGCGTCGCCCGGCCGTGGTCGCCATGCGCGCTGTCACCTCGATTTCGCCTGTCGCGAACACTCGTCGGGCACGCCCCCGCGCGGCCGCGTGCGCGCGGCGCGAGGGCGGAATCGGTCGCGGAGCGACCGCGGTCGCGCGCCGCGGCACGCGCCGGGGTTCCGGCAGCCGTCAGTCGTCGCCCTGCGGCGGCAGCGCCACCACGAGGGGGTGGTCCCGCTCGACCTTGCCGACCTTCGAGGCGCCGCCGGGAGAGCCGAGCTCGTCGAAGAACTCGACGTTGGCCTTGTAGAACCCGGACCACTCGTCGGGGAGGTCGTCCTCGTAGTAGATGGCCTCCACCGGGCACACCGGCTCGCACGCCCCGCAGTCGACGCACTCGTCCGGGTGGATGTAGAGCATGCGCTGGCCCTCGTAGATGCAGTCGACGGGGCATTCCTCGATGCATGCCTTGTCCAGCACGTCGACGCAGGGCTGCGCGATGACGTAGGTCACGTCGTACTCCTCTTCGGTCTTCGCCACGTTGACCGCTTTGTGGGTCCGCGATGTCACATAGCCTGGCGATGCCGGGGTGGTGGCATGCGGGTGCGTCGGCCGTCTGACACGCGTTTCGCTGTTTCTAGTATTGCGTTGCTCCGGCCGTCCAGCGTAATTGGGGGTCCACGAGGTGGGATACGTCGCGCGGCTCGCCAACACCGTGACTCCGCAGGATGTCGGCCGGCGCGTCACTCTGCGCAACCGGCTGCCGGACGGACGGTTCCGGGATATCGTCGGTGTCCTGGAGTCGTGGGAGGACGGCGTCATCCGGGTGCGCCGCCGGGACGGCGAGACCGCCGCCGTCGAGGCGCGCGACGTGGTCGCGAGCAGGATCGTGCCCCAGCACCCGCCCCGGCGCCGCGGCCGCCCGGACACCGGGCGGGGCGACCCGGCGCCGTAGGGCGGGCGCCGGAGCGAACAAGAGAAGCCGCCGCCGGACGCGCGGCCCGACCAGGAGGTGGCGGAGTCACACCATGCAGGAGACCGTCGCGTCCGCCCTCGCGCAGCTGGCCCGCCTGGACCCGGCCGCGGCCCGCAGCGCCGAGAGCGCGCTGGCCTCACTCACCGCCGGGCAGAGCCTGGAGCAGCTGACCCAGCGCGCGGTCCAGGACTTCTGCTGGTACGTGCTGCCGGTGCGCTTCTCCGCGGAGTCCCAGGACCGGCTGTTCGTGGCGCGGTCGCTGGGGCGGCTGTTCTCGCTGCTGGACCTGCCGCGTTACGCGGCTGTCTGCACTTCCGAGGCCACCCGCGGGGTCCTCGCCGCCCACGCCCTCGGCCACTCCGCCGGCGTCGCCGCCTACGCGCGCCGCATGCACGCGTCCGGGATCGAGCCGCCGGACCTCACCGAACTCACGTGGGGCACCGCGCTGGGCAGCGCCGAGATCGAGGCGTACCAGGCCACCTCGGCCGCCCTGGAGCTGGCCGTCGCCGCGGGCGACGTGCGGCCCGAGGCGCCCGGCTGGCGGGCCGCGCGGGAGCAGCAGGCCCGGGTCTTCCTCACCCAGCCCGACGGGCACGGCCGCAGCCGGCTGGACCGCGTCCGCGAGGAGCGGGTGCGCGCCTGGCTGGCCGCCCCCTCCCACCCGCACCGCCAGCGGCTGTGGCCGCTGCTCGGCCAGATCATCGCCGGCGCCGAGCCGCCGCCCGGCGCGGCCCGCGCGCTCGCCCCGGTGCAGCGCCTGCTCGACTACGCCCACGACGGGATCCAGCTGACCCAGATCGGCTACGTCTCCCCGACGGTCGTGCGGGAGCTGTGCGCCGAGTTCGGGTGGTCCACCACCCCGTCGCCGCCGCGCAGCGAGACCGACGTCATGCAGCTGATCGCGCTGCACAAGCTGCTGCGCAGCATGCGGGCGGTCCGCCGCTCGGGGCGCCGGCTGGTGCTGACCCGCCGCGGGCGGCAGCTGCACGCCGGCACCGAGGCGCTGTGGCGGGCCGTCGCCGAGAGCGTGCTGCGTACCGACGGCTTCGAGCAGGCCGCCGCCGAGACGCTGTTCGGGCTGCTGCTGCTCCGCTCCCCGCGCTCGGGCAGCCACCGCAGGGACGACGGCGAGGGCGACGGCATCGACATCGCCGAGGAGGCGCGGCTCGTGCTCACCGACGCCGGATGGGAGCACGACGGCACCGGCGAGGAGCCCGGCACCCAGCAGGTGCGGTCGGTGCTGATCACCGTCACCTGGCTGCTGGAGACGCTGGGCTGCGTGCTGGACCCGGGGCTGCTCGGCGAGGGGCGCTCCCAGCGCCTGACCAAGGTCGGCCGGGCCTTCGCGCTCACCGCGATCCACCTCTCGGCGACCACCCCGCGCGCCTCGATCTAGCCCTGACCGGGCGCGGCCGGCGGCCGCCGGCCGGGCGACCCGATGCCGGGGCGCCCGCGCGACCCCATAGCCTGGCAGGTGACCCACGGGCGGCGGGCGCCGCCGCCTTCCGGCACACTGACGACCAGCAGGAGCAGCATGTCCACGCCTGAGCCGACGGAGCGGGACGAGTCGGCGGAGACCAGTACGGCCGGCGACGTCGAGACGGCCGAGCGCACCGGGACAGCGGCCGAGGACAGCGGCACGCCGCCGCGGGCGCGCGCCGCCGACGGGTGGGCGCTGCTGCCGAGCCCGGTCTTCGTGCTGCTGCTCGGCGTCACCGGTCTCGCCGGCTGGTTCTCCTGGACCCGTGCCGAGGAGGACTGGTCGTCCGGGAGCACGGTCTACGCGCCGTTCGTGCTCATCCTCGGGGCGTGGATCGTGGTGGTCGCGCTGCACGAGTTCGCCCACGCGGTGCTGGCCTACCGGTTCGGCGACCGCGCGCTGCGCGGCGGCGGGTACCTGCGGCTCAACCCGTTCCGGTACCGCGAGATGTTCGCCGGCCTGCTGCTGCCGGTGGCCTACCTGGTGCTGGGCGGGTTCGGCATGACCGGTCCCGCCGTGCACCTGGACCGCGCCGCCGTGCCGGTCCGGTGGCGGCGCAGCCTGGTCGCGCTGGCCGGGATCGCCGCCAACCTGGTGGTGGCCGTCGTGCTCGGCCTGGCCGTGGGCGCCCTGGTCCCGGCGGGGGCCATCACGAACAACTACCTGCTCGTCGGGCTGATGTACGTCTGCTTCCTCAGCATGACGGCGGCGCTGGTCAACCTGCTGCCGCTGCCCGGGCTGGACGGATTCGACGTCATCGCGCCGTTCCTGCCGGAGCGCCTGGCGCGGCTGGCGCACACGGCCGGGATCTTCGGTTCGATCGCGGTGTTCGCACTCCTGTGGTTCCCGCCGGTGAACACCGCGTTCCTGGACCTGATGTACCGGGTGATGGAGCTGGTCGGCCCCAACCGCGACTACATCGGGTTCGGACAGCTGCTTTTCCAGTTCTGGGTGGGCTGACGGCGGTCAGCGCGGCGCCGCGGGCGCGGTCAGCGCCGTGGCGAGCACCGCCACCGCGATCCCGCCGAACAGGAACGCGTAGTTGATCGCCGCCGCGGTGAGGACCACGTCGCCGGAGGACGACCAGCTGACCAGCAGGAAGCTCGCCGCGATCCACCCGCCCGCGGGGAGGCCGGCGCCGAGCCGGGTCCCCATGCCCCAGCCGGCCGCGCGGCAGCCGGCGAACAGCGCGAGCAGCATCAGCACCAGCGCGGCGGCGGCCGCCCCCTGGCCGGCCGCTCCGGTCAGCCACAGCCACGACAGCCAGCTCGACGCCAGCCCGCCGACGGTGCCGGCGACGAGGCCGAGGGCGGTGAGCACGGTGTAGGCCGCGCCCGCCAGCGCGCGGCGCGGCAGCCGGCCGGTGGAGCCGCCGCTCTCCGGCCGCACCGCGGTACGTGGGGACTGGGGCGAGGAGGTTGGCACCCTCGCAGGGTACTCGGCCGGGGTGGACGTGCGGTCCGCCCGCGGCGCGGTACGGACCCCCGGCCGGCGGCGGCTAGGACGTGTTTGGAAAGTTCAGAGCCATTCCCCGATGGCCGCGACCAGGACGGTGGCCTCGAACCTCAAGGCGAGCTTGTCAAAGCGCGTGGCTACC
>NZ_QEIO01000058.1 GCF_003336425.1 Marinitenerispora sediminis | reverse complement strand
GGGAATGGGACGTATCCGCCGTTCCGGCGCGCCGGAACGGCGGATACGTCCCATTCCCTACTCCGCCAGCGCAACGCCGCCGGCCCACCCCCCGCATCGCAGCCGCGGGACCACACAGCGTGTTCAACACACGTCAGCCGATGCGACATAACGGACAAGAAACGCGAAGCATCTTGCATGTAACACAAGGCCGCATTATGTAACACAACCGTTATGGCGAAAGTCACTGCAAAAAGTGGACAAAATTTCTAGAAAGGGCTTTCATCAGGGCTCACCAACCCCGGCCCGGACCGGCGGCCGGGCGGTCCAGGAGGTAAGTACATGTCCCTACTACCACCCCGGCGCCTCACCCTCGCGGCAGCTCTGCCCCTCGTGCTCCTCGCCGGAGGTTGCTCGTACCTGGAAGGCGGCTCGACGGCGGCCGACCCTGACTCCGCGGACTGCGAACCGTTCCGCGAGTGGCAGGACACCGAGGGCGGAACCGTCAACGTGTACGCCTCCATCCGCGACGTGGAGGCTGACCGCCTCGAAAGCGCGTGGGCGGACTTCGCCTCCTGTACCGGCATCGACATCCAGTACGAGGGCACCGGCGAGTTCGAGGCCCAGATCCAGGTGATGGTCGACGGCGGCAACGCCCCCGACCTCGCCTTCTTCCCCCAGCCCGGGCTGCTGGAGCGCTTCGCCAGCGCCGGCGATCTCCTGCCGCTGCCCGACCCGGTGCGTGAGCAGGCCGAGGCCGGCTTCAGCGAGGACTGGCTGAACTACACCACCGTGGACGGCGAGATGTACGGCGTCCCGCTCGGTGCCAACGTCAAGTCCTTCGTCTGGTACTCGCCGAGCTACTTCGCCGACAACGGCTACGAGGTCCCCGAGACGTGGGACGACATGATCGAGCTCAGCGACGCCATCGTCGAGGCGGGCGACAAGCCGTGGTGCGCCGGCATCGAGTCCGGCGACGCCACGGGGTGGCCGGCCACCGACTGGGTGGAGAACGTCATGCTCCGCGAGAACGGGCCGGACGTCTACGACCAGTGGGTCAGCCACGAGATCCCGTTCGACGACGAGGCCGTGGTCGACGCCCTCGACCGGGTGGACACCATCCTGCGCAACCCCGACTACGTCAACGGCGGCTACGGCGACGTGCAGAGCATCGCCACGACCGCCTTCCAGGAGGCCGGTCTGCCCATCCTGGAGAACCAGTGCGCCATGCACATGATGGGGTCGTTCTACGCCGCGAACTGGCCGGAGGGCACCGAGGTCGGCGAGGACGGTGACGTCTTCGCCTTCAACATGCCGCCCATCGACCCCGAGATCGGCACGCCGGTGCTCGGCGGCGGCGAGTTCGTCGGCGCCTTCTCCGACCGTCCCGAGGTCGTCGCGTTCCAGGAGTACCTGGCCACCGCCGGCTTCGCCGACAGCCGCGCCTCCGAGGGCGCCTGGATCTCCGCCCACCAGGACCTCGACCTCGACACCCTCCAGGCGCCCACCGACCGCCTCGGCGCCGAGGTGCTGCGCGACCCCGACGCCGTCTTCCGGTTCGACGGCGCCGACATCATGCCGGCGGCCGTCGGCGCCGGAACGTTCTGGCGCGGGATGGTCAACTGGATCAACGGCGACAGCACCGAAGAGACGCTGACCTACATCGAGGATTCCTGGCCCTCCTCCTGACTCCCTTCAGTCACCTCCCCAGCAGTCTGCAGCGCGGTCCGGGCACCCGTGTCCGGGCCGCGCCCCTGAAAGGGATCACATGGGCTTCTCCATCCTCGACGAACTCCCCAAACTCCTCTGGCTGGTGATCGGCCTCGCCGCCTTCGCCGGCGTGATCGGCCTGCTGCTCCTCGTCGTCGACCGCGGCCCGCGGGCGCGGCGCGACTGGTGGCAGGCCGCCTTCTTCCTCGGCCCGGCCGTGCTGCTGCTCCTGCTCGGCCTGGTCTACCCGGCGCTGCGGACCGCCTGGCTGTCGTTCTTCGACGGCTCGGGAGAGACCTGGTCCGGGCTGGACAACTACGTGTGGCTGTTCACGCAGCCCGAGATCCTCATCGTGCTGCGCAACACCCTGCTCTGGGTGGTGCTCGCGCCGGTGCTCGCCACCGCCACCGGGCTGGTCTACGCCATCCTGGTGGACCGCTCCCGGTTCGAGTCGGTGGCCAAGTCGCTGCTCTTCATGCCGATGGCGATCTCCTTCGTCGGCGCCGGCATCATCTGGCGGTTCGTCTACGCCTACCGGCCGGCCGAAGCCGACCAGATCGGCCTGCTCAACCGGGTCGTGGTCGCGTTCGGCGGCGAACCGCAGCAGTGGCTGCTCAACCAGCCGCTCAACACGCTGCTGCTCATCGTGGTGCTGATCTGGGTGCAGGCCGGATTCGCCATGGTCGTGCTGTCGGCCGCCATCAAGGCGATCCCGTCCGAGATCGTGGAGGCGGCCCGGATCGACGGCGCCAACGCCTGGCAGCTGTTCCGCAGCGTCACGCTGCCGTCGGTGTGGCCGACGCTGACGGTCGTCCTCATCACCATCTCGGTGCAGACCCTGAAGGTGTTCGACATCGTGCGCACGATGACCGGCGGCCAGTTCGACACGAGTGTGATCGCCAACGAGATGTACAACCAGGCGTTCCGCTACGGCGAGCTCGGCCAGGGATCGGCGCTCGCCGTCTTCCTGTTCGCCCTGGTCATTCCGCTCGTCATCGTGCAGATGCGGACCAACCGACGCGTGAGGGAGCAGCAGGCATGAGCGATCCGACCCCCCGTCCGACCTCGGCGGCCGCCCGGGTCCGCCGGCGGCTGTCCGGCCGTGTCGGCAGCGCGGTGGCGATCGTCATCGCGCTGCTGTGGACCATGCCCACCTTCGGGCTGCTCATCTCCTCCTTCCGGCCGGAGCAGCAGATCAAGACCACCGGCTGGTGGACGTTCTTCACGGACCCGCAGGTCACCCTGCAGAACTACGCCGACGTGCTGTTCGGGACGTCGAGCCAGGGCCAGCTGGCGAGCTACTTCATCAACTCGATCGTCATCTCGCTGCCCTCAACGGTCTTCGTGGTGGGGATCGCGGCGCTCGCCGCGTACGCGCTCGCGTGGATGGACTTCCCCGGGCGCGACTGGCTGTTCCTCGGCATCTTCGCGCTGCAGATCGTGCCGCTGCAGATGGCGCTCGTCCCGCTGCTGAGCATCTTCTCCCAGGGGCTGGTCGTGGGCGGCGTGCAGGTCCTGCCGGCCTGGGAGTTCCAGGGGGCGCTGGAGTTCACCAACGTGTGGGTGGCGCACACCATCTTCGGCCTGCCGCTCGGCATCTTCCTGCTGCACAACTTCATCTCGGCGCTGCCGCGCAGCCTCTTCGAGGCCGCCCGCGTGGACGGCGCCGGGCACGGGGTGATCTTCCGCCGGGTGGTGACCCCGCTGATCGTGCCCGCCCTGGTGTCGCTGGGGATCTTCCAGTTCCTCTGGGTCTGGAACGACCTTCTGGTGGCGCTGATCTTCGCGGGCGGGAACGCCGACGTCGCACCGCTCACCGTGCGCCTCGCCGAGATGGCCGGCACCCGCGGCAACGAGTGGCAGCGCCTGACGGCTGGCGCGTTCGTGTCCATCGTGGTGCCGCTGCTGGTGTTCTTCTCCCTCCAGCGCTACTTCGTCCGCGGACTGCTCGCGGGCAGCGTGAAGGGCTGAGGCCCGCCCACCCGGTCCCGGCCGCCGCGGCGGCCGGGACCGGCGCGTTCTCCGCTCAGGCCTCGTCCGGCTGGTACCCGGTGTCGCGCAGGGTGGCGACGATGCCGTCGACGGTGTCCGCGTCGGCCGCGCCCTCGATGCCGGTGTCGGCCACGATCACGAAGACCCGCACCCCGCCGTCGCCGTGCGGGGCGGCCAGCGCGTGGACCACGCCACTGGGCGGCTGGCAGCGGGTGTCCTCCTGGCGGACCCCGACGTCGATGACGGCGTGGTGGCCCTCCAGTCCGTTGCGGGAGAACTCCTCGACCGAGCGCACGGACGTCTCGGGCGCGCCCTCGTCGGTCTCGAACGCGTGGCCCGCCCAGTTGAGCGCGACGGCCTCGGCCATCCCCGCGGTGTCGTCGCTGTCCGAGACCCCCTGCGCCCCGAGGTCGGCTCGCGACCCCCACGTCTCGCACGGCTCGTCCCGGTAGGTGGAGGTGCCGCTCATGGCGATCACGGGCGTGCCGTCGTCGTCCTCGTACCCGCGGATGTACTCGGGGCCGTCGAACTCCCAGCCGTCATCGGCCGGGATGTCGTACACCAGTCCCCACTTGACGGCGTGCGCCACCTGCCAGCCCTCGTGCAGGGGCGGCCGGCCGGGGAGGTCGGTCGGCGAGGCGGCGGTCGAGGGCTCGGGCGGCGCCTCCTCCCGCTCCTGCGGGGCGGAGCTCTCCACGGGGGCCGGTGCCGCCTGCTCGGCGTCCCGGCGCAGCGTGATGGCGACGACCGCGACGGCGATGATGAGGACCGCGACGAGCACGATCGCGAGGACGGCGATCATGATCGGGCTGAGTCCGCCGTTGCCGGGCCGGTTCGGTGCCGGGGCACCGCCCTGCGGCGGGTGCTCCCAGCCGTACTGCGGGGGGTGCTGGTTGGGGGGCCACGTCACGGACCCGACTTTAGAGGAAACCGGCTGGTTTGGCTGCTGCTCCGGGCGGCCCGGAGCGTCAGCCGGCCGCGCGCAGCGCGGCCCGCGCCGCCTCCAGCGTGGTGGTGCGGTAGGCGGCGCCGAACAGGCACACGTGCACGAGCAGCGGATGGAGCTGGTGCAGCGGCACCCGCGCCCGCCAGCCGGCCGCGAGCGGCGCCGCCTCGTTGTAGGCGTCCCGGACCTGGTCGAAGAAGGGCAGGCCGAACAGGGCGAGCATGGCGAGGTCGGTCTCCCGGTGACCGCCGTGCGCGGCGGGGTCGACGACCACCGCCCCCTGGTCCTGCCACAGGACGTTGCCGCTCCACAGGTCGCCGTGGATCCGGGCGGGCGGCTCGGGATCGCCGGCCAGGTCCTCGACGCTGTCCATGACCCGTTCCACGGTCCGCACGTCGGCCGGAGTGAGCGCGCCCCGGTCCGCCGCGATCCGGAGGTAGGGGGCGAGCCGCTGCTCGGCGTAGAAGCGCGGCCAGGACCGGGCCGGGGTGTTGTCCAGCGGCAGCGGCCCGATGAAGCCCTGCCAGGACGCGCCGAAGGAGTCGGCCCCGGACAGGTGCATGGCCGCGAGCTGGTGGCCGAAGCGCCGTGCCGCCGGCCCGGACGGCGGCCGCTCCTCGACCCAGGACAGCACGAGGGTGCGGGCGTCCCAGCCGAGGACGTCGGGGACCGGGGAGCCGAAGGAGCGTCCCAGCCAGTCCAGCCCCAGGGCCTCCGCGCGGAACAGGCCGTCCAGGCGCCCGTCCGGCAGGCGGTCCGCGACCGCCTTCACGAACACCGACGCCCCGTCGCCGAGCCGGACGCGGTGCAGCTCCCACTCCTGCCGGGCGCCGAGCGCCACGGCGGCACCGGCCTCGCGCCCGGTCAGCTCGGTCACGCGGTCGGCGATGGACGTCACCGCGCCTCCTATCCGCGGCGGTCGCGCGCGTCGAGCAGCGCGGCCAGTTCCCCGGTGAGGCCCTTGGCGGCGGTCTCGATCATGTTCAGCACGGCGCCGAACCCGTCGTCGCCGCCGTAGTAGGGGTCGGGGACCTCCGGGTGGGCCCCGGCGCCGGGAGCGAAGGAGCGGAACAGCCGGATCCGCTCGCCCGCGGTGGCGGGGTCGGGCGCGAGGGCGCGCAGGTCGGCGAGGTTGTCGGTGTCCATGGCCAGGACGAGGTCGCGGGTGGCGAACCACGCGGGGTCGAACCTCCGCGCCACGTGGTCGACGGGGTAGCCGTGCACCCGCAGCGTGGTGGCGGCGCGCGGGTCCATGTCGGCGCCGATGTGCCAGCTGCCGGTGCCCGCGCTGTCGACGCGCACGACGCCGTCCAGTCCGGCGCGCTCCAGGTCGGCCATCAGCACCTTCTCGGCCATGGGCGAACGGCAGATGTTGCCGAGGCAGACCAGGCAGACGCGGTACGGTCCGGCTGGGTCGAGCGGTTCCGGCAGGCTCATGACGCTTACGGTAACCCAGATGCCGCTGGCGGAGATCGGAAAACCGCGCCCGGATCAGGAGGCGTCGGCGACGGGGATGATCGTGCCGCCGTAGGTCTCCTCGACGAAGGCGGCGACCTCGTCGGACGTGAGCAGCTCGGCGAGTTCGCTGATGCGCGGGTCGTCCTGGTTGTCCGAGCGGGCCGCCAGCACGTTGACGTACGGGCTGCCCTCGAACTCCTCCAGCAGAATGGCGTCCTCGTTCGCGCTGATGCCGGCCTCCAGCGCGTAGTTGGCGTTGACGACGGCGGCGTCGACGTCCTCCAGGGAGCGGGGCAGCTGGGCCGCGTCGATCTCCTGGAACTCCAGGTCACGGGGGTTGTCCTCGATGTCGGAGAGCGAGAAGGAGCTCTCCTCGGTCCCCTCGGCCAGCGTGATGAGTCCGCCCTCCTGGAGGAGCAGCAGCGCGCGGTACTCGTTCGTCGGGTCGTTCGGCAGCGCCACCGTGGCGCCGTCCGCAAGGTCGTCGAGGGAGTCGGCGGTGAAGGAGTACAGCCCGAGCGGCGGCAGGTAGACGGGGGTGACGGCGACGAGGTCGGTGCCGCTGTTGGCGTTGTAGTCGTCCAGGAACGGCTCGTGCTGGTAGAGGTTGGCGTCCAGCTCCCCCTCGGCCAGGGCGGCGTTGGGGGCGTTGTAGTCGGAGTACTCCTGGATCCGCAGGTCCAGGCCCGCGTCGGCGGCGAGTTCGTCGCGGACGAACGCCAGGACCTCGCCGGCGGGGACGGCGGTGGCCCCGACGATCAGGGCCTCCTCCTGGTCGCCTCCGGCGCTCTCGGAGGGAGCGCCGCAAGCGGCCAGTCCGAGAGCGGCGACGGCTCCGGCGGCGGCAACGGCGATGCGGCGCATGACGGGACTCCTCGTGGGGGGGCGGCGGCCGGCGCCCGGGTGCCGCGGACCCCGGGGGGCGGGTTCCGCGGGCCGGTACGCGACGGGCCGCCGACGGCGAACACTATCCAGTGATGCTAACCAAAGCGGACAAACAGCACAGAACTCCGGTCAGGTGACATCGGTCATCCCGAAGGCCCGCCAGGGACGCCGGGCAGCCGCGCGACCGTCTCGAAGAAGTCGTCGATCCGCCGGACCACCCTGACGAACTGGTCGAAGTCCACCGGCTTGGCCACGTAGGCGTTGGCGTGCAGCCGGTAGCTGCCCATGACGTCCTCTTCGGACTCGGAGGTGGTCAGCACCACGACGGGGATGTGCGCGAGCTCCTCGTCCCGCTTGACCTCCGCCAGTACCTCCCGGCCGTCCTTGCGCGGCAGGTTGAGGTCGAGCAGCACGAGGTGCGGACGCGGCGCGTCGGCGTACTCGCCCTCGCGGCGCAGGAACCGCAGCGCCTCGATGCCGTCGGGCACCACATGTAGCCGGCCGCCGGCCTCGCGCTCCTCGAACGCCTCCCTGGCCATCAGGACGTCGCCCGGATCGTCCTCGACCAGGAGCACCTCGACGGGCCGCGCCATCGCCACCCCGCTCACCCGCTTCCGGCCGGCTCGTCGCCGGCCCCCTCCGGCGCGGGCGCGGCCGCCCCGCCGTCCGAGCCCTCGCGGTCGGACCCGCCGCTCTCGCCGCCGCCCGCCGCGGGCTCCTCGGCGGCCCGGACGGTGCCGGGCCGGGCCGGCAGCGACCAGCAGATCCGCGTCCCCGGCTCCTCCGACTCCGCGTCCAGCCAGATGCGCCCGCCGTGGAACTCCACGATCTTCTTGCACATGGCCAGGCCGATCCCGGTCCCGCTGTACTTGTCGCGGGTGTGCAGCCGCTGGAAGATCACGAAGATGCGCTCGGCGTACTGCGGCTCGATCCCGATGCCGTTGTCGGCGCAGCAGAACACCCACTCGTCGCGCTCGCGGCGCACGCTGACGTGCACCCGCGCCGGCCGCTCGCCGCGGAACTTCACCGCGTTGCCGACCAGGTTGAAGAACACCTGGGTGAGCAGCGTCCGGTCGCCGGAGACCGCGGGCAGCTCGTCGCCGGTGACCACCGCCTCGGCCTCCTCCAGCGCGGCGTCCAGGCTGCGCAGCGCGTCATCGAGCGCGACGTTGAGGTCCACCGGCCCGAAGTCGCGGGTGCGTCCGACCCGGGAGAAGGCGAGCAGGTCGTTGATGAGCGTCTGCATCCGCTTGGCGCCCTCGACCGCGAAGTCGATGTAGGAGTCGGCCCTCTCGTCCAGCCGGCCGTGGTACCGGCGCTGCAGCAGCTGGCAGAAGCTCGCCACCTTGCGCAGCGGCTCCTGGAGGTCGTGGGAGGCGACGTAGGCGAACTGCTCCAGCTCCAGGTTGGACCGGCGCAGCTCCTCGGTCTGGCGCTCCAGGAGCTCAGACTGCTCCTGCAGGGTGCGCCGCGCGGTCGCGACCTCGTGCAGGTCGTGCACGATGCGTTCACGCATGGCGTCCACGTCCCGGCCGACCCGCTGGATCTCGGGGGGGCCGTGCAGGACGATGCGGTGCGCGTAGTAGCCGTCGGAGACCTGCTGGAGGTGGCGGCCCAGCTCGTCCAGCGGGCGCAGCACCCAGTGCCGCAGCATCACCCACAGGAACGCGCACAGCACGAACACCACCAGCCCCACCAGGGAGAGCAGTGCGACGAGCTGCTGGGTGGCGGTGGCCTGCCCCTCCCGCGCGTCGCGCAGCTCGGTGTCGATGTGGCGCTCGGCGATGTTGGCCGCGCTGCGCAGGTCGTTGAACCGCTCCCGGCCCAGCCGGTAGTCCTGCGCGGTGATCTCCTCGCCCTGGTCGACCTTGGCCAGCGTGGGTTCGGCGAAGTCGCGGTGCCACGCCTCGCCGGCGGCGATCAGCGCGCGGATGTCGCTGTCGATGGCGGTGTTGGTCCCGGCGACCTCCTCCAGCCGCGGCAGCGCCTCCTCCAGGGAGTTGCGCCCCTGCTGGTAGGGGGAGAGGAACTCGACGTCCCGGGTGAGCGCGTAGCCGCGGACCCCGTTGTCCTGGTTCAGGTAGGCGGCCACGGTCTGCTGGACGGCGCTCTGCGCCGGGGTGAGCTCGTCGACCTGGCGCAGGACGGCGTCGTAGGCCTGCAGCGCGCTCAGCGTGATGGTCGCCACCGAGGCCACCAGCACCACGGCGACGGCGGCGAGCAGCACGCTGACCCGGCGGCGCAGTGTCCAGCGGTCGGCGTGCGCGAGCCACCGCGGACCGGTCCGGCGGCCGGGCCCGAAGCCCGGACCGTCCGCCGGCGGCCCGCCGGTGCGGGCAGTGCTCACGGACCGGTCCCGTGGGTGAGGAGCAGCATGGCGACGTCGTCCTGCAGCGGGCCGCCGTTGCGCCGCTCGGCCTCGTCCACCAGGCGCTCGGGCAGGTCCACGGTCGAGGCGCCCCGGTCGCGGATGTCCTGCAGGATGCGGCGCAGCCCGCCGACCTCCAGGCGGTCCGGGGGCGCGCCGTCGTAGGCGTCGACCAGCCCGTCGGTGTAGAGCAGCAGGGTGGCGCCGCGCGGGAACGGCCACTCGTCGACGGAGAGGTCGGAGTCGGGGAAAACCCCGAGCGGCGGCCGCGGCGTGGCCGCGACCTCCTCGATGCCGTCGGAGAGGACGAGCGGCGGCGGGTGGCCGAACAGCCGGATCCGCAGGGTCTCGCTGCCGGTGTCCAGGCTGACCTGGCAGAGGGTCGCGTACATCTCGTCCTGGGCGCGCTCGGTGGTCAGGATCTCTTCGAGCGCGGGCAGCAGCTCCTCCTCGCGGACGCCGCCCACGACCAGCGCCCGCCAGGCGATACGCAGGTTGACGCCGAGCGCCGCCTCGTCCGGCCCGTGCCCGCTGACGTCGCCGATGATGACGTGCGTGGTGCCGTTCTTCTCGACGGCGTCGAAGAAGTCGCCGCCCACGAGCGCGCGCTTGCGGCCCGGCCGGTAGAACGAGCGGTGCGTCAGCGGGGAGCGGTCCAGCAGCACCTGGGGCAGCAGGCCGCGCTCCAGGCGCATGTTCTCGCGGGCGTACATCTCGGCCTCGCGGAGCTGGCGGGCGTTCTCGTCGGAGCGCTGGCGCTCGATGGAGTAGCGCAGGCTGCGCGCGAGCAGCGCGCCGTCCACCTGCCCCTTGACCAGGTAGTCCTGCGCCCCGGCGGCGACCGCGGCGGCGCCCTCGTGCTCGTCGTTGAGCCCGGTCAGCACCACGACGGCGGCCGACTCCGCCGTGGTGAGCACCTCCCGCAGCAGCTCCATCCCGCCGGCGTCGGGCAGGTTGAGGTCGAGCAGCACGCAGCCGCGGAAGCCGGGCAGGCGGTCCCGGGCGGCCCGCAGGGTGTCGACCCAGGTGATGGTGGCGTCGAGGTTCGTGTCGGCCAGCAGCTCCTCGACCAGGAACGCGTCCTGGGGATCGTCCTCGATCAGCAGGATCTCGACGGATTCCGCGACGGCGGAGGCCTCCGCCGTCACGGCAGCCTCACCCGGCGCGGGGCCGGCGTACTCCGGCCTCGCCGCGGAGGAATCTGTCACAGCCACAGGCTGGTGCTCCGTTTTCCTGATATCCACTCATCGCCTCTACGTCGGCCCGGCTCCTCGCGTCCACGGTGGTCTCGTGACCGTCCCCCGACGTCTGTACATCGCGCCCGCGGGCGCCTCCGGTTCCCCCTGCCGCGCCGCGGCGCTCCGGCTCCCCACCGGATACCGCGGCGACCGGCGGCGCGGCGCGTCGGCACGCGATCTCGCGGCGCCAAGACCACTAAGAAGATAATCGGCGGTTCTGCGTCACCGCCAGCGGGAGTACGGGACCGGTCCTGGGCTCCGGGGGTCGGGCGCGGGGCGAATGGTCCGGCGCCCCTCACCGTCGCCAGGATACCCTCCCGCGGCCGCGGCGAACGGGCACGTCACGGCGGGTACGCGCAGGTCGGCCGCGCACCGGCCCGCGGATCTTCACGACACTGTGTCAGAACATGCTTGACAGCGGCACCCGGCTTGCTGACATGATGTCACTAAATTTGCGGTTCGCCATGGTCCGCCGGTTCCCGCGGGCGCGCCCGGCGGCCGCCTTCCGGTGCGAGGGGAAGGGTGGGCGCGTGGCTGCGGACCAGCGGACGGCGGTCGAGGAGCACACGGCGGCTCCCTTCTCGGAGCGGCTCCGGGCCGCCACGTGGCACCGGCACACCGACGCCGAGGAGCACGGCTTCACCCGGGCGCTCCTCGCCGGGCGGCTGTCCCGCGAGGGCTACGCCGCCATGGTCGCGCAGCACTACTTCGCCTACGCCGCACTGGAGGAGGTCGCCGAGGCCCTCGCCGAGGACCCGGTGGCCGGCCCTGTGGTGACCCGGGACCTGTACCGCCTGCCGGCGCTGCGCCTCGACCTCGCGGCGCTGTACGGCCCCCACTGGGCGCAGGCCGTACGCCCGAGCCGGCCGACCACCACCTACGTGGCACGCATCCGGCAGACGCTCGACTGGCCGGCCGGGTACGTCGCACACCACTACACCCGCTACCTCGGGGACCTCTCCGGCGGTCAGTTCATCCGCCGCGTCGCCGCCCGCAGCTACGGGCTCGGCGCCGACGCCGGTGCCGCCTTCTACGACTTCGGCGCGCTCGGCAGCCTGCCCGCCTTCAAGGCGGCCTACCGCGAGCGCCTCGACGCCCTGCCGCTCGACGAGGGCGAGCGGGAGCGCGTCATCGACGAGACCCGGCTGGCCTACCAGCTCAACGTCGAGGTCCTGGCCGACCTCGGCCGCCGCCACCCGGCCGACCTGGCGGCCTGACCGCCTCGGGCGTGGGCCCGCCGAGGCCGGCCGGCCTCGGCCGCCCGGCGCGGGCTACCGGGGACGGACCGGTGGCCCGCGCCGCGTGCGACGATAGGTGCCATGCCCAAGATCTCGGCCCCCACCATCGCCGCGCACCGCGCCCAGACCCGGGAGCGGATCATGGCGGCGGTGGCGTCCCTCACCCGCACGCAGGGGATCGACGAGATCTCGATGACCGACGTCGCCGCGGCCGCCGGCATCACCCGCACCGCGCTGTACAACTACTTCCCGGACAAGCCCGCGCTGCTGCTCGCCTTCACCGAGCAGGTCACCTCCGGCTTCGTCCGCCGGTACCAGGACGAGCTTCCCTCCGACGCCACGGCCGCCGAGCGGATGTCGGTCTTCGTCCGGTTCCAGCTGGAGGGAATCGTCCAGCATCCGCACCCGGCGGCGGCGGAGCTCGGCGCGAGCCTCGGTCCGGACGCCTACCAGGCGCTCGCCGACCACGTCGCGCCCATGCAGCGCCTGCTCGTCGAGATCCTGCGCGCCGGCATGGCGGCCGACGAGTTCGACGCCGTACCGGCCGAGGCCACCGCCAAACTCGTGCTCGCCCTCATCGGCGCGCAGCGGGTCCCGCTCTCGCGGGGCGAAACGGCGTTCGACGACGCGCACGCGCTGGTGACGGCGTTCGCCCTCCGGGCCCTGGGCGTGGACGCCGGCACGGTCGAGCGGGCGGTGCACCGCCGGGCCTAGGCCGACCGGCCGCCAAGGCCCGTGGCGAGCCGCCCGCCCGCGCGAGCGGTCCTCCCGGCGCCTGGAACGCGGCTGCGGGAGCGGGGCCTACGAGGCCAGCCGCTCACGCGCGTCGCGACCGGAACCGGCCGGTCCGGCACCGTGTTCGGGCTGGTTGATCTCGGCCCACACCGCGTCCAGGGAGAGGCCGAGGACATCGGCGATCGCCGCGATGGTCGGGAAGGCGGGGGTGGCGACCCGCCCCGACTCGATCTTGCGCAGGGTCTCCGGCGAGACACGGGCGTCCAGCGCGGTATCGAGCATCGAGCGCTGCCCCCGGGCCCGGCGGAGGAGGGCACCGAGGCGCTGTCCGCGTTCGACCTCTGCGGGAGTGAGCGGCAACCTGACCATGCCCCCGATTCTAGTACCGGGATAATATGGCCGGTATAGTTATTGGCTGTTCGAGGAAGGCGCCACGTGATCGAGATCCTTACCCCCGCCCGACTGCCCCAGGCACGGGACACCGGCGCCCTGGTCGCCGACATCCTGCAGGCGCTGAAGAGCCGCAGCGCGGTCGGCACCAACCTTCTGGAGATCGACCGCTGGGCCCGGGACATGATCGCCGAGGCCGGAGCGCTGTCCTGCTACGTCGACTACGAGCCGTCCTTCGGCCGCGGCCCGTTCGGCCACTACATCTGCACGGGCGTCAACGACGCCGTGCTCCACGGGCGGCCCTACGACTACGCGCTCGCCGACGGCGACCTGCTGACACTGGACCTCGCCGTCTCCAAGGGCGGAGTCGCCGCGGACGCCGCCATCAGCTTCATCGTGGGCGAGGCGAAGCCTGCGCAGAGCGTCGCGATGATCAGCGCCACCGAGCGCGCGCTGGCCGCGGGGATCGCCGCCGCCGGCCCCGGGGCCCGCGTCGGCGACATCTCCCACGCCATCGGCACGGTCCTCCGCGAGGCGGGGTACCCGATCAACACCGAGTTCGGAGGCCACGGAATCGGCTCGACGATGCACCAGGACCCGCACGTCGCGAACACCGGTCGCCCCGGCCGCGGGTACAGACTGCGCCCCGGGCTGCTGCTGGCCCTGGAGCCGTGGGTCATGGCCGACACCGCCGAACTCGTCACCGATGCCGACGGGTGGACGCTGCGCAGCGCGACCGGCTGCCGCACCGCGCACAGTGAGCACACGATCGCCATCACCGACGACGGAGCCGAGATCCTCACCCTGCCCACGCGGGCGCGGCCGTGAGGCCAGCGGCCCCGCGCTCCGCCGCTCCCAGCGACGAGCCGCGCCTCGCCGGCGGGACGAGGGGGACGGAAGGCCGGCCGCGTCCCGCGTCGACGCCGCCCTGACTCCCCGGCACCGCCGCGACGCCGCCCGGCCCGTCACCGACGGCGGCCGGCCGATCGGCGAGGTCGCGGCGCGCTCCCCCTCCGGCCGGGCAATGCCGTATCGGATGGCCGCAACCGGCCCAGATCCGACATCAGGCGCTACGTCCGGTGAAATCTCCGGCAGAATCCTGTGCCGTTGGTCTCCGCTCTCCCCGAAGGACGCCGAAGGTGTCGCTCGCGCTCATCGTCGTCGGTGCCGCTCTCGTGTCGGTCGCGCTGTTCAACCGGCTGCCCCGGATCGCGGCCCGCCGCCGACCCGAACGGCACCGGGTGACCGCCGGTTCCGCCTCCGCGCTCCGGGTGCGCGCGGTGCCGGCGCGGCTGACGGAGAGCGGGCGGGCCACGTTGACCGCCGTCGGCGGGAGCATGCTCATCGCCGCCGTCCTGCTGGCGCTCTCCGGCCTCTGAGGCGGCCGGCCGCGGTCCGCCGCCGGCTCAGCGACCGCGCAGCCGGCGGCGGACCGCGGCCACGGCGGCGGCCGTGGCCGCCGCCCCGGTCAGCGCCACGGCTGCCCCCGCCGCCTCCCTGCGGCGGCGGCGCCGCGCGGCCGCCGCGGCGGCGGCCGCCCGCTGCTCGGGATCGAAGCGCCCCCCGCACCTGGCGGCGTCGAGTTCGTCGGGCCGCCAGCACGCCGGCCACGGCCGGAGCGGATGCGCCGGAGTCGAGCGGATGCCCCCGTTGGGCAGCCGGGCGGTCAGGCCGTCGACCCGGCGGCGCGGTTTGAGCCGCGGCCGGGAGGCGGCCTCCGGCAGGGGCGCGGGCGGCGGCGCGAGCGGCGCGGGCCCCGTGTAGCGGAGCTCCCCCGGGGCGTTGTGCAGCAGTTCCGCCAGCAGCTGGGCGCAGGCCCGTGCGTCGCCGAGCGCGGTGTGCTGGCCGGTGGGCCAGTGCCCGTTCAGCGTGTGGCTGGCCCAGGGCAGCGAGTAGCGCTCCAGGTCGAGTTGCGAGCGCAGCGCGCGCAGCGTGCACAGGCCGGGCATGCCGTCGGGCAGCCACGCGCCGAACTCGGCGGCGAGGAAGCCCTCCTCGAAGTCGAGTTTGTGGCCCACGACCACCGCGCCGGCGCACAGCCGGGCGAGCTCGTCGGCGATATCGGCCGCGCTCGGCGCCCCCACCACGTCACCGGAACCGATGCCGTGGAACTCCTGACCGGTGACCGGTCCCCGGGGGTCGAGCAGTGTGGTGAACTCGCGGAGCACCGTGCCGTCGCCGCGCATCCGCAGCACCGCCACCTCGCAGACGCGGGCACCGCCGACCGGGTCCAGGCCGGTCGTCTCCACGTCGATCACCGCGTACTCGAGGTCCCGCGCCGGGCGGCCGGCCCGGGACCGGGTCAAGGCCCCCATCCGGAATCCCCACCGGCCGGCACGGCCATCGTCCCGCACGTCCTCGCCCCTGTCTGCTCGTGTCCGGTCCCGCCGGTCCCCGCCGATCGCGGCGGCCGGGCCGGCGCGCGTCGCGAGGCTGCTTCGGGCCCGACCGAGCCCGTTCCCGCGCGCCCAGGGCACGACACTACCCGCTGAGGGTGACGCCCCCGGCGGAGTCGGCGCGGCCGCCCGGAGGCGGGGGCGGCCGCGGAGGCCGGACTCACGCCGCGGGCGGTCCGGGTCCGGCGGTTATGCTCGGCGCGAACCCACCCGACAAACCACACGAAACGCCGATATCCCCCGACGCGCGTGAGGATCGCCATGCCCGAGAGCCCGCTGCCCGACTACGCCCCTCTCGTCGAGGTCGTCCGTTCCGGCTTCCGCGAGGGTGTGCACTACGGCACCGCCGTCGGCCTGACGGCCGCCGGCGACGTCGGCTACGCGCGGGGACCGGTCGACACCCCGATGTTCCCCCGCTCCTCGGCCAAGCCCTTCCAGGCGCTCGCCTGCCTGCGCGCCGGCGCCGACGTCGCGGGCGAGCGGCTCGCGATCGCGGCCGGCAGCCACTCCGGCGCCGACCCGCACGTCGCCGCGGTGCGCGGCATGCTCGCCGACGCCGGCCTCACCCCGGAGGCGCTGCGCTGCCCGCCCGACTGGCCGCTGGACCGCTCGGTACGCGACGCCCTGCTGCGCGCCGGCGGAGAGCCGGAGCGGCTGCGGATGAACTGCTCGGGGAAGCACGCCGCGATGCTCACCGCGTGCGTCCGGCAGGGCTGGAGCACCGGCGACTACCTGGACCCGGAGCACCCCCTGCAGGCGCTCGTCCGTGCCACGACCGAGGAGAAGTGCGGCGAACCGGTCGCGCACACCGCCGTCGACGGCTGCGGCGCGCCCCAGCTCGCCGTCTCGCTCGCCGGTCTCGCCCGCGGACTGCGCGCGATGACGCTGGCGGAGCCGGACTCGGCCGAGGCCCGCGTCCTCGATGCCATGCGCGGCTTCCCCGAGTTCGTCGCCGGGGACGGCCGCCCTGACACCGTGGTGATGCGCCGGCTCCCCGGTGCGGTCTCCAAGCAGGGCGCCGAGGGCGTGATGGTGGTGAGCGTCCCCACCGGCGAGACGGCCGCCGTGAAGATCAGCGACGGCGACGCGGCCGGACGCGGCGCCGCCATGGCCGCGCTGATGGCCCTCGCCGCGCTCGGGGTCGACATCGACCCGGTGGCCGACCTGCTCAGCCGCCCGGTCCTGGGCGGCGGCGAGCCGGTCGGCGTCGTCCGGCCGCTGCACCGCTGACCCGGGACCGGCGGCCGCGCCGCACCGGCCCGGAATCCGGCGGGCTCGGTCCGTCGTTGGCACTGCCGTGGGGCGGCGGCCCCACTGGCCGCACGGCCCGGTATACCGGGTGGCGGTACGGATCGGTGTCGGTGTGGAGGTCGGATGCGCGGGGTCGTGGTCGTCGGCGGGGGCATGGCGGGGCTGAGCACGGCGGAGGCGCTGCGCTCGGCCGGGTTCGACGGCACCGTCACACTCGTCGGCGAGGAGCCGCACCGGCCCTACTCCCGCCCCCCGCTGTCCAAGGAGCTGCTCACCGGCAAGGGGACGACCCGCAGCCTGGTGCTCCGCGACGAGCCGGAGTTCGACGCGCTGCGGCTCGACCTGCGCCTGGGCCGGCGGGCCGTGCGGCTGCGCCCGGCCGAGCGCGCCGTCGAGCTCGACGACGGCGCGCTGGTGCGCGGCGACGCCGTGGTCATCGCCACCGGCGCCACCGCCCGCCGCCCCGACACCGGCCTCGCCGGCGTGCACGTGCTGCGCACCCTGGACGACGCCGAGGCGGTGCGGGAGGGACTGGAGGCCGTCGACCGGGTGGTCGTAGTCGGCGCGGGCTTCATCGGCGCGGAGGTCGCGGCGAGCGCGCGCACGCTCGGTCTGGACGTCACGCTGGTCGAGGCCGCGCCCACTCCGCTGACCCGCGTGGTCGACCCGCGCGTCGGCGAGGTCCTCACCGAGCTGCACCGCGACAACGGGGTGGACGTCCGCCTCGGCGTCGGCGTCACCGGTTTCGAGGGCGGGAACCGGGTGGAGCGCGTCCGGCTCGCCGACGGCACCGCGGTCGCCGCGCCCATGGTGGTGGCCGGGCTGGGCGTGCGGCTGAACACCGACTGGCTCGCCGGTTCCGGCGTCGAACTCGCCGACGGGGTCGGCGGGGTCCGGCTGGACGCCTACTGCGCGACCAGCGTCCCGGGCGTCTACGCGGCCGGCGACCTCGCCAACTGGCCGCACCCGCGCTACGGCGGACGCGTCCGGCTGGAGCACTGGACGAACGCCGGCGAGCAGGCCGCCGCCGTCGCGCACAACCTGCTGGCCGGCGCGGGCCGACGGCGTCCCTACACCCCGGTCCCCTACTTCTGGTCCGACCAGTACGGCATGAAGGTGCAGCTGCTCGGGCAGGCCGCCCCGGCCGACACCGTGGAGTTCGTCCACGGCTCCCCCGCCGAGCGGAAGTTCGTCGCGTTCTTCGGGCGCGGCGGCATGCTCGTCGGGGTGCTGGGCCTGCGCTCCACCCCCAAGGTCATGCGGTACCGCCCGCTGCTGACCGAGCCGACCACGTGGGAGCAGGCCCTCGCCGCCGCCGGACGGTAGGAGGCGGAGGAGCGGGGTCCGCGGGGGCGCCCGCTCGGGGGCGACCCGGTGTCGGGCCGCCCGCGGGCGGCGGGCATGCTGGGGGCCGGCCCCCTCGGCGATGGCGCCGCGGCGGGCCGGCAGAAGGGGAGTGACAGGGCATGGCAGGGCGAAGGTCGGTCTCGGTCGCACGCGTCGTCCCCGCCTCGGCGGCGGCGGTGTTCGACATCATCACCGCGCCGGCGGCGCACGCGGAGCTGGACGGCTCGGGAATGCTGCGCGGCCAGCCCGACGGCCCCGAACGGCTCGGCCCCGGCGAGCGGTTCGCGATGGCCATGCGGCAGGCCGGCGTGCGCTACCGCAGCGTCAACACGGTGGTCGAGTACGAGCCCGATCGGCTCATCGCCTGGGAGACATGGGGCGAGTGGCGGGGCCGCCGCACCGTCGGCGGGCAGCGCTGGCGCTACCAGCTGGTCCCGCTGGCCGAGGACCGCACCCGGGTGGTCCACACCTACGACTGGTCGGGCGCGCGGTTCCCGCTGCTCGTCGAGCTGCCGGGCTACCCCCGGCGGATGGCCCCGGCCATGAGCGCGACACTGGCCCGGCTCGCCGAGGCGGCCGGCCGGGACCGGCCGGCTCCTCCGGCCGCGGACGGGCTCAGCCCTCGATCGTGATGGCCTGCTTGGGGCACATCCGCGCCGCCTCCTCCACTCGGCCCCGCAGCTCCTCCGCCGGCTCCTCCTGGAGGACGTAGAGGAAGTCGTCGTCGCGCACCTCGAAGACCTCCGGGACGATGCCCATGCAGACCGCGTTGCTCTCGCAGCGGTCGAAGTCGACGGCCACCCGCACCATGTGCCACACCTCACTCGTCTGGGTCCCGCTGCGAGCTTAATCCGCCGGGGAGCCGTCCGGCCGCCGATCCGGCGCGGCCGGCCGGGCGCGGACGCGGCGGGTCCCGCCGTGGTGGACGCCGGCGCGCACCGCCGGCGTCCCGCGCGCTACTGGAGGGCGAACCGGTCCGTCGCCTCGATGAGGTGGTGCAGGATGCCGGGCTCGGTGTAGGCGTGCCCCGCGTCGTCGACCAGGTGGAACTCGGCCTCGGGCCACGCCCGGTGCAGGTCGAACGCGGTCTTCGCCGGCGTGCACACGTCGTAGCGCCCCTGGACGATCACCCCCGGGATGGACCGCAGCTTGCCCGCGTTCTCGATCAGCTGGCCGGGGCTGAAGAACCCGCCGTGCACGAAGAAGTGGTTCTCGATGCGGGCGAACGCCAGGGCGTAGGCCGGTTCGGCGAAGTCGGCGCGCAGCCGCGGGTCCGGCCGCAGCGAGATGGTGGACCCCTCCCAGAGGCTCCACGCCTGCGCCGCCTCCAGCCGCACCGCGGGGTCCGGGGAGTTCAGCCGCTCCGAGTAGGCACCGATGAGGTCGTCGCGCTCCTCCTCCGGGATCGGGGCGAGGTAGGACTCCCACTCGTCGGGGAAGAGGAACGACGCGCCGTTCTGGTAGAACCAGCGCAGCTCCTCGTTGCGCAGGGTGAAGACGCCCCGCAGGATCAGCTCGCTCACCCGCTCCGGGTGCTCCTCGGCGTAGGCCAGCGCCAGCGCGCTGCCCCACGATCCCCCGAACACCTGCCAGCGCTCCACGCCCGCCATGCGGCGCAGCCGCTCGATGTCCTCCACCAGGTTCCACGTGGTGTTGGTGTGCAGCTCCGTGTCCATGCGGCTCGCGTGGGGGGTGCTGCGCCCGCTGTTGCGCTGGTCGAACAGCAGGATGCGGTAGCGCGCCGGATCGAACAGCCGGCGGTGGTCCGGCGAGCAGCCGGCCCCGGGACCGCCGTGCAGGAACACCACGGGCTTTCCGGTCGGGTTTCCGCACAGTTCCCAGTAGATGCGGTGCCCTTCGCCGACATCGAGCATCCCGCTGTCGTACGGCTCGATGGACGGATACAGCGTGCGCATGGAGGAGCGCCCTTCTAGAACGAGGTGGTTGTCGTGCTGGGGCCACACGCGTCCGGCGAACCGAAGCGGCGGGGGATGACCCGGTCCGAGGGGCGGACCGGGGAGCCGGGGCACCGGATCCGGGCCCCGGCGGCGTGCGAGGAGGTCACGTACGCGACGGCGGACATCGCGGGGTCGCCGGAGGAGGGCGGCGTCCGGCGAGGGAGCGGTCGCACGGGGGCCGGCCGCACGCCGGCCGGCGGCGGACGGCGGGGACGGCGGACACGTCTGGGCGGACCGGCGGGCCGGGCCGCGCCCGCACGCGGAGCGGCGGCGCGGACATGCCGGGCCGGGCACCGCGGGATCCCGCGCGCCGGGGCGCGGCGCTCCGGTCGGCGCCGGGGCGCCAGAGCCGTGCGACGGCCGCCCGTCCGCGCGGCGGACACCCGCGCGGCGCGCCCCGCCGGCGCCGGCCCGGAGGCGGGCCCGGTGCGGGGAGCGGCGAGCCGGCACACCGATGGGAGCGGCCCCGGGTCGCGATCGCCCCGCTTTCGGAGCGTCGGAAGGCGTGACCGCCGCGCAACTCGTCCATCGGCCCAATCCTAGACGTGCGAGGCGTCGCGGGCCGTCGCTCCGACATACCCGCCGGTGCCCGGTCGCGGCTGCTCGGCTCGGCGGCCCGGTCCCTCCGCCGGGGGCACGTCCCGCCGCGCACGGTGACCGACACGCCGCACTGGGCTACAGTGACTCCCGTCACAACTTCCGTGCGGGGAGGACGCCGTGTCCCATCCGGCCACCGAGGAGTTCCGGGCCGCCCGGGACCTGCTGCTTCGCTACCGGACCGACGAGGAGGCCGCCCGGCGCGCGTTCGCCTGGCCGCGGCCCGACCCGTTCAACTGGGCCAGCGACCACTTCGACGTCGCGGCGCGGGAGCACCCCGACCGCCTCGCGCTGTGGGTGGTGGCCGATGACGGCACCGAGTCGCGGCTCAGCTACGCGGAGCTGGCCCGCCGCTCCCGCCAGGTGGCCAACTGGCTGCGCGCCCAGGGTGTGCGGCGCGGCGACCGCGTACTGATGATGCTGGGCAACCGGGTCGAGCTGTGGGAGACCACGCTGGCCGCGATCCGGCTGGGTGCCGTCATCATCCCGGCGACCCCGCTGCTGGGCGCGGCCGACCTCGCCGACCGGATCGAGCGCGGCCGGGTGGCGCACGTGGTCGCCGACGCCGCCGAGACGGCGAAGTTCGCCGGCCTCGGCGGCCACTGGACCCGCATCTCGGTCGGCCCGGTGGCCGGATGGCTCGACTACGCCGAGTCCGCGCACGCCGGACCGCGGTTCGAACCCGACGGCCCGACCCGCGCCGACGACCCGCTGCTCCTCTACTTCACCTCCGGCACGACCGCCCAGCCGAAGCTGGTGCGGCACACCCACGCGTCCTACCCCATCGGCCACCTGTCCACGATGTACTGGATCGGGATCCAGCCCGGCGACGTCCACCTCAACATCTCCTCCCCGGGCTGGGCCAAGCACGCGTGGAGCAACGTGTTCGCCCCGTGGAACGCGCAGGCCACGGTGCTCGTCGTCGACCAGGGCCGGTTCGACGCCACCCGGCTGCTGGCCGCGATCGTGCGGTGCGGCGTGGACACCTTCTGCGCGCCGCCCACCGTGTGGCGGATGCTGGTCCAGGCCGACCTCGGCGCGTGGCAGGTGCCGCTCCGCGAGGCGGTGGCCGCGGGCGAGCCGCTGAACCCGGAGGTCATCGAGCAGGTCCGGCGGGCCTGGGGCATCACGGTCCGCGACGGGTTCGGCCAGACCGAGACGGCCGCCCAGATCGGCAACCCGCCGGGGTCGCAGGTGCGGCCGGGCTCCATGGGCCGGCCGCTGCCCGGCTACACCGTCGTGCTGGAGGACCCCGCCACCGGCGAACCCGCCGAGCAGGGCGAGCTGTGCCTGGACCTGGCCGAACGCCCGGTGGGCCTGATGACGGGGTACGCCGACAGCCCGGAGCGCACCGCGCACGTGATGCGCGGCGGCCGGTACCACACCGGCGACATGGCCGCGCGCGACGCCGACGGCCGGATCACCTACATCGGCCGGGGCGACGACGTCTTCAAGGCGTCGGACTACCGGATCTCCCCGTTCGAGCTGGAGAGCGTGCTCATCCAGCACGAGGCGGTGGCCGAGGCCGCGGTCGTCCCCTCCCCCGACCCGGTCCGCCTCGCGGTGCCCAAGGCGTTCGTCACACCGGCGGCGGGTACCGACCCCGGCCCGGAGCTGGCCCGATCGATCCTCGCGCACGCGCGCGCCCGCCTCGCCCCCTACAAGCGGGTCCGCCGCCTGGAGTTCGCGGAGCTCCCCAAGACAATCTCCGGCAAGATCCGGCGGGTGCAGCTGCGCGGCCGCGAGGACGCGCGGGGCCCGGTCACCGACGGCGCCCGCAACCCCGGCGAGTACTGGGAGGAGGACTTCCCCGGGCTCAAGGACCGCTAGGGCGCGCGGCGCGCCGATCCCGGCCGAACGCGCCCGGGAGCCCGGAACGATCCGGGACAGACGCGCCCATACCGGTGTGTGCCGCGCCCCTCCCCGCCCTCCCCGCGCGCGGCCGGGGACCGAGCCGTTGAACGGGGACGTTAGGGTGTTGGAGGTGTCTGGGGAGGGAAAAGGATCACATGTCAAGTACCAATGACACGCGCGTCGTCAGCTACCAGCCGCTGGTCGCTCCGCAGGACGTCCTCGCAGAACTGCCCACGGGCCCGGAGCGCGCCGCGCTCGTCGAGGACGCCCGGGCCGAGGTCAAGCGCGTGCTCGACGGGGACGACGACCGCCTGCTCGTGATCGTGGGGCCGTGCTCCGTGCACGACCCGGTCGCAGCGCTGGAGTACGCCGAGCGCCTCAAGGCGTTCATCCCCTCCGTCAACGACGAGCTGTGCGTGGTCATGCGGGTGTACTTCGAGAAGCCGCGCACCACCCTGGGCTGGAAGGGCCTCATCAACGACCCCGGCCTCGACGAGAGCTACGACGTGCACCGCGGGCTGCGCACGGCCCGCAAGCTGCTGCTCGACATCGGGTCCCTGGGCGTCCCCGCCGGCACCGAGTTCCTCGACCCGATCACCCCGCAGTACATCGCCGACGCCGTCGCCTGGGGCGCGATCGGCGCCCGGACCACCGAGAGCCAGGTCCACCGGCAGCTCGGCAGCGGCCTGAGCATGCCAGTCGGGTTCAAGAACGGCACCGACGGCGACGTCCAGGTGGCCGTGGACGCCTGCGGCGCGTCCGCCGCCCCGCACACGTTCTTCGGCGTGGACCCCGCTGGGGCGGGCGCCGTCGTGACCACCTCGGGCAACCCCGACTGCCACGTCATCCTGCGCGGCGGCCGCTCCGGCCCCAACTACGACGCCGACAGCGTCCAGAACGCGCTCGACGTCGTCGAGGGCGCCGGGCTGCCCCGCCGGCTGATGATCGACGCCAGCCACGCCAACAGCGGCAAGGACCACCGCCGCCAGCCGGTCGTCGCCGAGGCGATCGCCGCGCAGGTCGCCGAGGGGCAGCGCGGCATCATCGGCGTCATGCTGGAGAGCTTCCTGCTGGAGGGCGCCCAGCGGCTCGGCGACCCGGCCGCGCTCGCCTACGGCCAGAGCATCACCGACGCCTGCATGGGCTGGGAGACCACGGAGGGCGTCCTCACCGGTCTCGCCGAGGCGGTCCGCCAGCGCCGCAAGGCCGCGCGCTGACCGTCCCTCCGCCGCCTTCGACGGCCGCCGTCCCAGGGGACGGCGGCCGTCGGGCGTCTTGGGAGGGCGCCGCGGACGGGGCCGCCCCGGGCTGCGGCGCGCTCCCTGCCTACGCGCGCCCGCGCGGCACCGATCCCCGGCGGCCGGGACGCGCCCCTGTGCCCGCGGGACGTGCGCTGCTACTCTGATGCCGGTCGCCGACCCCGCACGGGAGAGTGTCCGCGCAGCCAGCACGGGCCGCCGAAGGAGCAAGTCCTCCCCACAGAACCTCTCAGGCGCACCGGACCGCGCGGGCGAGACCACTCTGGAAAGCAGGGGCCGCGGCCCCTCGCCGAAGGTGCAAGCCACCCTGTGGTGAAGCTCTCAGGCTCCGATGACAGAGGGGGAGGATGGCACCGCCAACGGCAGACACCGACGCCCATCCTCTCAGGAGACTCCATGAGCGCGCCCGCAGCCGCGACCGCCGAGCCCCGTAGGACCCCGCTGTACGAGGTGCACGAGCGGCTCGGCGCCGCACTGGTCGACTTCGCCGGCTGGCTGATGCCGCTGCGCTACGGCAGCGAGGCCGGCGAGCACCGCGCGGTCCGCGAGGCGGCCGGCCTGTTCGACCTCTCCCACATGGGGGAGATCCACGTCCGCGGCCCGCAGGCCGACGCGCTCCTCGACCACGCGCTGGTCGGCCACCTCTCCGCGGTCGCGCCCGGCCGGGCCCGCTACACGATGATCACCGCCGAGGACGGCGGCGTGCTCGACGACCTCATCGTCTACCGGCTCGCCGCCGACGACTACCTCGTCGTGGCCAACGCCGCCAACAGCGACGCCGTGGCCGCCGCCCTGCGCGAGCGCGCCTCCGGCTTCGACGCCGAGGTCGCCGACGAGTCCGCCGAGTACGCGCTGATCGCTGTCCAGGGCCCCCGAGCCGCCGAGATCCTGGCTCCGCTCACCGACGCCGACCTCTCCGACATCCGGTACTACGCCGGCTACTTCCACACCGTCGCCGGCCACCCGGTGCTGCTCGCCCGCACCGGCTACACCGGCGAGGACGGTTTCGAGATCTTCCTCCGCCCCGGTTCCGGCGCCGCCGCCGTGTGGGACGCCCTCAGCGCCGCCGGCGAACCGCACGGCCTGGTGCCGGCCGGCCTGTCCGCGCGCGACACGCTGCGCCTGGAGGCCGGCATGCCGCTGTACGGCAACGAGCTGACCACCGAGGTCACCCCCTACGAGGCCGGGCTCGGCCGGGTCGTCAAGCTCGACAAGCCCGGCGACTTCGTCGGCCGGGCCGCCCTGGCCGCCCGGGCGCGCAGCGGCCCCTCGCGCACGCTGGTCGGGTTGGTCGCCCGGGGTCGGCGCGTCCCCCGGCAGGGATACACCGTGCTGCGCGAGGATCAGCCGGTCGGCGTCGTCACCAGCGGCGCGCCCTCGCCGACGCTGGGACGGCCGATCGCGGTCGCCTACGTCGACGCCGGGGTCGACACCGCGACGGGCGCGTTCGCCGTGGACGTGCGCGGGCGTGCCGAACCCGTCGATGTGGTCGAGCTCCCGTTCTACCGGCGGGAGGCGTGAGCCGCGGCCCCGTCCCGCCGGCGCGGTAGCGGGCGGTCGGGGCAGGTCAGCGTCGTCAGGGCCGGGCACGCCGGAGACCGGTCGTGCTGGATAATGGAATACCTCCTGGAGAGTTGAATTGAGCGTTCCCGCGGAGCTGGGTTACACGAGCGAGCACGAGTGGGTGGCCATCAACGAGGGCGTCGCCACCATCGGCATCACGGCCTTCGCCGCCGAGTCGCTGGGCGACATCGTCTTCGTCGAGCCGCCCGAGGTCGGGGCGACCGTCGCGGCGGGTGAACCGTGCGGCGAGGTCGAGTCCACCAAATCGGTCAGCGAGATCTACGCCCCCGTCAACGGCGAGGTCGTGGACATCAACCGCGCGGCCGTCGACGAGCCGGAGCTCGTCGGTACCGACCCCTACGGGCAGGGCTGGCTGTTCAAGGTCGAGCTCGCGGACGAACCCGCCGATTTGCTCACCCCGGAGCAGTACACGCAGCTGACCGAAGGTGAAGGTTAACCACATGGCCGCCGAGACCAACCCGCTCAACCAGACACTGGCCGAGCTCGACCCGGAGGTCGCGGTCGCCGTCGACGCCGAACTGGCCCGGCAGCGCGACACCCTGGAAATGATCGCCTCCGAGAACTTCGCCCCGCAGGCGGTCCTGGAGGCCCAGGGCTCGGTGCTCACCAACAAGTACGCCGAGGGCTACCCCGGGCGCCGGTACTACGGCGGCTGCGAGCATGTGGACGTCGTGGAGCAGCTCGCCATCGACCGCGCCAAGGCGCTGTTCGGCGCCGAGCACGCCAACGTCCAGCCGCACTCCGGCGCGCAGGCCAACACCGCGGTGTACTTCGCGCTGCTCAAGCCGGGCGACACCATCCTCGGCCTGGACCTCGCGCACGGCGGGCACCTCACCCACGGCATGCGGATCAACTACTCGGGCAAGATCCTCAACGCCGTCGCCTACCACGTACGCGACTCCGACGGCACGGTCGACTACGACGAGGTCGAGGCGCTCGCCAAGGAGCACCAGCCGAAGATGATCATCGCCGGCTGGTCGGCGTACCCGCGCCAGCTCGACTTCGCGCGGTTCCGCGCCATCGCCGACGAGGTGGGCGCGCTGCTCATGGTGGACATGGCGCACTTCGCCGGCCTGGTGGCCGCCGGTCTGCACCCCAACCCGGTGCCCTTCGCCGACGTCGTCACGACCACCACCCACAAGACCCTGGGCGGGCCGCGCGGCGGGCTGATCCTCGCCAAGGAGGAGTTCGGCAAGAAGATCAACTCGGCGGTCTTCCCGGGCATGCAGGGCGGCCCGCTGGAGCACGTCATCGCGGCCAAGGCAGTGGCGCTCAAGGTCGCCGCGGGCGAGGAGTTCGCCGACCGGCAGCGCCGCACCGTCGCGGGCGCACGGATCCTCGCCGAGCGGCTGACCCGCCCCGACGCCGTGGCGGCCGGGGTCAGCGTGCTCAGCGGCGGCACCGACGTGCACCTCGTCCTGGTGGACCTGCGGGAGTCCGAGCTCGACGGGCAGCAGGCCGAGGACCGGCTGCACGGGATCGGCATCACCGTCAACCGCAACGCCGTGCCGAACGACCCGCGGCCGCCCATGGTCACCTCGGGTCTGCGCATCGGCACGCCGGCCCTGGCGACCCGCGGCTTCGACGAGGCCGACTTCACCGAGGTGGCCGACATCATCGCCGCCGCGCTGCAGCCCGAGCACGACGCCGCGGCCCTGCGCGACCGCGTCGCCGCGCTCGCCCGCAAGCACCCGCTGTACCCCGGGCTGCGCTGACCGCCGGGCGGTCCCGCCCGTCCCGGTCGGCGCCCCGCGCACGCCGGGACCCGGCCGCCGCGCCGGGTCCCGGCCGCCCGCCCCATGAGCCGGAAGAGAGGGAGGACGCCATGGCCATCAGCGTGTTCGACCTGTTCAAGGTCGGGATAGGCCCCTCCAGCTCGCACACGGTCGGGCCGATGAAGGCGGCCCGGACGTTCGTGGCCGGGCTGCGGGAGGCCGGGCTGCTGCCGCGCACCGCCGCCGTGCGGGCCGAGCTCTACGGCTCGCTCGCGCTGACCGGCAGGGGGCACGGCAGCGACACCGCCGTCATCCTCGGGCTGCTCGGCGAGACGCCGGAGGGGGTGGACGTCGAGGCCGTGCCGCGGCTGCTGGCCGGCGTCGCGGAGCACGGACGGCTGCGGCTCGGCGGCGAGCACGAGATCGCCTTCGCCCCCAAGGAGGACGTCGACTTCCGCCGCCGCGAGACACTGCCCGGCCACCCCAACGGCATGCGCTTCACCGCCCGCGACGCCGACGGCGCGGAACTGCTCACGCGGGTGTACTACTCGGTGGGCGGCGGCTTCGTCGTGGACGAGAAGGCGGCCGGGGCCGACCGCATCAAGCCCGACGACACGGCACTGCCGCACCCCTTCGACACCGCCGCCGAACTCCTCGACCTGTGCCGGGACACCGGGATGTCGATCAGCGCGCTCATGCTCGCCAACGAGCGCGCGTTCGGCCGCTCCCCCGCCGAGGTCCGCACCGAACTGCTGGAGATCTGGCGGGTGATGCGGCAGTGCGTCCGCCGCGGCGTCACCACCGAAGGCACCCTGCCCGGCGGCCTGCGGGTCCCGCGCCGGGCGCACCGGCTCTACCGGCAGCTCGGCGGACGCTGCGACGACACCGGCCTGGCAGCCCCGCCGGCCGGCGTCCAGGACGGCGACCCGATGCGCGGCGCCGACTGGGTGACGCTCTACGCCCTCGCGGTCAACGAGGAGAACGCCGCCGGCGGCCGCGTGGTGACCGCCCCGACCAACGGCGCCGCCGGAATCGTGCCCGCGGTGCTGCACTACTACCAGCACTTCACCCCGGGCGCCGACGACGACGGCGTGGTGCGCTTCCTGCTCACGGCGGGCGCGATCGGCATCCTGTTCAAGCAGAACGCGTCCATCTCGGGCGCCGAGGTGGGCTGCCAGGGCGAGGTCGGCTCGGCGTCCTCGATGGCCGCCGCGGGCTTCGCCGAGGTCCTCGGCGGCACCCCGGCCCAGGTGGAGAACGCCGCGGAGATCGCGATGGAGCACAACCTCGGCCTGACCTGCGACCCCATCGGCGGCCTCGTCCAGGTGCCGTGCATCGAGCGCAACGCCCTGGCATCGGTCAAAGCCATCAGCGCCGCCCGTATCGCCCTGCGCGGCGACGGCAGCCACTTCGTGTCCCTGGACAAGGTCATCAGGACGATGCGCGACACCGGCCGCGACATGCACGACAAGTACAAGGAGACCAGCCGGGGCGGGCTGGCGGTCAACGTCATCGAGTGCTGACCCACCGCCCGCACCGCCGGGCGGCCGCACCGGCGCGGGCACCGTGGTGGTACATGGACTAGCATTGGTACATGTCCATGAAGAGAACGAACGTCTACGCCGACCCGGAGGACCTCGCGCTCATCAAGGAAGCCGCCCGACGCCGCGGCATCCCGGAGGCGGAGCTCATCCGCGAGGGCATCCACCTGGCGGCCATGGCCAACCGCGTGTGGGACGAGCCGCTCGACTGGCCCATGTTCGACGGTAGCGGCGAGACGGCATCCAGCGCCGAGGTCACGAGGGCGGTCACCGGGGGAGCCGACGGCACGTGATCGTGGTCGCCGACACCTCCGGCATCATCGCCGCTTCCGACCGGAACTCCGCCGAAGCCGCTGACTGCCAGAGCGTGCTGCGTGAGGCCGGGACGGTGGTCATCTCCCCTCTGGTCTTGGCGGAGGTGGACCACATGGCCAAGGCCAGGTTCGGGCCCGCCGCCCGCGCCCACCTCATCGCGTTCATCCTCGCGCAAGCCCGCCGCCTGCGTTTCCAGGTCCCGGAGGTGGACACCGCGGTCCTCGGCACGGCGCAGGCCGTTCAGCAGCGCTACCACGGCCTCGACCTGGACCTCGCGGACGCGGTGAACGTGGCACTGGCGGCCGAGTACCGCACCGATGCCGTCCTGACCCTGGACCGCCGCGACTTCCGGGCCGTGCGCCCGCTGACCCCGCACAAGGCGTTCCGGCTGCTACCCGACGACTGGTGAACGCGGGCGCGCGACGCCGCCCGCGTCCGCCCGGCCACCCGCTACGGGGCGAGCCAGCAGTCCCCGCGCGCAACGGCCGCCCCGCGGCGTCCCTGACACGGGCGACACCGGCGCCGAACGCGGCAGCTCCTCGACGGCGGTCCGGTCACGGAGCGGCTTCCCCGCCCCCCGCCGGTGCGTACCGGGCGAGCAGCCGGCGCTCGCGCTGCTCGTCGGAGATGAGCGGGCAGCCCTTGCACGGCTCCTTGTAGCGATACCGGAAGCAGCACCCGCCGCGGACCAGGACGAGGCGTTCGGGGCGGCTGGCCGGGCGGCCCGGGAGGCGGATCGGGAACGGGCGCTGGCGGGGGCGCACGCGGGGTGCGTCGTCGTTGAGGCGGGCCGCCATCCGGCCCGCCCGCTGCCAGGCCGCGGACTGGTCCGCGCCCACCTCGTCGGCGGCGGCCGGCAGCGCGCGGAACAGGGCGTCGGCGAGCATGCTCCACTGCGGCCGCAGGCCGAACCGGCTCTCCGCGCGGATCGCCTGGAACACCGGCTCCAGCGTCCGCACCGCGGCGGCGGCCAGCCACCCGTCGAGGGCGTCGTCGTCGGGCAGCGGCACCGCCCCGGGCCGGCGCGCCATGGGGTCGCCGGCCAGCATCGCGACGTCGCCCTGGCGCAGCGCGAGCGCGGCCGGCCGGCCCGACTCCGCGACGCGCACCCACAGCCGGACCGCGGCGAGGTCGGGGACCCGGCCCACCAGGTACGCGGCGACGGCGGCGAACCCGGCGACCTGGCGCGCGGCGTCCGAGGCGAGGATCGCGGCGGCGGACGTGCGGTGCCCCGCGCACGTCCGGACGGTGAGGTCGGCGAGCAGGGCGGGGACCCGCTCGGGCAGCCGGTCCAGCCGCACCCACTCCGCCGTGCGGGGCTCCGGGTCGGCGGCCCCGAGCAGCCGGATGTCCAGGGCGAGCCCGCGTTCGTTGACCCAGCGGGCGACGCCGGCCAGCGGATGGCAACTCTGCATGGGCTTCCCAACGGCTCGACAGACCGGTCCATAGGTGAGCCTATCCTCATGCCGATCGCGTCCTGATGACGGCCCGGTGTCCCCCGCGTGGCGAATTCGGCCGATCCGTCGGAACGGCCGGGGATCGCCCCCGGTTCGGCTACGGTGGGGGCACGACGATCAGGGAGGACCTGGGTGGGACAACGTCTGGTGCTGTGGGACATCGACAAGACGCTGCTGGACGTGGACGGGTTCGGGTTCGAGGTCTTCTCCCACGCGTTCGCCCGGTTCACCGGCCTCAGCGACCACACCGACACCAGGGGCCCCGGCCGTACCGAGTGGCAGTGGTTCAACGAGACGCTGGCCGCCAACGGCCTCACCGAGTGGCCGGGAGACTTCGCCCGGTTCCAGGAGATCAACGAGGCGGAGTTCGCCGCGCGCGGCGCCGAGATGCACGCCAGCGGACGGGTGCTCACCGGAGCCCGTGAGGTCCTGGAGCGCTGCGCGGCGGCCCCCGACATCATGTCGTCGCTGCTGACCGGCAACAGCCGGCGCAACGCCGAGCACAAGCTGAGGGTGTTCGGCCTCGACCACCTCGTCGACACGGCGGTGGGCGGCTACGGCGACGACCACCCGGACCGCCCGGAACTCGTCCACGTGGCCCGTCGGCGGGTCTACGAGGCCACCGGACTGGCGTTCACGCCCGACACCACGGTGCTGGTGGGCGACAGCCCCAACGACGTGCGCGCGGCGGTGGAGGGCGGCGCCCGGATCGTCGCCGTGGCCACCGGCCTCAGCGACGCGGCCGCCCTCCGCGCCGCCGGTGCGACCACCGTCCTGCCCGACCTCTCCGACACCGAGGCCGTGCTGGACCTCCTGCTCGGCTAGCCCGCGCCCCGCTCCCCTTCCGGCCCGGTCACTCCGCCGGCGCGGGGCGGCGGTGCCGCGCCGCCGACCACCGCCGGCGCAGGCCCGACCCCAGCGCCAGCACGATCGGGGCGAGCCCGATCAGGGCCACCACCCATGAGGAGAGCCGCACCACCGGGTCGTGCCACTGGTTCTCACCGGCGAGACCCGCGGGGTCGCCGCCCGCGGCGCGCGGCGAGAGGCCCGCGAGCGCGGCGATCACCTCGGCCGCGGCCAGTCCCGCCACCAGGACGAGCACCGCGCCGCCGAGCACCGAGGCCCAGGAGGGGCGGGACCGGAAGCGGCGGTTCGCGCTCTCGACGGCCGGCGGCTCGGCCCGGCTCAGCGTGTCTTCCACTGTCGTCATGCCCCTCTCCACCCCTCTCCGCGAGATCCTGCCCCCGGCGCCGTGCGGCAGCCGGCAGGCATCGTGCGACGGCTCCGCGCGGCACGCTCATGGGCGCGTCGGTCCCCCGCCGTCCGGCACAGCGGGCCCTGCTCCAGCCGTACCCGCGGCCCGGAAGTCCGCCGGCGGCACCGGTCACCTGAACCGGCTTCACCATGGCGTTACCAAATGTAGCTAACCAACTCCGCAAAGTAACAGTCAGAAGTCGCACGGCGCGGCGCGCCCCTGGCAGGCCCCTCCCCCGCCCGCCACTGCCGCGCCCTCGGGAGAAGTCTCCCGGTTTCGCTCCTCGCCGAGGACAGGCACCCGACCGGTGGGGCCGGCCCCCGCGTCAGTGGTGGCGGCGACGCGGCCCTCCCGGTCCGTCACCCGGGTACCGGGGACATACCGGGGCGGGACGCGGGCGCGCGATGTCACTCCAGGACGGGCGTCTCGGCCCGGCACGGCGCGCAGTCAGCTCGCCCGGAAGCCGAGGACGAGGACGCCACCGCGGTGGGCCGCCAGGCCGACGGGCCCGCCGTCCAGCCCCCCCCGGGCGG
>NZ_QEIO01000057.1 GCF_003336425.1 Marinitenerispora sediminis | reverse complement strand
CACCCCCGCCATGTCGTCCACGAGTGCCGCCATCAGCCGGGGCGGCGACACCGCGACGTCCACGCCCCAGGAGTCGGTGAACAGCCACTCGTTGGCCGGGTCGTTGATCCGGGCCACGACCCTGCCGACCCCGAACTGGGTCTTGGCCAGCAGCGAGCACACCAGGTTCACCTTGTCGTCGCCGCTGGCCGCCACGACCACGTCGAACTGGTCGAGCCGGGCGTCCTCCAGGGAGCTGAGCTCGCAGGCGTCGGCCAGCAGCCACTCCGCCCGCGGCACCGCGTCGACCCGCACGGCCCGCGGGTCGCGGTCGATCAGCAGGACCTCGTGCCCGTTGTCCGCCAGCTCACCGGCGATGGAGAGGCCCACGCCGCCGGCGCCCGCGATCGCGATCCGCATCTACACCGACCTCCCCTCGGGCCCGGCCGCCGGGCCGGGCCGCAGCCGCTCCAGCACGCGGTCGCGCGCGTCGGCCCGCAGGAGCACGTGCACGACGTCGCCGGAGCGCAGCGGCTCGTCGCCGCGCGGCAGTACGATCTCGCCGGAGCGGTCCAGGTAGGCCACCCGCAGCTGCAGTGCGGTCTCCAGGCGCTGCACGGGCGCACCCACCCATGCCTCGGTGAGCGGGACCTCGGTCAGCACCAGGGTCCCCGACGGATCGCGCCACAGCGGCGCGTCGGCGCCGCTCGCCTCCGGGAGCAGCCGCCGCAGGATGGTGTCGGCAGTCCAGCGCACCGTGCCGACGGTCGCGATGCCCAGGCGCTGGTAGACCTCGGCGCGGCGCGGGTCGTAGATGCGGGCCACGACGTGCCGCACGCCAAACGTCTCCCGCGCCACCCGGGCGGCGATGATGTTGGAGTTGTCCCCGCTGCTCACCGCCGCGAACGCGGCCGCGTTCTCGATGCCGGCGCGGACCAGCGCGTCGCGGTCGTGCCCGACCCCGGTGACGGCGCTCTTGGCGGCGCTGGAGCGCAGCCGGCGGAACGCGCCCGGGTCGCGGTCGATCACGGCGACCGAGTGGCCCATGTCCTGCACCGTGTGCGCGAGGGTGGACCCCACCCGCCCGCAGCCCAATATGACGATGTGCACCGGTCATCCGCTCCCGAGACAGCAGGTGGCGGGCGAGGCGGCAGCGGGCAGCCGCGCCCGCGCACGGTCCGACCTCCGGTTATACCCAACCACATCCGCGGCGTCCCCGGAATCGGGCGGAGCGGCCCCGTCGCGCGGCCGGTCGGCGGCGACACGCGGCCCTCCCGTCCTCGGCTAGAGTTACCGCAGATGGGCGGTGGCTAGCAGGGGGTCACCCGCGCGAGCCCAGCAGTCCCGTCCACCACCGGAGGTCCTTTCGCATGAGCCGTGTCGGAACCCAGATCGAGCTGCGCGTCGACGGGGTCGCGCACGGCGGGTGGTGCGTGGGCAGACACGAGGACCAGGTCGTCTTCGTCCGCCACACGCTCCCCGGCGAGCGGGTGCGCGTCGTCGTCACCGAGGAGACGAAGCGCTTCCTGCGCGCCGACGCGGTGGAGGTGCTGGAGGCGTCGCCCGACCGGGTGAGCGCGCCGTGCCGCTTCGCCGGTCCCGGCAAGTGCGGCGGGTGCGACTGGCAGCACGCCTCCCTGGAGGCGCAGCGCCGGATCAAGGCCCAGGTGGTCGCCGAGCAGCTGCGCCGCATCGCCGGCATCGAGCGCGACGTCGAGGTCGAGGAGCTGCCGGGCCACCCCGACGGCCTCGGCTGGCGGACCCGGGTGCGCTTCGCGGTCGACGCCGACGGCGCCGCCGGGCTGCGCCGCCACCGCTCGCACGACCTGCAGCTCATCGACGAGTGCCTGATCGCCCACCCGGAGGTCGACCGGCTGGGCGTCCACGAACTGCGGTGGCCGGGAGTCTCCGAGGTCGAGGCGGTCGCCTCCGGGAGCACCGCCGACAGCGCGGTCATCGTCACCCCGCGCGGCGCCCGGCAGCCGGCGCTGCCGCGCCCCAAGGCGTCCTCGGCGATGCTGCGGCGGTTCAAGGGCGGCCGCACCCAGCCCATCCGGGGCCGTCGCGGCATCCGAGAGCAGGCGGCCGGCCGCGAGTGGCGGGTCAGCGCCGGCGGGTTCTGGCAGGTGCACCCCGCCGCCGCCGAGACCCTGACCGCCGCCGTGCTCACCGCCCTGGCGCCCAAGCCGGGGGAGACCGCGCTCGACCTGTACTGCGGTGCCGGACTGTTCGCGGGCGCGCTGGCCGAGGCGGTCGGCCCGGACGGGCGGGTGCTCGGGGTCGAGGGCCAGGCCGAGGCGGTCCGCGACGCCCAGCACAACCTGCGCGACCTCCCGCAGGCGCGGGTCGACCGCGGCGACGTCGCCTCGCGGCTGCGCGAATGGGCCGACCTGCGCGCCGACGTCGCGGTCCTGGACCCGCCCCGGGCGGGCGCCGGCAGCGCGGTGGTGGAGGCGCTCGCCGCCCTGCGGCCCCGCGCCGTCGCCTACGTGTCCTGCGACCCGGCCACCCTGGCCCGCGACCTCGCCGCCTTCGCGGCGGCGGGATACACGCTGGAGGACCTCCGGGCCTTCGACGCCTTCCCGATGACGCACCACGTGGAGTGCCTGGCGGTGCTGGGACGGGGCTGAGCGGGGCGGGCCGCTGGCCGGCTGGCGAGGGGGCTGGCACGGTCGTGCCCCCGCGCGGAGGCGGGGACACGGCGTGCGGGCCGCTTCACGTGGTGGCTATCGCGTGCGGGGGGCGGTCGGGTTCACGGGCGCGCCGGGCGGAGCCGCCCGCGGGCCGTCCTGGGAGCGTACCGGGGCCGCGGGCGGTCGCCGCACGCGCCGCGGCCCGCGCGGCGCTCCGCGGGCCCTGGTCGCCCGCGGCGGCGCGCGGTTGGAGAATGGGCACCATGCGTTTGCGGATCTTCACTGAACCCCAGCAGGGCGCGAGCTACGAGACCCTGCTCACCGTGGCGAAGGCGGCCGAGGCCCTCGCCTTCGATGCATTTTTTCGCTCGGATCATTTTTTGCAGATGGGCGGCGTCGACGGGCTGCCCGGGCCCACCGACGCCTGGATCACGCTCGCCGGGCTGGCCCGCGAGACGGAGCGGATCCGGCTCGGCACGTTGATGACGGCCGCGACCTTCCGGCACCCCGGCCCCCTGGCGATCAGTGTCGCGCAGGTGGACCAGATGAGCGGCGGCCGGGTGGAGTTCGGCTTCGGCGCGGGGTGGTTCGCCGAGGAGCACTCGGCCTACGGCATCCCGTTCCCGACCTCCGCCCGCGAGCGGTTCGACCGGTATGAGGAGCAGCTCGCCGTCATCACCGGCCTGTGGTCGACCCCGCCGGGCGAGTCCTTCACCTACGAGGGGCGGCACTACCGGCTGGCCGACGCGCCGGCGCTGCCCAAGCCGGCGCAGTCGCCGCGGCCGCCGGTGCTGGTCGGCGGCACCGGTCCGAAGCGGACGCCCCGCCTGGCGGCCGCCTACGCCGACGAGTACAACGTGCCGTTCACCGGGGTCGAGGACACGGCCGCGGCCTACGAGCGCACCCGGGAGGCGGTGCGCGCCGCGGGGCGCACCGCGCCCATGGTGTACTCCGCCGCGCAGGTGCTCTGCGTCGGCCGCGACGACGCGGAGGTCGCCCGGCGGGCGGCCGCGATCGGCCGGGAGGTCGAGGAGCTGCGGACCAACGGCCTGGCCGGCAGCCCGGCGGAGGTCGTGGACAAGATCGGCCGGTTCGCCGAGATCGGTACCGAGGCCGTCTACCTGCAGGTCCTCGACCTGTCCGACCTCGACCACCTGGAACTCGTCGCCTCCGAGGTGGCGCCGCAGCTGCGGTAGCGGCGGCCGGGTGCGGCCGTGAGCGGCGCCGATCCGGTACGGACGGCGCCGCAGGCGGACCCCGGCCCCGCATACGCCGGGACCTGCGGCCGCAGGTAACTTGATGTCGAGATACATCCTCGGATAGCTTGATGTCGAGATAAATGAGGGCGAATCACTGAGTGCGCCGGGTTGACCGCCGACGCGTGGACCGGCTGCCATGATGGTGCCGGTCCCGCCATGCGACGGGCGCTTCGGGGACGATCTCGTTAGGGCGGCCTCAGTGATTTTCCAGCGCCGCCGGTAGGGCAGGATGCTGGAAGAAAGTGGCGAGATCAGGAGGCAATACCGTGTCGGCGAACAGCTTCGGCAGCCGTGACACGCTCCGCGTTGGCGACGAGTCGTACGAGATTTTCCGCTTGGACGCCGTAGAGGGTTCCGAGCGCCTTCCCTACAGCCTGAAGGTGCTCCTGGAGAACCTGCTCCGGACCGAGGACGGCGCGAACGTCACCGCCGAGCACATCCGCGCGCTGGGCGCCTGGGACCCCACCGCCCAGCCCAGCCAGGAGATCCAGTTCACCCCCGCGCGGGTGATCATGCAGGACTTCACCGGCGTCCCGTGCGTCGTGGACCTCGCGACCATGCGCGAGGCCGTCAACGACCTCGGCGGCGACCCGGCCAAGATCAACCCGCTGGCCCCGGCCGAGCTGGTCATCGACCACTCGGTGATCGTGGACATCTTCGGCCGCCCCGACGCCTTCGAGCGCAACGTCGAGATCGAGTACGAGCGCAACCGCGAGCGCTACCAGTTCCTGCGCTGGGGGCAGACCGCGTTCGACGAGTTCAAGGTCGTCCCGCCGGGCACCGGGATCGTGCACCAGGCCAACATCGAGCACCTGGCCCGCGTGACCATGGTCCGCAACGGCCAGGCCTACCCCGACACCTGCGTCGGCACCGACTCCCACACCACCATGCAGAACGGTCTGGGCATCCTGGGCTGGGGCGTCGGCGGCATCGAGGCCGAGGCCGCGATGCTCGGCCAGCCGATCTCCATGCTCATCCCGCGGGTCGTCGGCTTCAAGCTCACCGGGGAGCTCAAGCCCGGCACCACCGCCACCGACCTCGTGCTGACCATCACCGAGATGCTGCGCAAGCACGGCGTGGTCGGCAAGTTCGTGGAGTTCTACGGCGACGGTGTCGCGGCGGTGCCGCTGGCCAACCGCGCCACCATCGGCAACATGAGCCCGGAGTTCGGCTCCACCGCCGCGATCTTCCCGATCGACGAGGAGACCATCCGGTACATGCGGCTGACCGGCCGCGGCGAGGCGCAGACCGGCCTGGTCGAGGCCTACGCCAAGGAGCAGGGCCTCTGGCACGACCCGTCCCGGGAGCCCGCCTACTCCGAGTACCTGGAGCTCGACCTCGCTGAGGTCGTGCCCTCCATCGCCGGCCCCAAGCGCCCGCAGGACCGCATCGCGCTGTCCGAGGCCAAGCCGACCTGGCGCCGCAACGTGCGCGACTACGTGCACGACGACGGCATCGAGAACGGCGTGGACGAGGCGTCCGCCGAGTCGTTCCCGGCCTCCGACGCCCCGGCGGTCAGCGCGCAGCCGGCCGGCGGGGAGGTCGCCGGCCGCAGCGGCGCCGACGCCGTGCGCCGCCCGAACAAGCCGGTCAAGGTCACCCTGGCCGACGGCACCGAGACCGAGGTCGACCACGGCGCCGTGGTGATCGCCGCGATCACCTCGTGCACCAACACCTCCAACCCGTCGGTCATGCTCGGCGCCGCCCTGCTGGCCAAGAAGGCGGTGGAGAAGGGCCTCACCCGCAAGCCCTGGGTGAAGACCTCGCTGGCGCCCGGCTCCAAGGTCGTCACGGACTACTACGAGCGCGCCGGTCTGACGCCCTACCTGGACAAGCTGGGCTTCAACCTGGTCGGCTACGGCTGCACCACCTGCATCGGCAACTCCGGCCCGCTGCCGGAGGAGATCTCCAAGGCCGTCAACGACAACGACCTCGCGGTGACCGCCGTGCTCTCGGGCAACCGCAACTTCGAGGGCCGGATCAACCCCGACGTCAAGATGAACTACCTGGCCTCGCCGCCGCTGGTGGTCGCCTACGCGCTGGCCGGCTCCATGGACGTCGACATCACCACCGAGCCGCTCGGCACCGGTACCGACGGCCAGCCGGTGTTCCTCAGCGACATCTGGCCCTCCCCGGAGGAGGTCCAGGAGGTCATGGACGCCGCGATCGCCTCGGACATGTACGAGCAGGCCTACGCCGACGTGTTCGCCGGCGACGAGCGCTGGCGGTCGCTGCCGACGCCGACCGGCAACACCTTCGAATGGGCGGCCGACTCCACCTACGTCCGCAAGCCCCCGTACTTCGAGGGCATGGACGCCACCCCGGCGCCGGTCACCGACATCGCCGGCGCCCGCGTGCTGGCCAAGCTCGGCGACTCGGTCACCACCGACCACATCTCGCCGGCGGGCGCGATCAAGCCGGACAGCCCGGCCGGCCGCTACCTCAAGGAGCACGGCGTCGAGCGCCGGGACTTCAACTCCTACGGCTCGCGGCGCGGCAACCACGAGGTGATGATCCGCGGCACCTTCGCCAACATCCGGCTCCGCAACCAGATCGCGCCCGGCACCGAGGGCGGCTTCACCCGGGACTTCACCCAGTCCGACGACCCGGCGGCCGCGCCGGTGACCACCATCTACGACGCCGCGCAGAACTACGCCGAGCGCGGCATCCCGCTGGTGGTCCTCGGCGGCAAGGAGTACGGCTCCGGCTCCTCGCGGGACTGGGCGGCCAAGGGCACCCGCCTGCTCGGGGTGCGCGCGGTGATCACCGAGTCCTACGAGCGCATCCACCGCTCCAACCTCATCGGCATGGGCGTGCTCCCGCTGCAGTTCCCGGAGGGGCAGTCCGCCGACTCCCTCGGCCTGACCGGCGAGGAGACCTTCTCCATCACCGGCGTGACCGAGCTGAACGAGGGCCGCGTCCCGGCCACGGTGAAGGTGAGCACCGACAGCGGCGTCGAGTTCGACGCCGTGGTGCGCATCGACACGCCTGGTGAGGCCGACTACTACCGCAACGGCGGCATCCTGCAGTACGTGCTGCGGCAGCTGATCGCGAAGTAGTTCCGGACGGTACGGGAAGGGGGCGGCGCCGCCCCCTTCTCCGGTGGGCCTCGTTCCGGAGTGCAGCGCGATCTTTAGTACTCGTTGGCCCGCTGACCGCCCTGCTGCTATTGTCCCTGTCAGGAGGCCCCAAAGGGGAATCCGGTAGGCCAAAGGCCCCGCTGAGGCGGGGCTTTTGTGCGTCAGGGCAACCAGACATGTTCATGCTGGACACGTATCTTGACGTGTGACCACAGACGGTCGTTCACGCGCCTTGCCCGATCGTCGGTCTCCACGTGGGTCTCACGGCGCCGGTGCAGGAACGCGATCAGGTCGACGGCCTGGAGTAGCCTGCTCGCTTTCGATGGCGCGAAGTGAATCGTGTCCACGATCCGGTCGAGCTTACTGGATTGGTATCCAGGAGTGCCGTCTCGTTTGTATTCCCAGAGCTTCTGCCTGTGGTCGTCCTGATCGGCGACCTCGTCGGCAATGATCAGCACGTGTTCTTTCTCGGCCCGGGCAAAGCTGTTGACCTGTTCCATGACATGCTGCAACACGATCGAGTGCGGCGGATCCGGCCATGCGTAGCGACGACGCAGCCGCGGAATGTCGAGCCCTCGAAAAAATTCTCACGTCATGAGCGCCCACCGCGCGCAGGCACTTGTCATAAATGGCCGATACGTGCGCGGACCTTCGGGGCGATGCATGTCCAGTCTTCCTTGCCGTGGAAGAGCGCGTGGCCGTGCAGTTCGGCCCGTGGGTCGGTGGCATAGGCGGAGGTGGCTTCCTGAACGATGTGGTCCAAGGCGAGGGCCAGTGGAATGGCCTCGTGTTCCGGACACGCCAATCCGGCGATATAGTAGCGGTCTTTCGTGAAAGACTCGTCGAGGTACGTCAACAGCACGAAGACGATGATTTCCCGTGTGGCGGCGTCCAGTGGGAGTTATTCACCGGCTGTTGATCGCCCGCGCCTCAGACCCCAGCGTGTGACGACGCGTCGGCGAGACCCCCTGGGCAGCGGCAGACGGATTCTCGGGTCGGCCATCGCCAATGATGGGCATTGTCGGAAATTCCCCGGCTCACACCCGCCGCAGGATCACCAGCGGGATGGACCGGTCCGTCTTCGCCTGGTACTCGTCGTAGTCCGGCCAGATCCGCGCCATCTCCGGCCACAGCCGGGCCTTCTCCTCCTCCGTGGCGGTGCGGGCCTCGGCGGTGAAGACGTCCCCCTTGACCTGGACGCGCACGGTCGGGTCGGCGACCAGGTTGCGGTACCACTGCGGGTGCTCCGGGGCTCCGCCCATCGAGGCCACCACGGTGTAGTCGTCGCCGGCCTGCCCGTAGATCAGCGGGGTACTGCGCTGCTGGCCGGTCCGGCGCCCGGTGGTGGTCAGGATCAGCACCTGCGCACCGCGCCAGTCGTGGCCCTCCCTGCCGTCGGTCTCCACGTACCGCCGGACGTGTTCGGCACCGTAGAGCATGACGCCTCCTCTCGCCGTGCGCCTCGCCGTCCCCCGCCGGTGGCTCCGCGCCCTGCCTCCACACCGTCTCCCTTACCCGCGGCGCGGAATCGAACCACCACGCGGCTCATCCGGCCGCGGCGGCGTTGTCGACGATCACGTCGGCGTGGTCGCGGACCCGGTGGCGGGCGTAGAAGGCGTCCTCCTGGCGGCGCCAGAGCTCGTGGTAGGGCGAGTACACCGCCGCGTCGAAGCGCCGGGCCAGCCGCTCGGCGCGCACCGGCGGGGGCGCGTCGACCCACACCAGCAGCGACAGGTGGGCGCGCAGCTCGGTGGCGCCCGATCCGCATCCCTCGATGAGCAGCGTGCCGGCGACCGGGGTGTGCTCCCACGCGCCCGGCTCGCCGCGCTCCCAGTCGTAGCGGCGCCAGCGCGGTGCGCTTCCGGCGAGCAGCGGCTCGATGATCCAGCGGCGGGCGAGCGGCGGGGAGGCGGCCAGCCCGTCCCAGCCGGGGTACAGGTCGTCCATGCGCAGGACGGGTGCGGCCAGGCGGTTCGCGAGCAGGTCCGCCAGCCAGGACTTGCCGGCACCGGACCGGCCCTCGATCGCCAGGACGCGGTGTCGGCCCGCCCGGGCGGGAGCGGCGCGCAGCAGGGCGGCGATGTCGGCGCACAGTGTCGTGGCCGCGGCTGAGAGTACGGGCATGGCGGCAGTGTAACCCGCCGCTGGACATCGAACGTGTGTACGAATATGCTGGTCACGGCTGGTGTGCGGCCGCGGCGGCGGGGGAGCCGCCGCGCTGCCGCCCGCCGGCCGGACCTACCGTCGAGCGTGCCATCGGGGGGATGTGTGAACGCCTGGCGTGACCGCCGCGGTGCTGACGATGCGCCGATCGGCTACCACACCGTGATCCACAACAGCGGATCGGGCAACCAGTTCGTCGTGGGCGACCGCGGGGCCGCGCGGCAGGCCGCCGGCCCGCCCGGCGGCGAGCTCGGCGCGCTGGTCGAACGCCTGTGGGACGCGCTGCCCGACCTCGGCCTCGACCACGTCGACCAGGCCGACTACGTGGCCGCGGTCAGCCATGTCGAGGAGGAGGTCACCCGGGACCGGCCCAGAACCGGCCGCCTCGGCCGCGCGCTCGGCACCGCGTCCGCCTTCCTGCGCGCGCGGCCGGTGGAGTCGGCGCGGCTGGCGCTTGAGGCCGCCACCGCCATCGGCCGGCTCTACGGCCTGGCGGCTCCGGGGTAGCGAGCGCCCGTGGGCGCCTGCTGCCTTCAAGGCTTGTAAGCTCGCTGTCACCAGCACGCTCGCAGCCGACACACGCAGGAGGAGCCGTGGACACGGACGCCGAGGTGACGCCCGGGTCGCAGGCGGCATTGCGCCGGGCCAACCGGCAACGCGTCATCGCCGCGCTGCGCGACGGCGGCACCCTCACCCAGGCCGAGATCGCCCGCAGCACCGGCCTGTCCGCGGCGAGCGTGTCCAATATCGTCCGCGACCTGCGCGGGACCGGCGTGGTGTCGGTGCGGGAGACCTCCTCCAACGGCCGGCGAGCGCGGGCGGTCTCCCTGGTGCGCCAGCCCGGCGTCGTGGTCGGCATCGACTTCGGCTACTCGCGGCTGCGGGTGGCGCTCGGCGACAGCGAGGGCCGGACCCTCCTGGAGGAGGCGATCGGATACGACGTCGCGGCCGACCCCGACCGGGGGGTGCGGCGCGCCGTGTGGCTGGCGGAGACGCTGCTCATCGCGGCGCGGGTGGACCGGTCCATGGTCACCTCCGTGGCAGCCGCGGTGCCGGGCCCCATCGAGGCCGCCACCGGCGAGATCGGCAGCATCACCTGCATGCCCCGGTGGGCGGGGTACCGCCCGGCGGCCGAGCTGTCGGAGCGGCTCGGGCTGCCCGTGCTGGCGGAGAACGACGCCAACCTCGCCGCCATGGCCGAGGCGGCCGAGGGATCGGCGCAGGGCCTGGAGCACGTCGTGCACGTCACCGCCTCCGAGGGCGTGGGGGCGGGGCTCATCGTGGGCGGCCGGCTGTTCCGCGGAGCGGGCGGCACCGCCGGCGAGATCGGGCACATGGGGCTGGACGAGCGCGGCCAGGTGTGCCGCTGCGGCAACCGCGGCTGCCTGGAGACGCTGGTCGGCGCGCCCTACCTGCTGAACATGGTCCCGCACACCGCCGACATCGCGACGCCCTCGACCCTGCCGGGCCTGGTGGCGGCGGCGCGCAACGACGATCCGGGCTGCCGCCGGATCGTCGCCGAGGCGGGGGCCGCGCTCGGCCGCGGCGTGTCCGTCGTCGCCAACACGTTCAACCCGCAGATGGTCGTCGTCGGCGGGGAGCTGGCCGAGGCGGGCGAGCTGCTGCTGGAACCCATGCGGCGCGCCATGGAGATGGCCACGCTGGGCAGCGCGCTGCGCCAGCTGCGCCTGGTCCGCGGCGAACTGGGCGGCCGGGCGGCGCTGCGCGGCGCGCTGCGGCTCGCCCTGCTCGGCACGGCCGGCTGAGGCGGCCGGCCGCCGGGGCCCCTGCCGGCCCCGGTCCGCTCCGAGCGGGGCGGACCGGCCCCGACCCGCTCTGACCTGCGCGGACACTTTGTTCACTGCTTGAATGAACACGTTGTGACATTACAGTGATGTGTTCAAGGCTTGACGACAAGGTTGCGAAGAGTTTGACTGCACGCACGTCCACCGAGTGACCCACCGCACATCGCCCGGGTCGCGGTCATCCCCCGAGAGGTGGACCGACGAGGAGGTCAGACCTGTGAACACGCGAAGCAGAACCGCCGCCACCCCGCGCTGGCGGCGCGCGCTGCCGGGCGCGGCGGCCGCCGCCGCGGCGATCCTGGCGCTCACGGCCACCGGATGCGGAACCACCACCGGCGGCGGCGGGGGAGAGGGCGGCGCCAACGCCTCCGTCGAGGAGGGCTTCCAGGTCGGGTTGCTGCTGCCCGAGTCGAAGACCACGCGCTACGAGAAGTTCGACCGCCCCTACTTCGAGGAGGCCATCGCCGAACTCTGCCCGAACTGCACGGTCGCCTACCAGAACGCCGACCAGGACACCGCCAAGCAGCAGTCGCAGGCCGAGGCGATGCTGACCGAGGGTGTCGACGTGCTCGTCCTCGACGCCGTCGACGCCGAGGCCGCCGCCAGCATCGTCCAGCAGGCGCGCAGCCAGAACGTCCCCGTGGTCGCCTACGACCGCCTCGCCCAGGGCGGCGTCGACTACTACGTCTCCTTCGACAACCGCACCATCGGCACGGTGCAGGGACAGGCCCTCATCGAGGCCCTGGAGGCCGAGGGCGCCGGCGAGGACCCCGAGATCGTGATGATCAACGGTTCGCCGACCGACCCCAACGCCGCCGACTACAAGGCCGGCGCGCACGAGGTCCTCGACGGCCAGGTGTCCATCGGCATGGAGTACGACACCCCCGACTGGTCCCCCGACCGGGCCCAGCAACAGATGGAGCAGGCGATCACCTCCATCGGCGCGGACGAGATCGACGGCGTCTACTCCGCCAACGACGGGATGGCCAGCGGCGTCATCGCCGCGCTGAAGAGCGCCGGCGTGGAGGAGCTCCCGCCGGTCACCGGCCAGGACGCCGAACTCGCCGCCATCCAGCGCATCATCGCCGGCGACCAGTTCATGACCATCTACAAGGCCATCCAGCCGGAGGCCCGCACGGCGGCCGAGATGGCCATCGCGGCGGCCACCGGCGAGGAGTACGACGGCGGGGAGTTCGGGCTCGTCGAGGTCGAGGACGCCGGGGGCGAGACCGTCCCGGCCGTGCTGCTGGAGCCGGTCGTGGTCACCGAGGACAACATCGAGGACACCGTCGTCTCCGACGGCTTCTACACCATCGAGGAGATCTGCACGGACGCCTACGCCGACACCGACTTCTGCACGCAGGCCGCGTCCTGACCCGGACGCGCGGCCGGTGACGCACACCCCCTTCACGGGCGCAGGTGAGGAAAGACGATGAGTGAACCAGTCCTGGAGCTGTCCGGGATATCCAAGAGATTCGGGGCCGTGCAGGCGCTCTCCGACGTGAGCCTGCGCGTCCACCCGGGCGAAGTCGTGGCGCTGCTCGGCGACAACGGCGCCGGCAAGTCCACGCTGGTCAAGGTGATCGCGGGCGTCAACCCCGCCGACACCGGCACCCTGCTGTGGGAGGGCCGGCCGGTCACCGTGGCCCGGCCCGCCGACGCCCAGCAGCTCGGCATCGCCACGATCTACCAGGACCTGGCGCTGTGCGACAACCTCGACATCGTGGCCAACCTCTTCCTCGGCGGCGAGCGCAGCACCGCCGGCGTGCTCGACGAGGTCGGCATGGAGCGCCGCGCCCGGGAGCTGCTCGACTCGCTGTCGGTCAGCATCCCGAGCCTGCGGGTGCCGGTGGCCTCGCTGTCGGGCGGGCAGCGCCAGATCATCGCGATCGCGCGCTCGCTGCTGGGCGAGCCCAAGGTGGTGATGCTCGACGAGCCGACCGCCGCGCTCGGGGTCGCCCAGACCGCGCAGGTGCTCGACCTGATCGAGCGCCTGCGCGACCAGGGGCTCGGCGTCATCCTGATCAGCCACAACATGGCTGACGTGCGCGCGGTCGCCGACCGCGCGATGGTCCTGCGGCTGGGGCGCAACGCCGGCGACTTCCGGGTCGAGGACACCAGCTACGAGGAGATCGTCGCGGCGATCACGGGGGCCGCGGACAACCCCGTGGCGCGGCGGGCCGGACGCGTCGCGGTGCCGGGATCGGAGGAAGCGTGATGGCTCAGCAGACCCCCGTGGCCGGGGAGGCCGCCCCGGCCCCGGACCCGCGGCTCATCGTGACCGGCTCCTCACCCCGGGGGCTCGTCGCGGCGGCGCTGCGCCGGCTGCGCGGCGGCGAACTCGGGGCGTTGCCGGTCATCGTCGGGCTCATCGTGATCTGCGCGGTCTTCCAGTCGCTGAACAGCAACTTCCTGTCCCCGCAGAACCTGTCGAACCTGACCCTCCAGGTGGTCTCCACCGGGCTGATGTCGTGCGGCGTCATCATGGTGCTGCTGCTCGGCGAGATCGACCTGTCGGTCGGCTCGGTCTCCGGGGTCTCCGGCGCGGTGCTCGCCGTCCTGGCGGTCAACCACGGGATCCCCGAGGTGGCCGCCATCGCGCTGGCGGTGCTCACCGGCACCCTCATCGGGGTGGTGCACGGGACGGTCTTCGCCAAGGTCGGCGTTCCGGCGTTCGTCGTCACCCTCGCCGGCCTCATCGGCTGGCAGGGCGCCCAGCTCTACCTGCTCGGCTCCGACGGCACCATCAACGTCCCCTACGACGGTGCGATCGCCTACCTCACCCAGACCTACTTCGTGCCGGCCGTCGGCTGGGGGATCGCCGTGGCCGCGGTGGGCCTGTACGCGGGCCTGACGCTGCTCGGCGAGCGGCGCCGCACCGCCGCGGGGCTGCCGGCCAAGTCCGCCGCCGAGGTGATCGCGCGCACCGTGCTGCTCGCGGTCCCGGTGTTCGGCGGGGTCGCGGTGCTCAACCTGTGGAACGGGGTGCCGCTCGCCTTCCTGATCTTCCTCGGGTTCGTGGTGGTCTTCGACTTGGTGCTGCGCAAGACGCGCTACGGCCGCATGGTGTTCGCGGTCGGCGGCAGCGCCGAGGCGGCGCGGCGGGCCGGCATCAACGTCGACCTCATCCGGATCTCGGTGTTCGCGCTGGCCTCCACGCTGGCCGCGGTCGGGGGCGTCCTCGCCGTCTCGCGGGGCTTCGCGGTCAGCCAGTCCAGCGGCAGCGGCGACGTCCTCATGCTCGCCATCGCGGCGGCGGTCATCGGCGGCACCAGCCTGTTCGGCGGCCGCGGCAGCGCCTACTCGGCACTGCTGGGCGGCCTGGTCCTGGGGGCGATCACCTCGGGACTGTACCTGCTGCAGATGGACTCCTCCGTCCGCTACATGATCACCGCGGCCGTGCTGCTGATCGCGGTGATCCTGGACGCGGTGTCGCGCCGCAGCCGCCGGGCGCACGCCCGGGGCTGACCGGCCGGCACCGCGCGGGGCCGGTCGCGCCGCCCCCTCACTCCCATCCCTGCCGGCGCGACCGGCCGCGGCGTCCCCGGGTGACGGCTCCCCGGGGGCGCCGCTTCTGGGTACGGCGCAGGCCAGGATCTCGGAATTTTCCGGTATTCCCCCTGCTCGGAGCGGGCCCCCGGCGGGCACGCTGGAGAGAGCGGCCCCTCGGGGGCGAGGACGGCCGGCCGCACGTCGGGGACGGGGGAGTGGACATGTCGGGAGCGCACCGCACGGGGACGCAGAACGAATGGGCCGCCGGGATGATGATCTACGTGCCGCAGGCGCGGCGCCGGTCGGACCGGACGGAGAGCGGCACGTCCGGCGGAGGCGGCCTCGACGTCGACCTGGTCCGCGTGCCGGTGGACGAGGACGTCCCCGTCTGGGAGTGGGAGGTGCCCGGCCTGGAGCTGCCCGAGCAGGAGATCTAGCGCGCCTGCCGGCCCGGTCCCCGGGAGACGGAGCGGGCGGCGCACACTGTGCGCCGCCCGCTCGGCCGGGCGCGGCCCCGCGGCGTCCGCGGAGACCAGCGGCCCCTTCGGACCTCAGCAGACCTCGCGCACGTGCGCCGGGTCCCCCTCGGGCGTGACGTCGAGGTCGCGCAGGATCACGGAGACGATGCCGGCGTCCCGCTCACAGGCGGTCTCGAAGTCCTCCCGGCGGTACTCGACGTCGAGGACCCGGCCCGGGTAGGCCTCCGCGTAGCTGGCGCACTCGTCCCAGCGCGCGCACTCCTCCGCCACCGCGAAGTCGAAGCCGGCGTCGACGCCGAGGGCCGTGGCCTCCGCGGCGTTCTTCTGGCCGATGGTCAGCCCCTCGGCGTGCGCCCGCTCGACGAGCAGTCGCGCGTAGGCGAACGCGGCCTCCTCGCCGATCAGCCCGCCCGAGCGGGTATAGGAGTCGAGGTTGTCGACCTCCACCCCCTGGAACCCCGCGGCCGCGCAGCCGGCCATCCAGCCGCCCATGATCTCGACCAGGTCGTCGCGCTGCTCCTCGGTCCGCAGGTCGAGGAACTGCTCGTCCCAGAAGTCGTCCATGACGGGCTCGCCGTCGGCGTCCCACAGCAGCAGGTCGCGGTGGTTCTCGACCCACCACTCGTTCTCGTGCTCCTGCGCCTGGAAGCCGTTGACGTAGCAGACGCTGTACCGGCCGGGCTCGGACTCGTCCTCGCGGTCGCGCAGGACCACCTGCACGTCCTCGGCCGGCGGGTAGCCGCCGCCGATCTGGTAGTCCCACACCGGGTCGGCCGGCATCGGGACGGGGGCGGCCGCGGCCGGCTCCTCCTCCGCTCCCGAGGCGCTCTGCACGTCGGACGCGGGAGCGCATCCGGCGGCGAGACCGAGGGCGAGGACGAGCACGGACGGGGGGAGCAGTGTCACAAAGCCCCGCATTCGGTAACTCATGCCCACATAATGTCACGCGGTGTGTCCGGCCCGGCCCGGGGAACGCGCCGCCCGCGCCGGCCCCTCACCCCGGTGGTACGATCCCGGGCCGATGCCTGAATGGTCGTTCCTCCTCGTCGCCGGCGCGGCCGTGCTGGTCGGCGCCGTGGTCCAGGGCGGGGTCGGCCTCGGCCTGGGCCTCGTCGCGGCGCCGGTGGTGGCGCTGCTCGACCCCGGCCTGATGCCCGGCTCGGTGCTGGTCGTCACCGCCGTGCTCCCCCTGCTGACGGTCGCCGCCGAGTGGCGGCACATGGACTGGCGCGGCGTCGGCTGGGCACTCGCCGGCCGCGTACCCGGAACGGCGGCCGGAGTGTGGGTGGTGGCCGCGCTCCCGGCGGACGCCCTCGGCCTCGCCGTGGGCGTGCTGGTGCTGGCCGCCGCCGCGCTGACGGCGAGCGGGATCCGGCTGCGGCCGACTCCCGTCACCCTGGGGGTCGCCGGGGCCGTCTCGGGCGTGACCGGCACCGCGACGTCGGTCGGCGGGCCGCCCATCGCCCTCGTCTACCAGCGGGAGCGCGGACCGACGGTGCGTGCCACCCTCGGCGGGTACTTCGCGGTCGGGGTGGCGGCCTCGCTGGCGGCCCTCGCGGCCGGCGGGCAGCTCGACGCGCGCCAGGCGGCGGCGGGGGCCGCCCTCGTCCCCTTCGCCGTCGCCGGCTTCCTGCTGGCCCGCCCCGTGCGCCGGGTGCTGGACGGCGCCGTCCTGCGGCGCACCCTGCTGGCGCTCGTGGCGGTCTCGGGCGCGCTGCTCGTCGCACGCTCCGCGCTCCACTGGATCTGAGGTCCGGGGCGGGGTCGGCCGCCCTGGCATACCCTGGAGCTCCATGACCACCTCCCCGGCGGCCCCGCCACGACCCACCCGCGAGCAGCTGGCCGCCGCGCACGGCCGCACGATCCCCGACGTCCTGGGCCCCCGCCTCGACGTGCTCTTCTGCGGGATCAACCCCGGGCTGTACTCCGGCTACACCGGACACCACTTCGCCCGGCCCGGCAACCGGTTCTGGCCCGCCCTGCACCGGTCCGGCTGCACCCCGCGGCTGCTGCGCCCGGCCGAGCAGCACCTGCTGCCCGAGTGGGGGTTCGGCATCACCAACCTGGTCGCGCGCGCCACCGCGCGCGCCGACGAGCTCACCCCCGAGGAGCTGCGCGAGGGCGGGCGGCGGCTGACCCGCCTGCTGCGTGAGTACCGGCCCCGCGTCCTCGCCGTCCTCGGGGTCACCGCCTACCGGCAGGCGTTCGCCCGGCCGCGCGCCCAGGTCGGTCCGCAGCCCGACCGGATCGCCGACACGCCGGTCTGGGTCCTGCCCAACCCGAGTGGGCTGAACGCGCACTGGACCGTCGCCACCATCGCGGACGAGCTCACCCGCATGCGGCGCGAGGCCTCCGCCGGACCGGCCGGGCAGGAAGGCGGAGCGGGCGCCGAGTCCTCGCCGCATGACTGAGATAGGTTCGGGCAAAAGCCGCCCATCGCGGCTTCTACACTCGGTAACCGGTGCGTGTGGGTGGGCCGCCTGCGTGGCGGAACGCAAAAACCGCCTGCGTGGCGGAACGCAAAAACCGCCCGCGTGGCGGAACGCGAAGACACCGCCCGCACCACTGGCACGACAGGTAGTTCCGCAGACGAGGGGAATGACGAGAGTGACGTTGCTCGGGGCGGTCCGCAGTCCGCAGGACCTGAAGAGACTCACCGCCGACCAGATCCCTCAGCTGGCCGGCGAGATCCGGGAGTTCCTGGTCTCGGAGGTCTCGCGCACCGGAGGCCACCTCGGTCCCAACCTCGGGGTCGTGGAGCTCACCATCGCGCTGCACCGGGTGTTCGACTCCCCGCGCGAGCCGATCCTCTTCGACACCGGGCACCAGTCCTACGTACACAAGATCCTCACGGGCCGCCAGGACTTCTCCGGCCTGCGCCGCGCCGGCGGGCTGTCCGGCTACCCGGCGCGCGCCGAGTCCGAGCACGACTTCATCGAGAACTCGCACGCCTCCACCGCGCTCTCCTACGCCGACGGGCTGGCCAAGGCCAACGAGGTGCTCGGCCGCCGGGACCGCGCCGTCGTGGCGGTCATCGGCGACGGCGCGCTCACCGGCGGGATGGCCTGGGAGGCGCTGAACAACATCGCCGAGGGCAAGAACCGCCGGGTCGTCATCGTCGTCAACGACAACGGCCGCTCCTACTCGCCCACCATCGGCGGACTGGCCGACCACCTCGCCACCCTGCGTGTGACGCAGGGCTACGAGCAGGTGCTCGACATGGCCAAGACCGCCATCAACCGCGCCCCCGTGGTCGGCCCGCCGCTGTACGAGGCCCTGCACGGCCTGAAGAAGGGCCTCAAGGACGCCATCCAGCCCCAGGTCATGTTCGAGGACCTCGGGCTGAAGTACCTCGGCCCCATCGACGGCCACGACGCCCAGGCGGTCGAGAAGGCGCTGCGCCGCGCCCGCGACTTCGGCGGCCCGGTGATCGTGCACTGCATCACCCAGAAGGGCAAGGGCTACCCGCCGGCCGAGAACCACGAGGAGGACCAGTTCCACTCGCTCGGCGCCTTCGACGTCGAGACCGGTGTGGCCAAGCCGAAGTCCGGTGTGAGCTGGACATCGCTGTTCAGCGAGGAGATGGTCAAGCTCGGCGCGGAGCGCGACGACATCGTCGCCATCACGGCCGCCATGCTGCACCCCACCGGCCTCGCCGCGTTCGCCGAGGCCTACCCCGACCGGCTCTACGATGTCGGCATCGCCGAGCAGCACGCCGCCACGTCGGCCGCCGGCCTGGCCATGGGCGGCCTGCACCCGGTCGTCGCGGTGTACGCCACGTTCCTCAACCGCTGCTTCGACCAGGTGCTCATGGACGTGGCCCTGCACCGGCAGGGGGTCACGTTCGCCCTCGACCGCGCGGGCATCACCGGCGACGACGGCGCCAGCCACAACGGCATGTGGGACCTGAGCATCCTGCAGGTCGTCCCCAACCTCGGCATCGCGGTGCCCCGCGACGGTACCCGGATGCGCGAACTGCTGCGCGAGGCGGTGGCGGTGGAGGACGGCCCCACCGTGCTGCGCTACCCCAAGACCGCGGTCGGTGCGGACATCCCCGCCGTCGGCAAGGTCGGCTCGATGGACGTGCTGCGCAGCGCGGCCGACGGCGGCCGTTCGACAGGCTCCCGTGGCGTGAACGGCAAGGAGGACCTGCTGCTGGTGGCGGTCGGCACGATGGCGGAGACCTGCTGCGAGGTCGCCGACCGCCTGGCCGACCAGGGCATCGGCGTCACCGTGCTCGACCCGCGCTGGGTCAAGCCCCTGGACCCGGCGCTGGTCGAGGAGGCCGCGCGCTACAGCGTGGTCGCCGTGGTGGAGGACAACGGCCGCGTGGGCGCGGTCGGGGACGCCGTGGCCCGGGCGCTGCGCGACGCCGACCTCGACATCCCGGTGCGCACCTTCGGCGTGGAGCAGGAGTTCCTCGACCACGCCAAGCGCGAGGCGATCCTCGCCGAGATGGGGCTCACCCCGCAGGACCTCGCCCGGAAACTGACCGAGACGGTCTCCCGCCACACCGAGAGGTCCGCCGCCGCCGAGTCCGCCGACGAGCCGGCGGCCTGACCGCCGCCCCTCCGCCCCGTCTCCTCCAGAGACCGCCGCTCCGGCCGTCCGCCCCTCCGGGCGGACGGCCGGAGCGTTTCTGCGGTCAGGTCCAGACGACCTCGCCGCACAGCCGTCGGGCGAAGGACTCCGCACTGCGTGGCGAGATGATGCCGCCGCAGGTCATCGACCGGATGATGGTGGCGCCGCCGGGCTCGGTCACGCCGAAGTAGGCGTGCACGTAGTCGTCGGAGTCTTCGTCGTAAAGGTCGATGTAGAAGGGGCGCAGTGGCGCACTGGCAGCCACGGGCCCGGCGCTTGCAGGCGGGGCGTGGTAGACAGGGACGTCGAGGTTGTGGTCGTCCGTCATGGAAGGCCCTTTCTCGGTGATGAGCCCGGACGGGTGTGGTTGGAAGCTTCTCCGTCCGGGCTCGCTGTGTGTCCGGTCTTCGGCGAGCTCGACCAGCGAGGTCGCGACAGGCGTCGTTACGCTCACCTCACGACCTGCTACGCTACGTGACAACGTTCATCCGCACAAATCTTTCAGCGAAAGAATGTGCAGAAGATTGGGGGTGCGATGCCGGTCGGGCGGCCAAAACGGGTCACACTACGTGGACGCTGGCTTGGTCAGCGCTTGCGTGAGCTGCGCGACGAGAACGGTATGAAGGTTGAGGAGGTCGGCGAGTACCTGCAACGAAGTTCGGGCACCATCAGCCGATTCGAAAGCGGCATCTATCCGATCCGTCGGGCAGAGGTGGTTGCGCTCCTTGATCTCTACGGAGTTAACGACGCCCGGCAGCGTGCCGGCTTGCTCAAGATCGCCGACGACGTCTGGCAGACCGGATGGTGGGACGGATACAGCGGCGATGTCGCGGGCTGGTTCGTGGACTTCGTCTGGCTGGAAGAGCTGGCCGTTGAGCAGAGGCTTTTCGAGAACACGGTTGTCCCGGGCATCGTTCAGATTGATCAATACGCCAGGGCGGTCATGACTGCCGCTGAGCCACAAGCAACGCATGAGGACATTGAGCGTGGCGTCGAGCTGCGGATGAAACGTCGTGCACTCCTTGACCGCGACGATCACATACCGGATCTCAGCATCGTGCTCGATGAGGCGGTGCTGCGCCGCCCAGTCGGAGGGCCGAAAGTTCTTGTAGCCCAGCTCACTCACCTCAGCGAATTAGCGCAACGACCTTCCATTGACCTTCGAGTGCTGCCCTACTCGGTTGGTGCCCACGCCAGCCCTTCCGGAGGATTCAGCCTGTTCCGCATGGCTGAGCCGTATCCTGAAGTCGCCTATGTTGAGACGCCAAAGGGGGCGATCTACATAGAGGCGCCTGATACAGAGCCGATAGTTGAAATGTACGATCGGCTGCAGGGAGTCTGTCTCGATCCAGAAGATTCCATCGGGTTCATGTCGGCGCTGATCGAGGAGCTAGCGTGACGACCAATCGGAGGCCCACCGAGCTGTCCCAGAAGGAGCGCGCTACGGTCGCGTGGCACATCAGCAGCTACAGCAACAACGGTGGCATCAGCTGTGTCGAGGCGGGTCCGCTGAACGATGGCACGGGCCGGGTCGCGGTCCGGCACAGTCACCATCCGAACGGAGCCGTGATCGTCTATAGCCGTGAGGAGTGGGCGGCGTTCACCGCCGGTGTTCGCGCCGGGGAGTTCGATTTCCGGTGACCGGTCCGCGCGAATCGTCGGACCTGCTGTCAAAGACGGTGTGGCGCATCAGTACGTTCAGCGAGAACGGAGGGGGTAGTCGAGGCGGGTCCGCTGAACGATGGCTCCGGCCGCGTGGCGGTCAGACACAGCCATCACCCGAACGGAGCCGTGATCGTCTACACCCGTGAGGAGTGGGCGGCGTTCACCGCCGGTGTCCGCGCCGGGGAGTTCGACTTCCGCTAACGCCCCGGCCCGTTCCCGAACGGCTCGTGAGGTCTGTCCGGTGGCGCGCCGTTCCCCCGTGACGTGCGGGACAATGGAGGCATGACCACTCCCGACCCCCTGCGCGTGGCGGTGATCGGCTCGGGCCCCGCCGGCATCTACACGGCGGACGCGCTGACCCGGCAGAACCGCGAAGCCGTGGCCGTGGACATCCTCGACCGGCTGCCCACCCCCTACGGACTGGTGCGCTACGGCGTCGCGCCGGACCACACCACCATCAAGGGGGTGGCGCGCGCGCTCCGACGGGTCCTGGAGCACCCGGACGTGCGGTTCGTCGGCGGCGTCGAGTTCGGCCGCGACGTCACCCGCGCCGACCTCGCCCGCGCCTACGACGCGGTCGTCTACGCCACCGGGGCGGCCGTGGACCGGCGGCTCGGCATCCCGGGTGAGGATCTGCCCGGCAGCGTGGCCGCCACCGACTTCGTCAACTGGTACTGCGGCCACCCGGACGCCGAGGTCGAGCGCTTCCTGCTCGACGCCGAGGAGGTCGCGGTCATCGGGGTCGGCAACGTCGCGCTCGACGTGACCCGCATCCTGGCCAAGAGCGCCGACGAACTGCGCGGCACCGACATCCCGCAGCCGATGCTCGACGTGCTCGCCGCCAGCAAGGTGCGCCGGATCCACCTGCTCGGCCGGCGCGGCCCCACGCAGGCGAAGTTCACCGCCAACGAGCTGCGCGACCTCGGAGACCTCGGCAACGCCGACGTCGTCGTGCGGCCCGAGCAGCTCGACATCGACCCCAGCGGCGAGGAGATGCTGCACGCCGCCCGCGCCGCCCGGACCAACCTCAAGATCCTGAAGGAGTGGGCCGCCCGCGAGCCGGCCGACCGGCCGCGCCGCGTCGACGTGCGGTTCTGGGTGCGGCCGACCGCCGTCCTGGGGGAGCACTCCGTCAGCGGGCTGGAGGTGGAGCGCACGGAGCTCGCGGAGGACGGCCGCCTGGTCGGCACCGGTGAACGGGAGCGGCTCCCGGTGGGCATGGTGCTGCGCTCCGTCGGCTACGCGAGTGTCCCGCTGCCGGGCGTGCCCTTCGACGCGGCGGGCCGCACCGTCCCGCACGCCGAGGGCCGGGTCCTCGACCCCGGCGGTGGGGTGCGGCGCGGCGACTACGTCGCCGGCTGGCTGAAGCGCGGCGCCACCGGTGTGATCGGCACCAACAAGTCCGACGCCGCCGCGACGGTCCGCGCCCTGCTGGACGACGCCCCCGAGCTGCGGGCCCGCCGCGGCGAGCGGGTGCCGGTCGAGCGGGTGCTGGCCGAGGCGGGAGCCCGGGCGACCGACTACCGGGACTGGCTCGCCATCGACGCCGCCGAGGCCGGCCGCGCCGCCGACCTCGGCCGCGGCGAGCGGGTCAAGCTGCTGGGGTGGGACGAGCTCTTCGAGGCGATCGGGCGCTGAGCCGCCGGCCCCCGACCGCCGCCGCGTAGACCGAGGGGTGCTCCCGGCCGGCCATGTCAGGATCAGGCAAGTATCTGGGAGTGAGCGGCATTCGTTCCAGCGCGAGCCGAACCTACGGTTGGAGAGGTCCGTCGGAGTGCTCGCGTTCACAGATCACGAGCTTCCGGGGCCAGACCCTTCATATCTGCGACATGGAGCTCATGGCTCATGACCAACACCGCTCCCGCCATCGACCCGAACACGGATACCACCCTCGACGCCCTCGCCCAGGGGCTCGCCCACTCCTCGCGATCCCCGCTCCTGCGCACACCCGCCGACACCGGCCTCGACTTCGAGGAAGTGACGTACCCGTCGTCGGACGGCACGCCCCTCGAGGCGTGGTTCATCCCGTGCGCGGGATCCGGCAGGCTCATCGTGTCCATGCACGCGTTCGGCTTCAACCGGTACGGCTTCCCCGCGCACCTCGAACCGTGGAAATCGGCATTCGGACCCGGAAACGACACCGAGATCGACTTCACTCTCGACTACAAGATCCTGCACGACAACGGATACAACGTCCTGGCCTTCGACTTCCGGAACCACGGTCTCAGCGGTGCCGCGAACGGCGGTCTGGCGTCCAACAACAAGTTCGAGGCTCGGGACGTGATCGGCACGTTGGAGTACATCCGATCTCGGCCCGATCTCGCCGGCATGACGCTCGGCGTCTTCGCTCGGTGCATGGGCGCCAACGCGACCTTCCGAGCCGCCCACGCCCACCCCCGCGCCTTCGACGGCATCGCCTGCCTGGTCGCGCCGCTCCTGCTCTCTCCGCGGGCGTTCCTGGAGGCGACCCTCGAGGCGATGGGCCTCGGGGACAAGGCCGACGAGGTGGATCGCAGAGTCGGCACGATCGCGAGCGTACGGCTGGAGGACGGGAAGACGAGTCGTTGGGCACCGTCGGTCACGATGCCGACGCTCACCTACGGTGTGCACGACGACCGCATCACCCGCCCCGACGACCTAGAGGAAGCCTTCGAGGCCATCGGCGCGGAGCAGAAGTCGATGTTCTGGATTCGCGACACGACCCGCCGATGGGACGGCTACACGTACTTCCAGCGCAGTCCCGAGCGGGTGCTCGAGTGGTTCGCCGCTCACATGCAGTAGCCGAGACGGAGAACTCGAAAGCCGGCGAACGGGCTGGGCGGCTCCTGCTCGGCCCGCTCTCCAGGTGCGTAGGCCGAGAATGTGGTGTGTGCGACGGCTCGGTCGAGGAAGGGGTGCACATGGACGTCACGGGCGACATCGTGAGGGCGGCCCTCGACGAAGCCGGCGGGCGGGTCGAGCACGACGAGATGGGTGTGCGGGTACATGTCACCCGGTCCCCCACCGAACCCATGTCGATCGTGTTCCGGCCGGTGCTCCACCTGCCGTTCCAAGGTCGCAAGCGGGTCGTCGTCGGGTCCAGGGAGATCGTGTACGGCGCGGGCGACCTGGTGATCGTGGGCGCTCACCTGCCGGCACTCGTCCAGGTGACACGGGCTTCCGCCGCGGAGCCGTACGTCGCCCTGGAACTCTCCCTCGACCGGCCCCTCCTGTCGGCATTGGTGGCACAGATGCCGCCCTCTCCGAAGAAGGACGTGGAATCCGTCGCCGTCGATTCCCTGCCCGAGTCGGTTCTCGAGCCGTCGCTCCGGCTGCTGCGGCTCCTGCCGAATCCGACCGAGGCTCTGATCCTGGGGCCCGGAGTGAAGCAGGAGATCTACTACCGGCTGCTCGCCGGTCCGGTCGGCGACGCGCTCCGCGGGCTCCTGCACGCCGAGTCGGCCCTGACCCGCATCGAGGGCGTCACCGAGTGGATGCAGAATCACCTCGATACGCCGATCAACGTCGGACATCTGGCCTCCCACGCCAACATGAGCGTGGGAACGTTCCATCGGCAATTTCGGAAGATCACGGGCACCAGTCCGGGCAACTACTTCAAGACCGTTCGCCTCCACGAGGCGCGGCGGCAGATCGTCGCCCAGGCCGGCACGCTCGCCCAGATCGCCTCAGCCGTGGGGTTCGTGAGCCCGGCGCAGTTCAGCCGCGACTACAAACGGACTTTCGGCGTGGCGCCGTCGCGGGACGCTGCGCGCTTCCGTACGTCCACGGACGCGCCCGCGGCCTGGAGGCCCCAGGCCGCCCACCCAACGTCGGCGGGCGACCCGGAGCACGGCGACCGCACGTCAACCCCCGAAAACCAGGTGACGGGCCGATCGGCCGTTTGCTAGGTTCCGGCACCATGCGTGCCCTCACCGATTCCGAGATCCGCGGCTCCTTCGTCAACTGCTCCAAGGGCGAGGCGCGGCGGCTCGGCCTGCCCCGGCGCCTGCCCGAGCTGCCCTGGCCGGACCTCGACTTCCTGGGCTGGCGCGACCCCGGCGCGCCGGACCGCGGCTACCTCGTGGCCGAGCGGGACGGCGACCTCGTCGGCGTGGTGCTGCGCGTCCCGCCGGCGGTGAAGCGCGGACTCACCAAGACCACCGTCTGCTCCTTCTGCCTCACCTCGCACGCGGGGCAGGGGGTGTCGCTGCTCACCGCGCGCCGGGTGGGCGCCGCCGGCCGGCAGGGCAACACGGTGGGCGCCTACGTGTGCGCCGACCTCGCCTGCCCGCTCTACGTCCGGGGGAAGAAGACGTCCGATCTCGTGGACCGCTACGAGGAGTCGCTGACCCTGGACGAGCAGGTCGCCCGCACCCTCGCCAACCTGGACCGGTTCCTGGACAAGGTGCTCGCCGGCTGACCCCGCGGTTCCGCCCGCGGCGGGGCGGGACTCCGCCCGGCGCGGCGGCAGCGGCTCGTCGGCGCTCTCCGAGCCGACCGCGGGGGACGTGCGTCGGGTCGAGGCCGCCACTCCGGGTCCCGGACCTGCCGCCGCCGTCGTACCTGCCCGGCGCCCGGTGCCCGGGTCGAGCTGGACCGCGGGCGCCGGCTCACGGCGGGAGCGGAGCGGACGCGGGGGCCTGCCGCGTGTCCGCGACGAGGGCGAGGGCGGCGGCCACCACGGCCTCGCGGCGGCGGGCGAGGGCGGCGGCCTCGTCGTCCTCGTCGAGGACGAGGCGGCAGAGCTGGGGCACGGCGAAGTTCCAGGCGACCAGGCCGAGGATGGTGAACACCCAGTCCTGCACGGCGCGGGTGCGTTCGGGCTCCGGTACCTCGGCGCCCGCTCCGGCCTCGACGTAGGAGCGGACCTTGGCCCGGTACATGGCTCGGCGCTCCTCCTCCCCGTGCACCGTGCTCCCGCGGGTCTCCAGGGCCTCCCACAGGACCAGCCTGACCAGGTCCGGGTTCTCCTGGTACCAGTCGAAGAGCTGCCCGACGGTCTCGGCCACGAAGTCGGGGGTGAACGCGCCGGTGTGGCAGATCTCGTCCACCTTGGCCTGCACGACCGTGCCGAACAGCTGCTCCTTGCCGCCGAAGTACAGGTAGATCGCCTGCTTGTTGGCCCGGGCGGCGGAGGCGATGCGCTCGACCCGGGCCCCGGCCAGTCCGTGGGCGGCGAACTCGGCGATGGCGGCCTCCAGGATCCGCCGCCGGGTCGCCTCTGCGTCGTAGCTCATGCCCTGAATTAAACCATCCGGTTGACTTCGGTGCCGCGCCCCGGCAAGCTGTCCTAAACCAAACGGATGGTTTATTTCATGAGGAGTCATCATGACCACGTCCGCCCCCACGGCCCCCATGCCGGTGCGCTCCCCGCTGCCGAGCGCGCTCACCGGTTCCACCGCGGTCATCGTCGGCGGCAGCTCGGGTATCGGTCTGGCGGCCGGCGTCCTGCTGCGTGAGGTCGGTGCCCGGGTGGTGCTGGTCGGCCGCGACCGGGCCCGGCTGGACAACGCGGTCGCCCGGGTCCGCGGCGACGGGCCCGCGGAGGCGGTCCTCGGGGTGTCCGCCGACGGCGCGGACGAGGACGCCCTGGCGGAGGTCTTCGACCGCGCCGGATCGGTCGACCACGTCCTGGTGACCGCCGGCGGGCTCGAAGGCGCCGGACCGGTCGAGCAGGTCTCCCGCGACGACCTGCGCCCGGTGCTCCTCACCCGGATCTGGGGGGCCTTCGCCGTCGCCAAGGTCGCGGCGGGCCGGCTGCCGGCGGGCGGGTCGATCACCCTCACCTCCGGCAACCTGGCGATCCGCCCGGCCCCCAACATGAGCGCCCCCGTCGTGGCCACCGGCGCCGTGGAGACGCTCACCAGGACGCTCGCCGTCGAGTTCGCGCCGCGCCGGCTGCGGGTGAACACCGTCCGCTACGGAGCCTTCGACACGCCGCTGCTGCGCGGCGGCTTCGGGCTCGGCGGTGACGCCGCCGTCGCCGAGGTCGGGGCGGGCCTCCCGCTCGGCCGGTTCGGCGACGCCGCCGAGGCGGGCGCGTCCGCCCTGTTCCTCATGGCGAACAACTACATGACCGGCCAGGTGATCACCGTGGACGGCGGCCAGTCCCTGGTGTGACGCGAGCGAGCCTCCGCCGGCCGCCGCGCGCGACCGGCGGGGGCCGGGCCGGCCGGAGCGCCTGTACCGCCCGGGAACGCGGCGGACCGCCCGGCGGGCGTCCGGGCTAGGCGGGCAGCGTGAGGCCCGCTTGGCGGAGCAGCCTGCGCAGGTACCGGGTGACCTGCTCGGGGTGCGGGTCGCCGGGTTCGAGGAGCAGGTGGTGGATGATCGCCCCGGCCATCATGTCGAGCAGGATGTCGATGTCGGCGGTGGGGGCCAGCACGCCGTGGGCCTGGGCCTCGCGGAGCAGCACCCGGGATCGTTCGCGGCGGGGGAGTACGTGATGGTGCCAGTAGGACTCCAGCAGCGCCGGGTGGCCGGGGCCGGCGCCGAGCAGCCGTGCCGACAGCGCCCGGTATCTGGGGTCGGCGAGCGCCTCGCCCCACCGGGGCAGCAGGGTTTCGAGCAGCTCGGGCAGTCCGCTGGCCGCGTGCTCCGGGTCGACACTCGGGAGGTCGTCGCGGACCTTCTCGATCGCGTCGGCGAGCAGGTCCTCCTTGGTGCTCCAGCGCTTGTAGACGGTCACCTTCGCCACGCCCGCGCGCTTGGCGATGCCCTCCATGCTGGTCTGGTCGATGCCGCGCTCGATGAGCAGGTCGACGGCCGCGCGCAGGATGGCGGAGTCGGCGTGGGGATCGCGGGGGCGCCCCGGCCCCCTGCGGTGCGGTGTCTGGGAGGTCATGGGGCCATCCTGGTGTGCAGGACGCTGGTGCACCAGCGGCGCAGCGCGTCGGGGTCGTCGCCGCGCCAGCCCAGGTGCCCGTCGGGCCGCACCAGCTGCGGAGATCCCGAGGCGCCGGGGTCGAGCAGGACGGTGACGTCCTGCCCGAGATGGCGGCGGGCCGCGTCCACGAGCGCGTCGACGCTGGCATCGGGTCGGGCGAGCAGCACCCATGCCGGGCACAGTTCGGTCTGCAGCCGCGTGCGGCTTCCGTCGGCGCGGGAGCATTCCCGGTCCGGGACGCGGTCGCCCGGGCGGAGGCCGCGGCCCCGGCCGCCGAGCGGACCTCGCCGGTAGCTCACCCCCAGTTGCGACGCGGTGCGCGTCGCCCGGCGCTGCACCCAGGGGGAGTTGAGGAGCGGGACGAAGAGCCGGTCCCGGGCGAACCGGGCCGCCGCGTTCTCGCCGACCAGGATCTCGGTGTTGGCCGTCGTGGTGCGCAGGACCTCGGTGGCCAGCGGGCGGCGCTCGGCCGTGTAGGTATCGAGCAGTGCCGGGGCCGCCCTGCCGCGCACCACCAGCGCCAGCTTCCATGCGAGGTTCTCGGCGTCGCCGATACCGGTGTTCATGCCCTGCCGCCGATCGGGCTGTGGATGTGCGCCGCGTCCCCGGCCAGCAGGACGCGGCCGTCGCGGTAGTCGGCCGCGAGCCTGCGGTGGATGCGGAAGACCGAGGTCCAGACCGCGTCGCGGATGCGCTCCCCGCTCCGGCCGGTCCGCTCGGCGAGGAGCTGCTCGAAGCGCGCGATGATGTCGGCGTCGTTGAGGCGGCGATCGAGGGCCGGCACGTCGGCCATGAGCCGCCACAGGTCGCCGCCGTCGCCCCCGCCTGGCATGGGGATCGCCAGCAGCAGCCCGTCGCGGTGGAAGAACCCCGCCGAAACGGTCCGGTCCCGGTCCCAGTCGGCATGGACGTCGGCCAGGAGGAAGTTCTCCACGACCGGCACACCGGGGAAGCCGATCCCGGCGGCCTCCCGCACGGTGCTGCGCGCGCCGTCGCAACCGGCGAGCCAGCCCGCCCGCACGCGCGTACCGTCGGCGAACTCGACCGTCACCCCGTCGGCGTCCTGCGCGGCCCCGGTGACCGTCATGCCCCACTCGACCCTGCCGCCCAGCTCGCCGAGCCGCCGCCGCAGCCGCTCCTCGACCTGCGCCTGGGAGACGAACAGCGCCTGCACCGACTCGCGGGCGTCCGGGGCGAACCGCATCGTCGCGACCGGCCGCGACCGCACGTGCATCCGCATCCCCACCGGCGCCAGCGACCGCTCGCGCAGGTCACCGACGGCCTTCAGGCGCTCCAGCACCTCCACGCCCCGCGCGTGCAGGATGTTGGCCCGCGATGTCGACGCCGGGCCGTCGGCGCGGTCGACGACACGGACCCCGACACCCTGCGCGGCCAGTCCGCAGGCCAGCGTCAGCCCGGTCGGCCCGGCCCCGGTGATCAGCACGGCCACCTGGTCCACGGTGCCTCCTCTTTTCTATACGCATACGATCGTGTATAGAAAATAGAGCAGGCGGCCGGTCCCGCGCCACCATCCGGGACGAACACGGGCCGATTCCCGCACATCCGTGCGGACAGCGTTATCCGATCGGGGCGCTCGGCGGCCTCGGGGCGGTTGCCCCGACCGGGCCGACCGCGCAGCGCGCCGGTGATCCGGGACCGGCTCAGCGCCAGCGTCGTCTCGGGCCGCGTCCCCCGCGGTAGGTCAGGAGCCCGCCGGGTCCTCCGGCAGGACGTCCAGGTAGTGCGCGGGCACGGCGGGCACCAGCCACACGCCGTTGCCGCTGACCCGGAAGGCGTGTCCGTCGGCGTGCATGCGGCCGGCCGCGACGCGCAGGACCACCGGTCGGCCGCGCCGGGCGCCGACCCGGCGGGCCGTCTCCGGATCGGGGGAGAGGTGCACGTCGTGCCGGGCCATCGGGCGCAGCCCCTCGGTGAAGATCGCGGGCAGCGAGGGGCCGACCGTGCCGTGGTACAGCGTGGTGGGCGGCACCGTCTCGGGAAGGTCCAGCCGGACCGGGACGCTGTGCCCCTGCTGGGCCCGGACGCGCCGCCGGTCGGGGCTGAAGGCGAACCGGCTCTTGTCGTTGCGCGCGACCACCTCGTCCAGGTCGGCGGGGGTCAGTTCGACGCCGGCGCGGCGGCAGGCGGCGAGCAGGTCGTCGACCGCCACCCACCCGGCCGGGTCGAGCGTGAGCCCGAGGAGTTCGGGCTCGTGCCGCAGCACGCGCGCGAGGAACTTCGAGCGCCGCACGAGTCGTCGGTTGTCCATGTCCGCCATCATCGCGGCGCGGGGCCGGAGATGGCGAGTCCCGGCGCTCCGACTGCCCTGCCGAGCCCCGGAGCGCGGGACCGCGGCGCCGCCGGCGGGCGTTCCCGGTCCGGTGGACCTCCGGCCGTCGGCTGGTGGGGCGGGCGGTCGGCCGCCGGGCCCTCGGGGTGCCGGGACGGCCCAGGGGCGCGGCGGCACCGGTGGTTCTTCGGTCGGCGCCGCCCGGGCCGCTCCGGCGCTCCGGGCGGGCGGCGACGTCGGGACGGCCTCGGCCCCGAGGAGCGATGCAGCCTCGGCCGCGCCGGGCCGGGGAGCGCCCCGCCGCCCGCGCTCGCGGTACGGCCGACGCAGGCGGGGCCGGGCCGCTGCGGATCGCCGGAGCGGCTCCCGCCCGCTACCTCACCAGCCGCGCGTCGGCGCCGTAGGTGTTGCAGTCCTCCACGGTGCTGCCGTTCCACCCCTGGAGGAACCAGTACTTGCGGTTCTCCTCCGTGCCGTGCGTGTCCAGGTCGTCGCCGCCGTTGAACGCCTCGTTGATGGCGTCGGCGTCCCGCTGCGAGAACATGTCGAGGGCGCGCAGTGCGGCGCCGCCGAAGCACTCCGCCTGGAGTTCGGTGCGCCGCAGCATCTCCAGGCTGGCCGCCTCGTTCTCGGCCTTCTCCTCCTCGATGTAGGAGCGGTCGAGGATGCCGACCTGCGCCTGCACGTGGTGGCCGTACTCGTGCGCGAGCAGGGCCACCCAGACGCCCTCGTCGTCGGCACCGGGGACGGTCTCCGACATCTCGGTGACGCTGGGCATCACCACGTTGATCGTCTGGTCCCAGTCGTCGTAGTAGGCCAGGGTCATGGCCGTCTCGTCCTCGCCGTCCACGTCGTTGTCGTCGAGCACGACCAGGGTGGGGGAGGCGGGGCGCACACCGAGGTCGACGAGCGTCGGAAACCACACGTCGTCCAGGCACGCGCCGATCTCGGAGTTGAAGCCCTCCCACGAGTTCGCGGAGTCCGGGTCGAGGTCCGGCTCCGCGCACGCGGCGGTCCGGGGGCCGGCCAGGTCGTACACGGGGTGGTCGTCGAGCACGACCTCCGCAGCGGGCCGGGGGTGGCCCGGATGCGGTACCGAGGAGCTCGGCTTGCCCGCGGCGCTTGCGGGCGTGTCCAGGGAGGCGACCACGAGCGCCACGCAGATGACCAGCGCGACCAGCGCGGCCACGGCTGAGCCGGCGGCGGCGATCAGGACCGGCGCCGCACCGCGCCGCGGCGGTGCGGGCGGCGGCCACTCCGGCCGGGCCGCGGGACCCGGCTGCGGCCGGGCGTCGGGACCCGGCTCCATGCGGGCGTCGGGGCCCGGCGAGACCTCATGGGGGGTGTCCACAGGGGGGAACTTTCTGCGCGAGCAGGGAGAAGGGGCACCTCACACTCTATTCCGGTCAGAGGGCGGCTGCGGAGCCCCTGACCGGATCCGGATTCCCCGGGGACGGGACGACCGCCCGCTCCGTGCCGCGGTACGCGTGCGGTCCGCCGCCGTGCTCACCGCGACCGTCCTGCCGGTCTCCCCGACGCCGCGCCCGTGGTGGCCGCGGCGGCCTCCGGCGGGTGGCGGAGCCGAGGGGAGGACGTCGGGATCACACCGCCCGGCCCGCCACCGCGGGCGCCGACCCGCATGGGGGCGTGGAGGACCAGCTGTCGGGGGAGCCAGAGGCGGGCGGCTGGCGGATGGCCGCCGCGGCGCGGTCGCTGAGCACCCTCCGCGAGCGGACCGCCCGGCGTGGGGCCGCGGGCGCTGGCCGGAGGCCGGGGGAAGCGGAGCCGGGGGGAGCCCGGTAGGCGGTTTCGATACCGGCCGGACGCTGGTCCGCCCACCGCGGTCAGTCGGGCCCAGCCCAGCCC
>NZ_QEIO01000056.1 GCF_003336425.1 Marinitenerispora sediminis | reverse complement strand
GGGTAGCGGGGCGGGGCCGGGGACAGGGCCCGGCACGCTCGCTGGTGGCGAGGCGGCCGCAGGTCCGCGATCGCGTCCGGGCCGTACCCGGCTCGTCGGCGGGGGTCGGCCGCAGCGCGGGCTTCCACGGCGAAGCGCGCCGAGGACCGGGGCCCCGGCGCCCCTTCGCACGCGTTCCGCGTCCAGCTGGGCGACGGCCTCCTCGTCCTGGCTTCGACGCGGCACCGGCGCGAGCGGGGCCGCGGCTGCCCGCCGAGCCGCACCGGTCCGCGGGACCGCGGCCCCCGTGGTGCCGGGACGCGATCGCGGACCTGCGGCCGCCTCGCCACCAGCGAGCGTGCCGGGCCCTGTCCCCGGCCCCGCCCCGCTACCCCGGAGGCCGTGGCCGGCCCGGGGAGCGTGGTCGTCTCCCGGTCCTCGGCTGAGAGACGGAGTCCGCGCCGACGGGCGCCACCGCTGCGCCAGGGGACGCAGGCGGCCGTCCGGACGTCGCGGCACCGGCCGGGCCTGCGCCACCGTGGCGCGCGCACCGTGAACGCTCCGGGGCCGCCGACGGCGACGCCCCAGCCCCGCTCCCCGTCAACGGCCCGGGGCGGGGGCCCCGGCGCCGCTCACACGTCGGCGAAGGCGGCGTTGACGTCGGCGGCGCGCAGCACGCCGTAGACCGAGCCGTCGGTCTCCACCAGCAGGTACTCCGGCACCGGGCGGCCGCGCAGCGCCTCCAGCAGCTCCTCGCCGGACAGGTCGGCCGGGATCATGATGTCGGGGGTGATGGCCCGGGCGACGCTGGACACCGGCACCCAGGGCCGGCGCGGCTCCGGGACGGCGGAGGCCGCGGTGTCGCTGACGATCGAGGTGGGCGTCCCGGCGGAGTCCACCACGATGATGGCGCCCGCCTCGCCCTCCGCCATGCGGCGCTGCGCCTCGGCGAGCGACGTGTCGGACGGCACCGCCACCGGCCGCCGGGCCAGTACCCGGCCGCGCAGCCGCGGCAGCCGCTCCCGGAACCGGGAGGCCCGCAGCGAGGAGCCGGCCCCCATCCAGATGAACGACCCGAGCAGCACCGCCCACAGCACGGCGAACAGGCTGAGCGAGGTGGCGCCCAGCCACGCCGACGCGAACGGCAGCAGGACGACCAGCACCGCGAGCGCGCGGCCGACCCACGCCGCCACCGCGGTCCCGATCCCCGGCCGGCGGGTGAGGGCCCACACCAGCGCCCGCAGCAGCCGGCCGCCGTCCAGCGGCAGACCGGGCAGCAGGTTGAACACGCCGACGAGCAGGTTGGCCACCCACAGCTGCCAGACCAGCACGCCGAGGATGCTGGCCGGCTGCACGAACTGGTAGCCCACGAACCCCGCGACCGCCAGCACGAGCGACAGCAGCGGACCGGAGAAGGCGACCCAGAACTCCCGGCCCGGGGTGGGCGCCTCCCGCTCGATCTCGGAGACGCCGCCGAGCATGTACAGGGTGATGCGGCGCACCGGCAGCCCGTACATCCGCGCCACGACCGAGTGCGCCAGCTCGTGGACCAGCACCGACGCGTACAGCAGCACCGCGAAGACGAACGCCACCAGGTAGGAGAGCGGGCCCAGCGCCAGCGCCCCCTCGACAACGGGCTCGTACAGCACCGTGATGATCGCCGCGATGACCAGCCAGGACGGGGAGACGTACACCGGGATCCCGAAGGGCCGCCCCATCAGGAGGCCGGACCGCCGCCGCGGCCGCGCTGACGGGTTTCCGCTGTCATGTTGGCTCACATCGCCAGGCTACGTGGTCGCGGACGGCGGCGGGACCCGCCGTGCCGCGCCGCCGGCCCGGACGCCTGTGGACGGGGCCGACCCCCCGGCGCGGGCGCGCGTAGGCTGTGCGTCCATGGACTCCCCGCACTTCGTCCCCCTCGCCCGGGCGCTGTCGCCGTCGCGGGCCACCGACTTCCTCCAGTGCCCGCTGCTGTTCCGCTTCCGCGTCATCGACCGGCTGCCGGAGCGCCCGAGCGCGGCCGCCGTCCGCGGCACCCTGGTGCACGCGGTACTGGAGCGGCTGTTCGAGCTCCCCGCCGAGACCCGGACAGCGCGGTCGGCGCTGGCCCTGCTGGAACCGCAGTGGCGGCAGCTGCGCGACAAGCGTCCCGAGGTGGCGGACCTGTTCTCCGACGAGGCCGAGGAGGCCCGCTGGCTGGACGCCGCCCGCGACCTCGTCCGGCGCTACTTCGAGATGGAGCGCCCGGACCTGCTGGAGCCCCGCGACCGGGAGCTCCGGCTGGAGGTCACGCTGGAGTCGGGGCTGCGGCTGCGCGGCTACCTCGACCGGCTGGACATCGCGCCCACGGGCCAGATCCGCATCGTCGACTACAAGACCGGGCGGACGCCGGCCCCCCGCTTCGAGGACAAGGCCCGGTTCCAGATCTTCTGCTACGCCGTGATGATCTGGCGGGAGATGGGGGAGGTCCCCACCCGGCTGCAGCTCATGTACCTCGGCGACGGCGGGGTGCGCTGGTACGAGCCCACCGAGCAGGAGCTGCTGGCCGTCGAGGCCGAGATCGACGCCATCTGGCGCGCCATCGAGGATGCGTCCCGGTCCGGGGAGTGGTCGCCGCGCCGCAGCAGACTGTGCGACTGGTGCGACCACCGCGAGCTCTGCCCCGAGTTCGGCGGCACTCCGCCGCCGCTGCCCGTCCCGGCGGGGTAGGCGCCGGGCCCGCCGGCCGGACCCCGCCCGCGTCATCCCGGCGAAGGAGGCGGGATCACCCCCGAGAAGGGCACGCGCGGCCGGAACCGGTTCTAGCGTGGTGGTCGTGACGGAGTCTGGACCGGATTCCCGCTCCGCTGTCCGCGACGGCTGGGCGCGGGTGCCCTACCGCGCGGTGCTCACCGACGCGCTGATCGTCGTGCTGCTGTCCGGGCTCAACTTCACCATGGTCTCGGTCAAGGCGCACACGCCCATGTGGCGCTGGGAGCACGACCTCGCCGGGCAGGTCGCCGGGGTGGGCCTCGCCCTGCTGCTGCTCGCCCGGCGCCGCTTCCCGGGGACCGTGTTCGTGCTGCTGCCCCTGGCCGGCCTGGCCGCCGACCATATCGGGGTGTTCGTCCAGGGCGTGGTGTCGATCGGCGCGGCCGTGGCCGTCTACTCCGGCGGCCGGCACCTGCCGCTGCGCCGCTCGCTGGCCGGCCTGGGCTGCGGTACCGCCGTCAACGTCGCCACCACCGTGGCCTCGCCGTTCAACGAGATGCGGACCGGCTGGTGGGACGTGGTGTTCTACCTGAGCTGGATCGCGGGCGCGTGGTGGCTCGGCCGGCTCGGCCGGCTGCGGGCGGCGCACCTCACCGAACTCCAGGCGCGGGCGACCCGGCTGGAGCACGCCCGCGACGCGCACGCCCGCGCGGTGCTGGCGGAGGAGCGCTCCCGGATCGCCCGCGAGCTCCACGACGTCGTCGCGCACCACGTGAGCGTGATGACCGTGCAGGCCACGGCCGGCCGGCGGGTCATCGCCCGGTCGCCGGACCGGGCGCGCCAGGCCCTGGAGGACATCGAGGAGACCGGCCGGCAGGCGCTGTCGGAGATGCGCAGGATCGTGGGGGTCCTGCGCACGTCGGCCTCGGCGGACGCCGACCGCGGCCCCCAGCCGGGGCTCGCCGACATCCCCGACCTGCTGGCCCAGGTGCGGGAGACCGGGCTGGCGGTCGCGCTGCGCACGGAAGGCGTGGCCCGCGCGCTGCCGCCCGGGCTGGAGCTGACGCTGTACCGCGTGGTGCAGGAATCGCTGACCAACGTGCTCAAGCACGCGGGGCCGGACGCGGCGGCGGAGGTCGCGCTCCGCTTCGAGCCGGGCGCGGTGTCGGTCCGTGTCGAGGACGACGGCGCGGGGCCGCCCGGCGGCGCGCGCGGCGGTGACGAGCCCGGGCACGGACTGCTGGGCATGCGGGAGCGGGTGTCGCTGTTCGGCGGCGACCTGGAGGCCGGCCCGCGGCCCGGCGGGGGGTTCTCCGTGCGCGCCCGGGTGCCCGAGAACCGCTCCGGCGCCGAGCGCCCCGAGACGGCGGCGGCGCGGTGACGCACGGCGGCGGCGCACCGTTCGCCGCGGCTCCGCCGGTCGGCGACAATTACGGCATGTCCATCCGCGTCCTGCTGGTCGACGACCAGCCGCTGCTGCGCACCGGGTTCCGGCTCATCCTGGAGTCGGAGTCCGAGGTGTCCGTCGTCGGTGAGGCCGCCAACGGCCACGACGCGCTCGCCGCGACCCGGCGCCTGCTGCCCGACGTGGTGCTGATGGACATCCGGATGCCGGTCAAGGACGGCATCGACGCCACCCGCGAGATCCTGGCGTGGGCGCGGGGCGCGGGCCAGGAGGTCCGGGTGCTGGTGCTCACCACCTTCGACCTGGACGAGTACGTGGTGGAGGCGCTGCGCGCGGGAGCGAGCGGCTTCCTGCTCAAGGACGTCCCGCCGGACGAACTCGTGGCGGCCATCCGCGTGGTGGCCGACGGAGCGGCGATCGTGGCCCCCGCGGTGACCCGGCGGCTGCTGGACCGCTTCGCCGACAAGCTGCCCAGCACCCGCGAGGCGCCGCCGCCCCTGCTGCACCGCCTCACCGAGCGGGAGCGCGAGGTGCTCCGGCTGCTCGGGCGCGGGCTGTCCAACGCCGAGATCGCCCGGGAACTGGTGGTCAGCGAGACCACCGTCAAGACGCACGTGGGCAACGTGCTCACCAAGCTGGGGCTGCGCGACCGGGTGCAGGCGGTGGTCTACGCCTACGAGACCGGGGTCATCCGCCCGGGCGAGGGCGACTGAGCCCGCCACGAACGGCGCGGCGGCGGGTCCCCGCCCGCGGGCACCCGCGCCGAGAACGGGTAGCGGTGACACACGGGGGCGGCCGGTGGACGGGCGCCCGCCCGGCACGACCTAGCATGGGGGGCGGCATGACCTGCGGAAACGATGCGGCGGCGTCCGCCGGCGGCGGGCGGCGCTTCGGCGCCGGACCGCTCGGCCGCCGCCGCGAAGCGGTGACGCAGTTCACCGGCTCCGCCCCGGATTCCCGCCAACCGCACCACGGGTACGCGCGTCCCATGGGGTGGCCGCGGCCGCCGGACGACGGCGGCCGCACCGCTGCCGCTCCACGAGGCGCGAGCCCGCTGATCCCATGACCCCACATCCGGGCGCGCCGTCGCCGCCCGCCCGAGCCGCGAGACTCTCGCGAGGAGGTATCGAAGACCGCCGATGGCGCAGCGACCACAGCGGCCCGCCCCGCTGAACGAGTACAACCTGCTGAGCCGGCTCCGGGACTGGCGCGCCGCCCGAGAGACCGAACTGGGCGCCGACGGCCTCGACGACGACGCCGTCGAGCTTCCCGATCCCCGCGCCATCGACCTCGTGCTGCGGGTCGGCGAGCTCCTGCTGGCCAGCGGCGAGGCCACGGAGGCCGTGAGCGAGGCGATGCTCAGCCTGTCCGTGGCCTTCGAGCTGCCGCGCAGCGAGGTCTCGGTCACCTTCACCGCCCTCACGCTGTCCTGCCACCCGGGGGGCGACCACCCGCCGGTCACCGGCGAACGCGTGGTGCGGCGGCGCACGCTGGACTACTTCCGGGTGAACGAGCTGCACACGCTGGTGCAGGACGCCGCGCTGGGCCAGGTGGAGCTGGAGGGGGCGATCGCCCGGCTGCGCATGATCAAGCGCGCCCGCCCGCCGTATCCGCACTGGCTGCTGGTGACGGCGTTCGGCCTCATCGCCTTCAGCGCCAGCCTCATGGTCGGCGGCCAGTTCATCGTCGCCGCGGCGGCCTTCGCCGCGACGGTGCTGGGCGACCGCGCGTCGGTCTTCCTGGCCAAGCGCGGGGTGGCGGAGTTCTACCAGATGACGGCGGCGGCGGTGCTGGCCTCCAGCATGGGGGTGGCGCTGCTGTGGGCGAGCTCGGAACTCGACCTCGGCCTGCAGGCCGGCGCGGTCATCACCGGTAACATCATGGCGCTGCTCCCCGGCCGGCCGCTGGTCTCCAGCCTGCAGGACGGGATCAGCGGCAGCTACGTGTCGGCGTCGGCGCGGCTCCTGGAGGTGTTCTTCACCCTGGGCGCGATCGTGTCCGGGGTGGGCGCCGTGGCCTACACCGCCGTGCGGCTCGGCGTCGACATGAAGCTGGACAGCCTCCCCTCGGCCGGCACCTCTCTCGAACCGGCGGTGCTGCTGAGCGCGGCGGGGATCGCCGTCGCCTTCGCGATCTCCCTGGCCGTCCCTCCCCGTATGCTGCCGGCCACCGCGGTGATGGGCATCCTGATCTGGGTCGTCTACGCCACCCTGGCCAGCCCGGCGACGCTGCACGTGCCACCGGTCGTGGGGACCGCGGCGGGCGCGGTGGTGATCGGGGTGATCTCGCACTGGCTGGCACGGCGCACCCAGCGGCCGGTGCTGCCCTACATCATCCCCTCGATCGCGCCGCTGCTGCCCGGCAGCATCCTGTACCGGGGCCTGCTGCAGATCAGCCTCGGCGACCCGGTGGCGGGTCTGCTGAGCGTGTCGGAGGCGGTGGCGGTGGGCCTGGCGCTCGGCGCCGGCGCCAACCTGGGCGGCGAGCTGGTGCGGGCCTTCCAGCGCGGCGGCCTGGCCGGGGCGGGGCGCCGCAGCCGTCCGGCCGCCCGGCGGACCCGCGGCGGGTACTGAGGCCTCCGGCCGCGGCGGGACGGCCGAGCCGCGCGGCGGGCCGCCGCCACGCTGGGCGCGTGAGCGGGGGAGGCGGGCGGCTGCCCGCCTCCCCCGCGCGGTTCAGACGCCGGCGTTGTCGCCGGCCTGGCGGCGCAGGCGGTGGCGCTCGGCGCGCAGCCGGCGGGCCTCGTCGGGGTCGAGGACCGGGGCGGCGGCCAGCAGCTGCCGGGTGTAGTCGTGCCGGGGCTGCTCGTACACCGAGTCGCCGTCGCTCATCTCCACGATGCGGCCCTTGCGCATCACCGCGACCCGGTCGCTGACCTGCCGGACGACGGCCAGGTCGTGGGCGACGAAGATCAGGGTGAGGTCGAAGTCGTCCTGGAGCTCCGCGAGCAGCCGCAGCACCTGGTCCTGCGTGGACACGTCCAGCGCGGAGACGGGTTCGTCGCAGATGACCAGCTTCGGCCGCAGGATCAGCGCGCGGGCGATGGCGATGCGCTGGCGCTGGCCGCCGGAGAACGCGTGCGGGAAGCGGTTGTAGTGCGCGGGCTCCAGCCCGACCCGCTCCAGCAGCTCCTGGACCCGCTGGCGGACCACCTTGCCGTTGCGCTCGCCCTGCACCCGCAGCGCGGTGCCGATGCTGTCGCCGATGGTGAGCCGCGGGTTCAGCGACGAGTACGGGTTCTGGAAGATCATCTGGATGTCGCGGCGCAGCGGGCGCAGCTGCCGGTCCGAGAGCCGGGTGATGTCGCGGCCCTCGAAGACGACGCGGCCCTCGGTCGGCTGGAGCAGCCGCATGATCATCCGGGACAGCGTGCTCTTGCCCGAACCCGACTCGCCGACGATCCCGAGCGTCTCCCCCCGGTGCAGCTCGAAGGAGACGTCGTCGACCGCGTAGAAGTAGCTGGCCGCGCCGAACATCCCGCCGCGCACGCGGAAGCGCTGCCGGACGTTCTCGACCCGGAGCAGCGGTTCCCCGCCTCCGGCCTCGGCCGCGGGCGCCGCCGCGGCCGGAGGCGGCGCCGGCGCCGCCTCCGGCTCCCGCGCCGGCTCCGCTCCGTGCTCCCGCTCCGCGGCCCGCTCCTGCTCGGCGGCCACCGCGCGCTCCGCCCGGACCTGGGCGCGGCGCTGGGCCCGGGAGACCTCCACCCGCGGCACCGCGGCGAGCAGCGCCTGGGTGTAGGGGTGCTCCGGCTCGGACAGCACCGTGCGGACGTCGCCCTGCTCGACCGCCCGGCCCTTCTGCATGACGAGCACCCGGTCCACCGACCCGGCGACGACAGCGAGGTCGTGGCTGACCAGGATGAGCGACATACCGAGGTCGCGGCGCAGGTCGTCGAGCAGGTCAAGGATCTGCGCCTGGACGGTGACGTCGAGTGCGGTGGTCGGCTCGTCGGCCAGCAGCACCTTCGGTTCGCAGACCAGCCCCATGGCGATGAGGACGCGCTGGCGCATGCCGCCGGAGAACTCGTGCGGGTAGGAGTGGATCCGCCGCGCGGCCTCGGGGATGCCCACCCGCTCCAGCGCGTCGACGGCCCGGCGGCGCGCCTCGGCCGCCCCGGCGCCGGGGTGGTGGGTGCGGTACGCCTCGACGATCTGGTTGCCGATGGTGTACTGCGGGTGCAGCGACGACATGGGGTCCTGGAACACCATGGCGATGTCGTTGCCGCGCATCGCCCGGACCTGCTGGTCGGTGGCGGTGACCACGTCGGTGCCCGCCACGAGGAGCTCACCGCTGATCCGCGCGCGGGTCCCCCGGTGCAGGCCCATCAGGGCCAGCGAGGTGGCGCTCTTCCCGGAGCCGGACTCGCCGACGATGCCCAGCGCGCCGCCGGCGGGGACCTCGAACGACAGGCCGTCGACCGCGTGGACGTCGCCGTCCAGCGTCGGGAAGGTGATTTTCAGGTCGCGGACGCTGACGACCGCCTCCGCGGTGTCGGGCGCCTGTCCGGTTCCCGGTGTGGTCATTGCCGGTCTTCCTTCTGCTCGGCCGCCTCCCAAACGGACGGAGGCGCGGTGGTGTCGTGGTGGGCGGGTCTGCCGACGGCGGCCGCGGGGCCGCCGCGCGCTACCCCGCGACGCGGACCCGCGGGTCCACCCAGGCGTAGAGCAGATCGACGATGAGGTTGCAGACCACCACGAAGAACGCCCCGAACAGGGTGACGCCCAGGATGACGGGGAGGTCGCTCTGCACGATGGCCTGGACCGCGTAGCGCCCGATGCCGTTGAGCGAGTACACCTGCTCGGTCAGCACCGCGCCGCCGAGCACCAGCCCGAGGTCCAGGCCGAAGATGGTGAGGATCGGGGTCAGGGTGGGGCGCAGTCCGTGCTTGAACACCACGGTGCGCTCCTTCAGCCCCTTGGCGCGCGCCGTGCGGATGTAGTCCTCCCCCATGGTCTCCAGCATGCCCGCGCGGGTCTGGCGCGCGTACATCGCGGCGTGCAGGAAGGCCAGCGTCAGCCAGGGCAGGACGAGGCCGGTCGCCCACGCGACCGGGTTGTTCAGGAAGGGGGTGTAGCCGGGCGAGGGGAAGATGCCCCAGGCGTGCACGAGGAAGGCGAGGGCGAGCAGGCCGGTGAAGAACACCGGGAGCGAGACGCCCGCCAGGGCGATGCCCATGGCGATGCGGTCGAAGACGCTGCCCTTCTTGATGGCGGAGACCATGCCGACCGTGACGCCGCCGACCAGCCAGATGACGGCCGCCCCGATCGCCAGGGAGAAGGTCACCGGGAGCCGGCGGACGATCTCGGGGAAGACCTCCTGGTAGTTCTGGAAGGAGTAGCCGAAGCAGGGCGCCGAGCACTCGACGACGTTGCGCCCGAACTGGTACTCGGCGCCGACGAAGATGCCCTTGAGGAACTCCCAGAACTGCAGGGCGATCGGCTGGTCCAGGCCGAGGCGGTCGATGGTGGCCTGGATGGCCTCGGGCGTGGGGGCCCGGCCGACGTACATGGTGGCGAGCTGTTCGGTGGTCTGCCCGGCCAGGCGCGGCACGACGTAGAAGATCCCGAAGGTCACCAGCGTGACGATGACGAGCAGCAGGGCGCCGGCCCCGAGACGACGGAGGATGTATGCGATCAACGTGGCCGGCCGCTGGGGGCCGGCCGGGCCGTGCGCGGCCCGGCCGCCCCCGCGGACTTCACCTGCCTTCTGACTGGATCGAAGGGACGGGACGACTACTCGTTGGTGGTGCCGAGCGGCATGTAGTCGTACATCGACCACCCGGCGTGGAAGTACACGTTGGTCACGTTCTGCGGCCGGTACAGCACCGACTTCTCGAACACGATCGGCAGGATCGCGGCGTTCTCCATGACCAGGCGGTCGATCTCGCTGTAGATGCGGCCCTGCTCCTCCGGGTCCTCGGTGCGCACGACCTCGTCGAACAGCTCGTTGATCTCCGGGTCGTCCAGCTCGGCGAGGTTGGAGTTGCCGGCGTCGCGGATGTTGTCACCGTCGACGATGGAGCTCATGAAGCCGTAGCCGGTCGGCCAGTCGGGGATCCAGCCGTAGATCATCAGCCCGAGGTCGTTGTCGTGCACGAAGTCCGGCGCGCCGGCCTGGGTGTTGGTGAAGGTGTCCGACGGGTACTGCTTGATCTCGGCCTCGATGCCCACCCGGGCGAGGCTCTCCTGCAGTGACTCGGCCGCGTTGACCTCGGTCGGGCGGTCGGCGCGCACGCCGATGTTGGTGCTGAAGCCGTCGCCCTCGCCGCACTCCTCCAGCTTCTCGCGGGCGGCGTCGAGGTCACCGGTGCGGCCCTCGGACGGGTACAGGTCGATGCTCGGGTCGGAGCCGTTGATCGCCGGCGGGATGATCTGGGTCGGGATGGATCCGCCGACCTCGCCGCCCCAGGCCCGCTGCAGGCCCTCCTGGCTGGCCGCGAACAGGACCGCCTGGCGGCAGGCGACGTCGTCCAGCGGCTCGACGACGGTGTTCACCGCGACGAAGCGCAGCGCGCCGGTCTCGGGGTTGTCGATGTTGGCGCGGCGCGCCTCGTCGGTGATGGCCTGGCCCTTCATCGCCGGGCCGAGACCGGTGCCGGCGAGGTCGACGTCGAGCTGGCCGTTGACCAGCCGCTGGTCGATCTCGTTCTGCTCGATGCTCTCCTCGACGGTGATGCGGTCGGGCAGCGCGGGGCGGATCGGGTCGGTCTCGGGGTCCCACTCCTCGTTGCGCACCAGGGTGATGCCGCTGCCCGGCTTCCAGTCGCCCTCGAACTTGTACGGGCCGGAGGAGACGACGTGCTCCTGGTACTGCTCGCCGGTGTCGGCGTCGGCCGGGACCGGCGCGGTCTGCGGCTGCAGCAGGACGTAGGCGAGGTCGGCGAAGGGCTCCTTGAGGTGGAAGACCAGGGTGCGCTCGTCCGGTGTCTCGATGCCGTCGAACCCGGCCAGCGGGTCGTCCTCGTTGGCGTAGGGCCCCTCGTAGTCGTCGCTGTCGGCGAGCAGGGCGGCGAAGTACTTCGGGCCGTTGGGCAGCGCCTGCTCACCGAAGTTGCTGCGCGCGATGGCGTACTTGATGTCCTCGGCGACGATGGGCGAGCCGTCCTCGTACACCAGGCCCTCGCGCAGCCGGACGGTCCAGGTCAGGCCGTCGTCGCTGACCTCGGGCATGTCCTCGGCGAGGTCGGGGACCGCCTGCGTCGCTCCGGTGCCGGGCTCGGGGCTGTAGGTGTAGAGGGTGCGGGCGTAGTAGCGGCTGAAGTTCCACACGTAGCCGTAGTAGGTGTTGCCGGGGTCCAGCGACTCGATGTCGGAGGACATCGCGTAGCGCAGCGTCCCGCCGGCCTGGTCGGAGGCGTTGACGACCTCGGTGCTGCCCTGGTCGTAGCTGCCGACGGCCTCGCCGCCGCCCCCGCCACCGCCGCCACCGCCGCAGGCGCTCAGCAGCAGGGTGGCCGCCGCGCCGACGGCGACGGCGCCGAGGGCGGGTTTCCTGGATGTCCTCTGGGTCCTCACGTTGTTGCCTTTCTCGCGCGCTGCGGGATGGGTTCTGGTGGGGGTGCGTCGCCCCGGCGCGTACCGCCGGCACCGGTGGGGCCGGGCGGTCGCGGCGCTCTTCGGCTCAGTCGGTCGAGCGGGGATCGAAGGCGTCGCGCAGGCCGTCGCCGAGCAGGTTGAACGCCAGCACGGTGATGAAGATGGCCAGGCCCGGGATGATCACGAAATGGGGAGACGTCGTGTAGTACTGCAGCGAGTTGGACAGCATGCCGCCCCAGCTGGGGGTCGGCGGGTTGATGCCCACGCCGAGGAAGGAGAGCGACGCCTCGAAGATGATGTTGGTCGGGATCAGCAGCGTCGAGTAGACGAGGATGGGCGTCACCAGGTTGGGCAGCAGCTCGCGGAACAGGATGTAGGAGTTGCTCGCGCCCAGGCTGCGGGCGGCCTCGACGAACTCCCGCTCCTTGAGCGTGAGGGTCTGGCCGCGCACGATCCGGCCGATGTAGGGCCAGTTGAAGAACCCGATGATGAAGATGATGACGCCGACTCGCAGCCCGTTGCCCTGCAGCCCGAACGCCCCGTCGGGGATCACGCCGGCCAGCGCGATGGCGAACAGCAGCAGCGGGAAGGCCAGGAAGATGTCCATGGCCCGGCTGATGACGGCGTCGACCCAGCCGCCGAAGTAGCCGGCGATGACGCCGAGGAAGGTGCCGATGACGACGCACAGCACGGTGGCGCCGAAGGCGACGAGCAGGGAGATCTGCGCGCCGTAGACGATCCGGCTGAACAGGTCGCGGCCGTTGACCGGCTCCAGTCCGAGCAGGTGGTCGGCGCTGATGCCGCCCATCGGGTCCAGTCCGCCCATGGGGTCGCTGGGGTCGCGGAGCACGCCGCCGGTGAGCGGGTCGATCAGGCTCTGATGGAACTCGTTGGGCGGGTAGCCGAACCACCGGGTGAGCAGCGGCGCGAGGAGCGCGATGAGGACCAGCAGGGCCACGACGATCCCGCCGCCCAGGGCCACCTTGTCGCGGCGGAACCGCTGCCACGCGATCTGGCGCAGGGAGCGGTTCGCCGTGTTGCGAACGCCGTGGGTGATCGCCTCCGGTTCGGCCCGGTCGGCCGACTCGGATGCGTCCAAAGGCGCGGTCATGGCACCACTTCTCCCCCACTACTCCGCTTGTGGCTGCGGTGTCGAGTCCGGCGGATGGTCCGGACGGCGGCCGGTCCGCGGGTCCCGGGCCGGGCGGCCCGGCCGGAGCGGCCGTCACTGACAGTGAACGGGCGGCCCACTGCCAAAGGCGCGCGACCGCGGTCCACCCGGATCCCCAGGTGGACGCCTGCGCCGCGTGCCCAACACGTCAACGTGCACGGCGATCAATGTACGCTCCAGTAGCTTGCAGAACGTCCAATTTGTCTGCTTGTAGCTCAATCGTGATTCGAGCCTCATAGTTCCGTCACTTCTCGTAACATGGCGCGGGCGGCGTCGCGCCACCGAGTGTGCCCGAGAACCCCCGAGGAGCGGCAGAGGCGCGCCTCAACTGGGCGGATCCCCGGCCCGCGGGAGTCTTCGCCCGCCAGCGCCCCTCCCGTGCCGCCCCCTAACAACACGGAAACCCGCCTGCGGCAGGCGGGTCACCAGGGGGCGCGCGGCGCCGGCGGTCCGGGACGCGGGGCGAGGCCGGTTCCGGTCAGCCGATGCCGCGGCGGCGGAGCAGCTCCTCGATGTCGCTGAAGTCGTCGTCGCCTGATGAGGCGGCGCCGGTGCGCGGCTTCTTTCCCGCCGCGCCGGCCGCACCCGGTGCGGCGCCGGCGGCCGGGCCCGCGCCGCCCACGGCCGGCCGGTCGCCGGAGCCGGCGGCGGGCTTCGCCGCGCCGCCGCCGGACGGGCGCCGCTCGCGGACGCCCAGGCCCCGGGCCCGCATGACGCCCGAGACCACCCACAGCACCACGGCGACCGCGGCCACCGCCACCCCGGCCCACACGACCGGGTTGAACACCAGGCCGGCGAAGAAGCCGGCGAGGTCGCGGACCAGCCGCCACAGGATGGACATGAGGCCCATGAGCCCGGCCGCGAGCGGCAGCAGCGACCACGCCACGCCGCGCAGCCCGGCGGCCGCGCCGCGGCGGCGCCACACCACCCAGGAGACGAGCAGGCCCACGATGGTGAGGGCCGCTCCGAGCATCGGACCTTCGAACGGGATCTGCGTCGGCATATATCCAGTCTCGCACCTACGGGCCCGCCGCGGAATCGGGTGAGTCCCCTAGGGAGGGACCCGCGTCGGGGCGGCCCCGCGGGGGCCGCCCCGGGGCGTCAGGACCCCGTCTCCGAGGTGCCCAGCGCCGCGTAGTCGAACATCTTCCAGCTCGGGTTGAAGTAGGCGTTGGTGAGGTTGTCCGGGCGGTACAGCACCGCCTTGTGGAACACCATCGGGACGATGACGGCCTGCTCCATCACCAGCTCGTCGATCTGGGCGTAGATCTCCGCCTGCTCGTCGGGGTCCTCCACGGTGATGACCTCGTCGAACAGCTCGTTGATCTCCGGGTCGTCCAGCTCGGAGAGGTTGGAGTTGCCGGCCTCCTTGATCGCGTCGCCGTCCAGGATCTGGCTCATGTAGCCGTAGCCGGTCGGCCAGTCGGGCATCCAGCCGTAGATCATCAGCCCGAGCTCGTTCTCGTGCACGAACGACGGCGAGCCCGCCTGGGTGTTGGTGTAGGTGTCCGACGGGTACTGCCGGATGTTCACCTCGATGTCGGCGCGGGTCAGGGCCTCCTGGATGGCCTCGGCGGCGGCCACCTCGGCCGGGCGGTCGGCGCGCACACCGATGTTGGCGGAGATCCCGCCGTCCTCACCGCACTCGGCGAGCTTCTCACGCGCCATGTCGATGTCGCCGGTGTTGTCCTCGGAGGGGTACAGGTCGAGATCGGGGTTGGCCCCGGCGATCATCGGAGGCAGTACCTGGGTGGCGATGCTCCCGCCGATCTCGCCGCCCCAGGCCCGCTGCACCGCGTCGCGGTTGAGGGCGTACTGCACGGCCTGCCGGCACGCCTGGTCGTCGAACGGCTCCACCTGCGTGTTGACGGCGAGGTAGTAGTGCGCGCCGTTCTCCGGGTTGTCGATGTTGGCGCGCGCCTCCTCGTCGGTGACGAGCTGCCCCTTCATCGCCGGACCGAGGCCGGTGCCCCCGAGGTCGACGTCGAGCTGGCCGTTGACCAGCCGCTGGTCGATCTCGTTCTGCTCGATCCCCTCCTCCAGCGTGATCCGGTCCGGCAGCGCCGTGCGGACCGGGTCGGTCTCGGGGTCCCACTCCTCGTTGCGCACCAGGGTGAGGCCGTTGCCCGGGGTCCAGTCGTCCTCGAACCGGTAGGGGCCGGAGGAGACCACCCGCGCCTGGTACTGCTCGCCCCGGTCCGCCTCGGCCGGGACCGGCGCGCTCTGCGGCGGCACCATGACATAGGTGAAGTCGTAGAACGGCTCCTTGAGGTGGAAGACCAGGGTGCGCTCGTCCGGTGTCTCGATGCCGTCGAACCCGGCCAGCGGGTCGTCCTCGTTGGCGTAGGGGCCCTCGTAGTCGTCGCTGTCGGCCAGCAGCTGCTGGTAGTACTTCGGACCGTTGGGCAGCGCCTGCTCGCCGAAGTTGCTGCGCGCGATGGCGTACTTGATGTCCTCGGCGACGATGGGCGAGCCGTCCTCGTAGCGCAGCCCCTCCTTCAGCCGCACCGTCCAGGTGAGCCCGTCCTCGCTCACCTCGGGCATGTCCTCGGCGAGGTCCGGGACCACCTCGCGGCCCGCCTCGCCCGGCTGGGCGGCGTAGGTGTAGAGGGTGCGGGCGTAGTAGCGGCTGAAGTTCCAGACGTAGCCGTAGTAGGTGTTGCCCGGGTCGGTGCTCTCGACGTTGGCGCTGATGGCGAAGCGCAGCGTGCCGCCGCTCTGGTCGGAGGGGTTGGTGACCTCCGTGAGCCCCTGGTTGAACTCCGCTCCGCCGGCGCTGTCGCCGTCACCGCCGCCACCGCCGCCGCACGCGCTCAGCAGCAGCGCGGCGGCGGCGCCGATCGCGGTCATCGTCAGAACCCGTTGACGCACTGGCAGTCACCTTTCTCGTGGGGGTCGAGGGGTGGGATGGGCACCCGAGTCCGCAGCGACGCCGGCGCACCGCCAACGGCCCATGACCTGCGGCGACCGCGCCGGACGGCGTGGACACGACTGGGAACGGGCTGGTGACGCATGGCGACCGACGTACGTCGCACCCTAATGCACAATGCGGCACTTTTCGGGGTGTGACCGAATCGTGGCTAAAAACCGATACGCCCGAAATTGCGGCGATGTGAGGAGGTCGAGGGGCGCGGTCCGCCGCGGCAGCCTCCGCGGTACCGGGACCGGCGGCGCCTCCTCCGCCGGTCCCGGCGCCGGCCGGCGCCCCGCCCGCCTCGGGCGGGGCCGGCCCGCCTCAGACCCGGCTGAGGGCGGCCGCGGTCGCCCGCAGCCACGCCGCGTCCAGGCCGACGAGCGAGTGCACGACCACGCGCCGCTCGGCCGGCTCGATCGGCAGCAGGTGCGGAACCGCCACCGTGACGCAGCCGGCCGCCTGCGCCGATGCCACGCCCGCGGGCGAGTCCTCCAGGGCGACGCAGCGGGCCGGGTCGACGCCGAGCAGCCGGGCGGCGGTCAGGTAGGGCTCCGGGTGCGGCTTGTTCCGCGCGACCTCGTCGCCGGCGACGGTCACGTCGAAGTGCTCGGCCCCGACGGCGCCGATGGAGACCTCCAGGAGCGGCCGGTGCGTGGAGGTCACCAGGGCGGTGGGCAGCCCGGCGCGGCGGACCTCCGCCAGCAGCTCCTTCGCGCCCGGGCGCGGCGCCGCCCCGGAGGCCAGCCGCCGCCGCATCGCCGCCGCGAGCATCCGCATGACCTCGGGGACGGCGGTGCCGGTGCCGGTGGCGCGCACGATGTACTCGGCCGCCGCGCGCGCCGAGCCGCCGACGTTGGCCGCGCGGTCAGCCTGCGTCCACCGGCCGCCCAGTGCCTCGGCGACCTCGGCCTCGGTGTCCATCCACAGGCTCTCGGTGTCGATGAGCGTGCCGTCCAGGTCGAACAGCACCGCCTGCGGGCACGGGGCCACGTGGTCCACGGCCGGGCGGCCGCCGGTTGCGGTCATGCGTTGAAGTATTTCGCCTCCGGGTGATGGATGACGATCGCGTCGGTGGCCTGTTCGGGAACGAGTTGGAACTCTTCGGACAACGTCACGCCCACGCGCTCGGGGGCGAGCAGGCCCACGATCTTGGCGCGGTCCTCCAGGTTGGGGCAGGCGCCGTAGCCGAGCGAGAAGCGGGCGCCCCGGTAGCCGAGCTTGAAGAACGCGTCGAGGTCCGCGGGGTCCTCGCCCGCGTAGCCGAGCTCGGCGCGCACCCGGGTGTGCCAGTACTCGGCGAGCGCCTCGGTGAGCTGCACCGAGAGGCCGTGCAGTTCGAGGTAGTCGCGGTAGGCGTTGCGTTCGAACAGCTCCTGGGTGGCCCCGCTGATGGCGCCGCCGACCGTGACGACCTGGAAGGCCACGACGTCGAGCTCGCCCGACTCCTTCGGGCGGAAGAAGTCGGCCAGGCACAGGTGCCGGTCGCGGCGCTGCCGCGGGAAGGTGAACCGGGTGCGCTCGCCGCCCCGCTCGTCGAGGACGACGAGGTCGTCGCCCTCGCTGTAGCACGGGTAGTAGCCGTACACGACGGCCGCCTCCAGCAGGCCGTCGGTCTGCAGGCGGTCCAGCCACATCCGCAGCCGGGGCCGGCCCTCGGTCTCGACGAGCTCCTCGTAGCTCGGCCCGTCGCCGCGCGAGGCCTTGAGCCCCCACTGCCCCATGAACGTCGCGCGTTCGTCGAGGAAGGCGGCGTACTCGGCGAGCGGGATCCCCTTGCTGATCCGGTCGCCCCAGAACGGCGGCCGCGGGACGGGGTTGTCGACGGCGACGTCGCTGCGGGCCGGCATGTCCTCGGGCTCGGTGACCGTCAGCTTGGCCCCGGTGCGCACCCGCCGCTGCCGCAGCGGCGGCAGCTCGGCGCCCTCGACCCCGCGCTTGACCGCCATGAAGGCGTCCATCAGCCGCAGCCCCTCGAAGGCGTCGCGCGCGTAGCGCACCTGCCCGTCGAACAGCTCGGCGAGGTCCTGCTCCACGTAGGACCGGGTGAGCGCGGCCCCGCCGAGCAGCACCGGGTAGCGCTCGGAGATGCCCCGGGAGTTCATCTCCTGGAGGTTCTCCTTCATGATCACCGTGGACTTCACCAGCAGCCCGGACATCCCGATGACGTCGGCCCGGCGCTCCTCGGCCGCCTCCAGGATCGCCGACACCGGCTGCTTGATCCCGAGGTTGACCACCTCGTAGCCGTTGTTGGACAGGATGATGTCGACCAGGTTCTTGCCGATGTCGTGCACGTCGCCCTTGACGGTGGCGAGCACGATGCGGCCCTTGCCCTCGTCGTCGCTCTTCTCCATGTGGGGTTCGAGGTGCGCGACGGCGGCCTTCATGACCTCGGCCGACTTCAGCACGAACGGCAGCTGCATCTCGCCGGAGCCGAACAGCTCCCCGACGACCTTCATCCCCGACAGCAGGGTGTCGTTGACGATCGCCAGGGCCGGGCGCTCGGTCAGCGCCTCGTCGAGGTCGGCCTCCAGGCCGACCCGCTCGCCGTCGATGATGCGGCGCTCCAGGCGCTCCCACAGCGGCAGCGCGGCCAGCTCCTCGGCCCGGCTCGCCTTCAGCTGCTGGGCGTCGACGCCCTCGAACAGCTCAAGGAAGCGCTTCAGCGGGTCGTACTCGCCGCTGCGCCGGTCGTAGACCATGTCCAGCGCGACCTGGCGCTGCTCCTCCGGGATGCGGGCCACCGGGAGGATCTTGGAGGCGTGCACGATCGCGGAGTCCAGCCCGGCCTCCACGCACTCGTGCAGGAACACCGAGTTCAGCACGATGCGGGCCGCCGGGTTGAGCCCGAAGGACACGTTGGAGACGCCGAGGGTGGTCTGCACCCCCGGGTAGCGCTCCTTCAGGCCGCGGATGGCCTCGATGGTCTCCACCGCGTCGCGCCGCGACTCCTCCAGCCCGGTGCCGATGGTGAAGGTCAGGCAGTCGACGATGATGTCCTCGACCCGCATGCCCCACTGCCCGACCAGCGCGTCGATGGTGCGCGCGGCGATCGCGACCTTGCGCTCGGCCGTGCGGGCCTGGCCCTCCTCGTCGATGGCCATGACGACGACCGCTGCCCCGTGCTCCTTCACCAGCGGCATGATGCGGTTGATGCGGGAGTCGGGGCCGTCGCCGTCCTCGTAGTTGACTGAGTTGATCACGGCCCGGCCGCCGATGGCCTCCAGACCGGCCCGCAGGACCTCGGGTTCGGTGGAGTCCAGGACCAGGGGCAGCGTGGAGGCGGTGGCCAGCCGCGAGGCGAGCTCGGTCATGTCGCGCGCGCCGTCGCGGCCGACGTAGTCGACGCACAGGTCGAGGAGGTGCGCGCCGTCGCGGATCTGGTCGCGGGCGATCTCCACGCAGTCGTCGTAGCGCTCGGCGATCATGGCCTCGCGGAACGCCTTCGAGCCGTTGGCGTTCGTGCGCTCCCCGATGGCGAGGTAGCTGGCGTCCTGCCGGAACGGCACGCTCTGGTACAGCGACGCCGCGGCGGCCTCGACGTGCGGCCGGCGGGTGCGGATCCCGCGCCCGCCGACCCGCTCCACCACCCGGCGCAGGTGCTCCGGGGTGGTGCCGCAGCAGCCGCCGGCCAGGGAGATGCCGAACTCGGTGGTGAAGGAGTCGTGGGCGTCGGCGAGCTCGCCCGGGCTGAGCGGGTAGACCGCGCCGTCGGCGCCCAGTTCGGGGAGACCGGCGTTGGGCATGCACGAGATGGGCAGCGGCGCGTGCTGCGCGAGGTAGCGCAGGTGCTCGCTCATCTCCGCCGGGCCGGTCGCGCAGTTCAGGCCGATCATGTCGATGCCGAGCGGTTCGAGCGCGGTCAGCGCCGCGCCGATCTCCGAACCGAGCAGCATGGTGCCGGTGGTCTCGATGGTGACCTGGGCGATCACCGGCACGTCCACGCCGGCCGCCTCGCGGGCGCGCCGGGCGGCGATGACAGCGGCCTTGGTCTGCAGCAGGTCCTGGCAGGTCTCGATGAGGATGGCGTCGGCGCCGCCGGCGATGAGGCCCGCCGCGCAGCGCTGGTAGTAGTCGCGCAGCGTCGTGAAGGGCGCGTGCCCGAGGGTGGGCAGCTTGGTGCCCGGGCCCACGGAGCCGAGCACGTAGCGGGGGTGGTCGCGGGTGCTGTACTCGTCGGCGGCCTCGCGGGCGACCCGGGCACCGGCCTCGGCGAGCTCGTAGGTGCGCTCGGAGATCTCGTACTCGCCGAGCGCGCTGAAGTTGGCGCCGAAGGTGTTGGTCTCGACGCAGTCGACGCCGACGTCGAGGAAGGCCGCGTGCGTCGCGCGCACCACGTCGGGCCGGGTGACGTTGAGGATCTCGTTGCAGCCCTCGTGGCCCTCGAAGTCGTCGAGCCCCAGGTCGTGGGCCTGGAGCATCGTGCCCATGGCGCCGTCGGCGACGATGACACGCTGGGCGAGGGCGTCCCGGAAGGAGAGTCGAGAACTCATGACCCTTAACTGTAGTAAGCGCGAGCCGGTTCGCGGCTCGAGGACGGGTAGCGGCCGCCGGGGGCGGCCGCGAGGGGCACGGCGGCCGGGAGCGCGGCCGGGGCCGCCTGGCGCCCCGCCAGCGGCGGGACCTCGGAGCGGTCGCGCCCCCGACCCTAGCGCACGCGGCCGGCACCGGCCGGCCCGGGGACCGGGGCGGAACAACCGGGCGGTGCGGGGTGTTGCAAGGTGGGTGACGTGTGCCGGCCCCCGCCCCACCGACCATGGCAGTGGAGTGCCCGACACTTGGGCTTCGCCCCCTGCGCCGCGCAGTGCGGACGGCATAGGGTGGTCCCGAGTTCGGCCGAGCCCGGTTCGGTCCCGACGACGGCAGACCGCTGCGGATCCCGAAAGTGGCTGTCGCCCCGGACCCGGAACGTGGTAGGGCTGGAGTTCGCGTCAGTTGTTGGTGATGTCGACCGGATAGCCGCGGCGCCGGAGTCCGGAATGTGAGGAGGCGGCCTGTGCGAGAGCTCGACAGCGTTCCGGAGCTGGTCGAGCCCGTCATGGTGGCCGCGTTCGAGGGCTGGAATGACGCTGGCGAGGCCGCCAGCTCGGTCATCGAACACCTGGCCACGGTCTGGGACACCGACGAACTGCTGGCGCTCGAACCCGACGACTACTACGACTTCCAGGTCTCGCGTCCGCGCGTGGAGATGGTGGACGGCGAGAACCGGGGCGTCACCTGGCCCACCACGCGGGTCTCGGTGGCGCGGCCGCCGGGCGGCCGCGGGGACGTCGTCCTGGTGCGCGGCACCGAGCCCAACATGCGCTGGCGCGGCTTCTGCGCCGACCTGCTGGCCGTGGCCCGGGAACTCGGCGTGCGCCGGGTGATCCTGCTGGGCGCGCTGCTCGCCGACTCCCCGCACACCCGGCCGGTACCGGTGGCCAGCGTGGTGTCGCCGCCCGAGCTGCGCCGCACGCTCGGCCTGGAGCCGACCAACTACGAGGGGCCGACCGGCATCGTCGGGGTGCTCCAGGACGTGTTCGGCGCGGCCGGCCTGGAGACCATCTCGCTGTGGGCGGCCGTGCCGCACTACGTCGCGCAGCCGCCGTGCCCGAAGGGCACCCTGTCGCTGCTGCGCCGCGTCGAGGACATCCTCGACCTCACCATCCCGTTCGGCGACCTCCCCGAGGACGCCCGCGCCTGGGAGCGCGGGGTCGACGAGCTCGCCTCGGAGGACTCCGACATCGCGAGCTATGTGCGCAGCCTGGAGGAGGCCAAGGACGCGGCCGAGCTCCCGGAGGCGAGCGGCGAGGCGATCGCCCGCGAGTTCGAGCGCTACCTGAAGCGGCGCGGCCGAGGCTAGTACCGCGGCGGCCGGTCCGGCGGCGCGGTGCGGGCCGGAAGCCCCGGCCCGTCCGCGCACGGGCTCACACCGTGATCTCGCGCCACTCCCCCGTGGCCAGGACCACCGCCCAGGCGGCGGCGATGCGGGCCAGGCCGCGGCGGACCTCGTCGACGACAGCGGGCTGCAGCGGCGAGGGCGCAGCGTCGCCGGGCACCAGCCGGACGGTCATGCGCAGCCCGTCGAGCACCCGCTGACCGCGGGCCAGGACGTCGGGATCGGCCGGTGCGCCGGCGACCGAGGCGAGCTGGGCGCGGACCGCGTCGCGCAGCGCGACCGCCTCGTCGAAGTCAGCCAGCGTGATCGGGATGGCCCCTTCGGTGACGAGCCGGTGCTCGCGGAGGAAACGGGCCAGGTCGGCGCGGTCGCCGAGCGCCTCGCCCGTGCGGGCGAAGGCGTTGATCAACGTGGCCGCGCTGCTCTGCGTCGTGGGGGTTGTCATGCCCCTATCTCACCACGGTCCGCGGCGGCCCATGACACTTCGTGGTGGCCGGCCCGGGCCCGCGGCCCTCGCCGCGGGCCCGGGCCGACCGCCGTCACGACCGTCCGAGGTCGACGCCCAGCAGCGTGTCGACGAGGTCGCGCACGAGCGCGGGCGCGGCGGCGCCGCCCTCGGGCGCGGCCAGTGCCGCGGCCGCCCAGGCGTCCACGGCGGCCAGCGCGGCGGGGCTGTCCAGGTCGTCGGCGAGCGCCGCGCGCACGCGGGCGAGCAGCGGCGTGGCGTCGGGGCCGGCGGGCAGCGCCGCCGCGGCCCGCCAGCGGGCCAGCCGCTCGCCGGCGGCGGGCAGCGCGTCGGCGGTCCACTCCCAGGCGCTGCGGTAGTGGTGGTCCAGCAGGGCGAGCCGGACCGCCATGGGGTCGGCGCCCTCGGCGCGCAGCCCGGAGACGAAGACGAGGTTGCCGAGGGACTTCGACATCTTCTCGCCGTCGAGCCCGACCATGCCGACGTGCGCGTAGGCGAGGGCCTGCGGACCGTCGGTGGCGCTGGCGCACCGCGCCTCGCACGCGCCCATCTCGTGGTGCGGGAACACCAGGTCGTCGCCGCCGCCGTTGAGGTCGAACCCCATCCCGAGCTCGTGCAGGGAGATGGCGCTGCACTCGACGTGCCAGCCGGGGCGCCCGCGGCCGAACGGGCTGTCCCAGGCGGGCTCCCCGGGGCGCTCGGCCCGCCAGAGCAGCCAGTCGAGGGGGTCCTTCTTGCCCGGGCGCTGCGGGTCGCCGCCGCGCTCGGCGAAGAGCCGCAGCATCTCCTCCCGGCCGAGGCCGCTGACCGAGCCGAAGCCGGGCGCGGCGGCGGCGGAGAAGTAGACGTCGCCGTCGAGGTCGTAGCAGGCGCCCCGGGAGCGGATGCGCTCGATGAACTCCACGATCAGGTCCATGGACTCCACGACGCCGACGTAGGCGCGCGGGGGGAGCACCCGCAGCGCGGCCATGTCGTCGCGGAACACCTGGATCTCGCGTTCGGCCAGCGCCCGCCAGTCCACGCCGTCCCGGGCGGCGCGCTCCAGCAGCGGATCGTCGATGTCGGTGGTGTTCTGCACGTAGTCGACCTGGTGCCCGGCGTCCCGCCAGACCCGGTTGACCAGGTCGAAGGCCAGGTAGGTGAAGGCGTGTCCGAGGTGGGCGGCGTCGTAGGGCGTGATGCCGCAGACGTACATCCGCGCGGTCGGCCCGGGAGAGGTGGTGCGCAGGGTGCCGGAGACGGTGTCGTGGACGCGGAGCGCCTGCCCGTTGCCGGGCAGGCGGACGATGTCGGGCGCAGGCCAAGAACGCATACCTCAGAGACTATCCGGCGGCCCTCGGCGATTCCCCGCGCCCCGGGGCAACGCGGCAGGCAGGGCGCGCGTCGGGGGGCCGGCGGAGGCGCCGCCGCGGCGCGCTCAGGAACCGCCGCGGCCGTAGGTCCGGGTGATCATGCGCACGCTGAACAGCACGGCCGCTCCGCACAGCACCGCCAGCGCGTGGTTCTCCGAGCGCCAGTGCAGCGGCACCGCCGCGAGCGCCACCACGTACAGCAGCCAGTACGCGGCCGGCTCCCAGTATCCGGTCCCGCGGGCGGGGCCGCCGGGCGCGGCCCCGGCGGCCCCGCCGTCGCGGCCTGAGCGTCCTCGTCGCGGTCGTCGTCGCAGCGGCACGTCGAACTCGCCCCTCTTCCGCCTCTCGCGGCACACCGGTGGACGGTCCGCTCAGCCGTATCGGCCGTCCCTGTTCCGGCCCCGCCTGAATCAGACGTTTTCCGTGCTCACGGGGTTTACCCGGTCGCCGGACGGCCTGGCGGCCGCCCCGCGTGCGCGCGGGGCCGGCCCGCCCCGGGTGTGGCGCACACCCCCGGCGGAGCGGGGGCCACCCCCACCGCGCGCCGCGCGCGGTTCTCGTAGGCTCGTGCGTGCGCGCCGCCTGTTCACCGATGTTCCGGACCGTCTCGCCCGCCCCGCCGAAACGGCGGTGCGGACCGGGGCCGCCGCGGCGGCCGTCCGACCGCCCCACGAGCAGAGATGGAGACCGGATGGCCCAGGACAGCGGAGCGGTGCCGGCCGGTCCGCCCGCGCCGGACGCGGCGCGCGGCCTCACCGCCGGGCAGGTGGCCGAACGCGTCGCGGCCGGCCGTACGAACGACGTGCCGGTGCGCGCCGCGCGCACGGTCGGCCAGATCGTCCGCGCCAACCTGTTCACCCGCATCAACGCGATGATCGCCGTACTGTTCGGGATCATCGCGGTCATCGGCCCCGTCCAGGACGGCCTCTTCGCGCTGGTCATCGTGTTCAACACGCTGATCGGCATCGTGCAGGAGCTGCGCGCCAAGCGCACGCTGGACCGGCTCGCGATCGTCAACGCCGTCCGGCCGCGGGTGGTCCGCGACGGCGCGGTGGCCCGGGTCTCGGCCCAGGAGGTCGTCCTGGACGACGTCCTGGAGTTCGCCCAGGGCGACCAGGCCGTGGTGGACGGCGTCGTGCTCGACTCCGCCGGACTGGAGGTCGACGAGTCGCTGCTCACCGGTGAGGCCGATCCGGTGGTCAAGCGTCCGGGCGACCCCGTCATGTCCGGCAGCTTCGCGGTGGCCGGGTCCGGCAGGTTCCGCGCCACGAAGGTCGGGCGGGCGGCCTACGCGGCGCGGCTGGCGGAGGAGGCGAGCCGCTTCACCCTGGTCGACTCCGAGCTGCGCTCCGGAATGGACCGCCTCCTGCGGTTCATCACGTGGCTGCTGTTCCCCACCGGCGCGCTGCTCGTCTACAGCCAGCTCTACCTCGGCGGGCACGTCTCGGACGGCGCGTCGCTGGGCGGCACCGTCTCGGGACCGCTCGCCGACGCGCTGCGCGGCACGGTGGCCGCGCTGGTGTCGATGGTCCCCGAGGGGCTGGTGCTGCTCATCAGCATCGCCTACGCCGTCGGCGTGGTGCGGCTGGGGCGGCGCGGGTGCCTCGTCCAGGAGCTCCCGGCGATCGAGGGGCTCGCCCGGGTCGACGTGGTGTGCACCGACAAGACCGGCACCCTCACGGAGAACGGCATGCGGGTCGCCGAGGTGCGGGAGGTGGGGCGCGCGGGCCGCGCCGGCCGCACGCCCCCGGTGGCCGACGTCCTGGCAGCGCTGGCCGCCGCCGACCCGCGGCCGAACCCGAGCATGGCCGCCATCGGCGAGATGTTCCCGGAGCCGCCGGACTGGCCGGTGGCGGCCGTCGTGCCGTTCTCCTCCGCCCGCGGGTGGAGCGGGGCCGCCTTCAGCACCCCCGAGGGCACGGCGCACTGGGTGCTCGGCGCCCCCGACGTGCTCGGGCGCCCCGGGGAGCGCGTCACCGCCGAGGCCGAGCGGCTCGGCGCACGGGGGCTGCGGGTGCTGCTGCTCGGGCGCGGCAGCGGCGCGGTGGCCGCGCCCGACGACCCCGGGGCCCCGGGCGCCGTCGAGCCGGTGGCGCTGGTGGTACTGGAGCAGCGGGTGCGCGCCGACGCGGCGGACACGCTGCGCTACTTCGCCGAGCAGGACGTCGAGGTGAAGGTCGTCTCCGGCGACAACGCCGCCGCCGTGGGCGCGGTGGCCCGGGGCCTGGGCCTGCCCGGAGCGGGCGCCCCCGTCGACGCCCGCGACCTGCCGGACGACCCGGAGGAGCTCGCCGACCGGGTGCGCCCGGCCGCCGTGTTCGGCCGGGTCTCCCCCGAGCGCAAGCGCGCCATGGTGCGCGGGCTGCGCTCGCGCGGGCGCACGGTGGCGATGACCGGGGACGGCGTCAACGACGTCCTCGCGCTGAAGGAGGCCGACATCGGGGTCGCCATGGGCTCGGGCAGCCCGGCGGCGCGCGCGGTGGCCCAGATCGTACTGCTGGACGACAGGTTCGCCACGCTGCCGCACGTGGTGGCGGAGGGCCGCCGGGTCATCGGCAACATCGAGCGGGTCGCCAACCTGTTCCTCACCAAGACGGTCTACTCGATGACCATGGTGACCGTCGTCGGCCTGCTGGGCGTCGCCTACCCCTTCTTCCCCCGCCACGCCACGCTCATCAACGCGCTGACGTTCGGCATCCCGTCCTTCTTCCTCGCCCTGGCGTCCAACGGCGAGCGCGCCCGCCCGGGCTTCGTCCGCCGGACCCTGCGCCTGGCGGTCCCGGCCGGGATCGTCAGCGGCCTGGCCGCCGTGGCCAGCTACCTGCTGGCGCTGGACGGCGCGGCCGCGCCGGACCTGGCCGACCGCACCGCCCCGGTCATCACGCTGTGCGCGACCACGCTGTGGGTGCTGCTGCTGGTCGCCCGCCCCTACGTCTGGTGGAAGGCCCTGCTGGTCGCCGGCATGGCGGGTGCGCTGCTGACCGTCCTGCTCACTCCGGCGGGCCGGTCCTTCTTCGCCCTCGACATCAGCGACCCCGCCGCGGTGGCCACCGCCCTGGTCGTCGCCGCGTGCGCCGCCGCGCTGATCACCGTGGTGCGGGTGGTGGACGACCGGCTGTCCCGCCGGGCCGAACGGGCTCCGGCGCGCTCGGCGGCGCACCGGGAGCCGGCCCGCGCCGGCGGCCGCTGAGTCGGCCGCGGCACGCCCGCGCCCCCGCCGCGGCTACCGGAGGGGCGGAGCGGACGCGGGCGCGCCGTCGCCGAGCCGAGAAGCCGGGACACCGCCGCCCGGACGGACGAAGAAGCGCGCCGCGATGACGTGGGAGGGCACCCGCCGCCCGCTGCTCTCCGCCGTCCGGCAACGGCCTAGATGGGCGGCCAGGGCAGCGCGGGCCAGTCCGGCGAGGGGAACGGGTGCACGCCGTGCTCGCACAGCAGTTCCACCCGGCGGCGGGTCGCGTAGCGCTCGGGGCCGGTGAGGTGGCGGGCCAGGGCCTGCGCGACCGCGGTGCCGGGGCGGGCCAGCTCGTCGAGCAGCTGCTCCAGGCGCGCCAGGGTCTCGGGCGGCAGCGGTTCGCCCTGCCACTGCCACAGCACGGTGCGCAGCTTGTACTCCTCGGCGAAGGAGACGCCGTGGTCGCAGCCGTAGACGTGCCCGCCCGTGACGGGGAGCAGGTGGCCGATCTTGCGGTCGGAGTTGTTGATGATCGCGTCGAAGACCGCCATGCGCCGCAGGCCGGCGTGCTCGCGCTCCCGGGACAGCGCCACCAGGTCGACGGCGGGGTCGCCGTCGATCCACAGCTGGCACATGCCCTCCCCGAACGGGCCGTCGCGGTGGACGGTGGGCGGGACCACGTCCCAGCCGAGGGCGTCGGAGACCGCGAAGGCCGCGACCTCGCGGCCGGCCAGCGTGCCCTCCGGGAAGTCCCACAGCGGGCGCTCGCCCGCGACGGGCTTGTACACGCACGCGGCGCTGTCGGTCCCGGTCTCGACCGTGCAGTACAGCGTGGCGTTCGAGGCGTCCGCCAACCGCCCGACGACCGTGAGCTCGCCGGTGCGCAGCAGCTCCAGTGCGTCGGTCACGGTGCGACCGTCGAACGGCGCGGTCATCACACCCCCTCGCGTAGGGCGGCCGCCGGGCGCCCGGCGCCGCGGCCCCCTGTCCATGGTCGCCCATCCGGCCCGGGCCGCCACCCGGTGGAGGTGGCCGACCCGGGACAGCGGACGTGCCGGACCCGCCCGCGGCGGCCGTCCGGCTAGAAGACGTGGGGCTTGTAGCCGTTCTGGCGCGGGCAGACGTGCCCGCCGGGGTCCAGGGGCTGGCCGCACAGCGGGCAGTTCGGGCGGCCGGCCGCGACCACCCGCATGGCGCGGTCGGCGAACGCGCGGGCGGCGCCCGGCGTGAGGTGCACGCGCAGCACGTCGCGGGTGGGGGGCGCTTCCTCCGCGAAGACCTCGATCTCCTCGCCCGCCAGCTCCTCGTCGGCCCCCGGCTCCTCGACCTGCTGGGCCTCGATGATGACCCGGGCCGCCTCGGCGTCCCAGGCGAGCGCGAGGGTCCCGACCCGGAAGTCCTCCTCGATCGGCTGCTCCAGCGGCGCGTCGTCGACGGCGTCAGGGGTGACCACGTCGCCCGCCTGCTCCCCGAAGCGCTGGCGGACCTCGTCGAGCAGTTCCTCGATCCGTTCGGCGAGCGCGGCCACCTGGGCCTTCTCCAGGACGACGCTGGTGATCCGGCCGCCGCCGGCGGCCTGCAGGAAGAAGGTGCGCTCCCCCGGCTGGCCGACGGTGCCGGCCACGAATCGTTCGGGAGGATCGTATTGGAACACGGGCATGGCTAGCACCCTAGAGGATCAGGGGCGGACGTGCGATTCACCGGCGGGAACGGCTCCCGCACCGCCCCCCACCGCGGCGTCGGCGGAGGTGTCGGCCGGGGTCGGCGCCAGGCCCGCGACCGAGCCGCCGACGTCGTTGGCGCGCAGCAGGAACGGCCGGGTCTCGGTGTAGCGGATGGCGGTCAGGGAGCACGGGTCCGCGGTGACCCGCTGGAACTGGTCGAGGTGCAGGCCGAGGGCGTCGGCGACGACCGCCTTGATCACGTCGCCGTGGCTGCACACCAGGTAGACCGGGTGCTCGTGCTCGGCGAGCAGCCGGGCGTTCCAGTCGCGGACCGCGGCGACGGCCCGGTGCGCGGTCTCGGCCAGGCTCTCCCCGCCCGGGAACCGCGCGGCGCTGGGGTGGGCCTGCACGACGCGCCACAGCGGCTCCTCGGCCAGCTCCCTGAGCGTCCGGCCGGTCCACTCGCCGTAGTCGCACTCGCCGAACCGGTCGTCGATGACCGGAGCGGGCGCCTCCGGGTTCGCGCCGACGACGGCCTCGGCGGTCTCGCGGCAGCGTTCGAGCGGGCTGGTGACGACGGCCGCGAGGTCCAGCGGCGCGAGCCGCCTGGCGAGGTCGCGTGCCTGCGCGCGGCCGCGCTCGTCCAGGTGCACGCCGGGCGTCCAGCCGGCCAGCGAGCCGCCGGTGAGCGGGGTGAGCCCGTGCCGGACCAGCAGGAGGGTGGCGGTCCCCCTCATTCCGCACCGCCGCGGTGGACGAGCTCGTTCCACAGGTAGGACGGGGTGCCGTCCCGCTCCAGCGCGGCGCGGAACCGCTCCACGGCCGCGCGGGTCGGCAGGGCGAGCAGCGGCATCGCGACCATGCTGATGGCCGCGCCGAGCAGCATGGGGACCGCGGTGCGGTCGATGGCGAAGGAGGAGACGAGCCCGAACATGGCCGCGCTCTCGCACAGCGCCAGCCGCGTCATCGTCGCCGCCTGGAGGCGTCCCACGGCCTCGCGGGCGGTGCGGTGCGGTGAGCGGCCGGGATCGATCGGCGGGACGCGCGGGAGCGCGAGCGCGAGTCCGGCCGTGAGGAGCCCGGCGGCCGGGATCGCCAGGCCGAGCGGGCTCCAGTCCGTCCCGGTGCCGAGGATGACGACGACGAGCACGGAGAGGAGGGGGACCGCGCCGAGCATCGCGAGGGCGGTCAGGCGCACTGTCCCGATCACGGGGGTCGTGCGGATGCTGCGGAGGTAGCCCGGGTCGGCCTCGGGCCCGGCGGGGTAGCTGAAGGGCGACTGCGCCGCGGGGGTGTCCATGGTGGCTCAACCCTACAAGCGCGCGGCGGCCGCCCTCCAGCGTTCGCGGTCGCGGCTACTGGCCGGGCACGGCCTGTCCGGTGTCCGGCTGGGCGGGGTCCTGCTGGGCCGGAGCCGGCTCCAGCGGCAGCCCGGTGCCCGGGTCGAGGTACTGCCCGGTGACGGGGTCCTGCTCCAGGGCCAGCCCGGTGGCCGGGTCGAGGTACTGCCCGGTGTTCGGATCCTGCTGCAACGGCAGGCCGGTCGCCGGGTCGACCGGCTGGCCGGTGGCCGGATCCACGGCGAGGGCCGGCGACGGGCTGGGCGAGGGTTCCGGGCTGGGCGCGGGCTCGGCCGACGGGCTGGGCTCGGGGTCCTCCTGCTGCGTGCTCGACACCTCGGAGGTGTGCTCGACCTGCGCGCCGGACTCCGGCCGCAGCACGCCGAAGCTCACCAGGGCGAGGATGACGATGCCCAGCGCGACGCGGTAGTAGACGAACGGCATGAAGCTGTTGGTGGAGATGAAGCGCATGAACCAGGCGATGACGGCGTAGCCCACGGCGAAGGCCACCACCGTGCCGACCAGCGTGGCCACCCAGCCCGCGTACTCGTCGCCGCCGATGTCCTTGAGCTTGTACACGCCGGAGGCGAACACGGCGGGCATCGCGAGCAGGAAGGCGTAGCGGGCCGCCGCCTCGCGCTTGAAGCCGAGCAGCATGCCGCCGGTGACGGTGGCGCCCGAACGCGACACGCCCGGGATCAGCGCCAGCATCTGGAAGAGGCCGTAGACGAGGCCGCGCTGGGCGTTGAGGTCGGTCAGCTCGCGGTGCTTGCGGGTGAGGCGGTCCACGATGCCCAGCAGCACGCCGAAGCCGATCAGGGTGAGCGCGATCAGCCGCAGGTCCCGGAACGGCTCGGCGATCTGCTCCTCGAACAGCAGGCCGGCCACCCCGATGGGGATGCTTCCCACGATGATGTACCAGCCGAGCCGGGCGTCGGTCTGCCGGCGCAGCTCCTTCTTCACCAGGGAGCGGCACCACGTGCTGATGATGTTCCAGACGTCCTTGCGGAAGTAGATGAGGACGGCCAGCTCGGTGCCGATCTGGCTGACCGCGGTGAACGCGGCGCCGGGGTCCGGCCAGCCGGAGAACGCGGCGACGATCCGGAGATGGCCGCTGGAGGAGATCGGCAGAAACTCGGTCAGTCCCTGGACAAGTCCAAGGATGATGGCCTCGAAGATGGACACGGCGGAATCGGCTCCTGGTCGGGTTCCGTATCGGCGTACGCGGGCGAGCGCGTGCGGGCGGTGGCGCCGCACGCTCCGTGACCGGAGGGGGCGGCACGAAAGGGGCCGCGGCCGGGGGACATCCGTCGGGGTCCCGCCTCGGGGGGCGCGACGCCGGGGCTGGATCGCGCCCCGGACGGTCTCCCCCGCGGCCGCAGGTGCCCGCAGCCTACTGGGCGCCCGCGCGGACCGGCAGCCGCACCCGTGTTCCCGCCGCCGGCGAGCGGTGCGGCCGGGCGGCCGTCCGCCGCACGTTGCGGCCGTGTTCACCGGCCCGCCGCCCGGGCGTCACCGGCGATTCCCGTTCCGTCCCCGCCGCGCCGACGCCCTGAGACGGTACTCTCCGCGCCATGGAACAGCGACAGCTGGGTGGGTCGGGCCTGTGGGTGTCCCGCACGGCCCTGGGCACCATGACCTGGGGCAAGGACATCGAGGAAGAGGAGGCCGCGGACCAGCTCGCGGCCTTCGTGGACGCCGGCGGCACGCTCGTCGACACCGCCGACATCTACACCGGGGGCCACAGCGAGCGCATCGTGGGGCGGCTGCTGCGGACCGTCGTCCGCCGCGACGATGTGATCATCGCCACCAAGGTGGGGCACACGCCGGAGGGGCACCGGCGCGGCGACACCTCGCGGCGGCACCTCCTGGCCTCGCTGGACGCGTCGCTGCGCCGCATGCAGGTCGACCACGTCGACCTGTGGCAGCTGCACGTCCACGACCCCGACACCCCGGCCGAGGAGACGCTGGCCGCGCTCGACACGGCGGTGTCCTCCGGGCGGGTGCGCTACGTCGGGGTGGGCGACTTCGCGGGGTGGCAGCTGGCGAAGTACGCCACCTGGCAGCGGGCCGGGCAGTCGATCGGCCGGGTGCCGATCGTGTCGGTGGGCCGCGAGTACTCGCTGCTGAACCGGCACGCCGAGCGGGAGCTGCTGCCCGCCGTGGCCGACTGCGGGGCCGGCCTGCTCGCCTGGTCGCCGCTGGGCCGGGGCGTGCTCACCGGCAAGTACCGCACCGGCGTCCCCGGCGACTCCCGCGGGGCGCTGCCGCACATGGCGTCCTACGTCGAGCCGTACTTCGACGAGCGCAGCCGCCGGGTGGTGGAGTCGGTGTGCACCGCCGCGGAGGGGCTGGGGGTGTCCCCGCTGGCGGTGGCACTCAGCTGGGTGCGCGACCAGCCGCACGTCGCCTCGACCACGGTCGGCCCCCGCACCGCCGCCCAGCTCGGCGACGTCCTCGCGGCCGAGGGGGTCGTGCTGCCCCGGGAGATCCGCGAGGCGCTGACCGACGCCTCGTCGCCGACGGTGCGCTAGACCGTTGCCGGGACCCGGGTGACCTGTTCAGTGGTGACGAGCGACCAGTGACCGCGTGACCGGGGCACCGGCCAGCCGGTCGCGTCCAGTCACGGCACGGGGCGCGCGGCCCCGGTGGCGGGTGCTCGCCCTCGGTGCTCCGCGCGGCATGGCGCTGCCTGAGCTGGTTCTTCGGCGGCCGGATGGCCGCCTCGACGCACCGGCGCGGCCACGCGGGGGACCCCCTTCACCGCCGGTCCGCGCTCGCCATGGCGCCGGGCGGGTGTGCGGGCCCGGGGTTGGGGCGCGCTGGTGCCGGTCGTGGCCGGGTGCTTCGGGCGGGGGGG
>NZ_QEIO01000055.1 GCF_003336425.1 Marinitenerispora sediminis | reverse complement strand
GGGGCGGGCGGCACCGGGACGGCGGGGCCGGGCCCCGCTGGGGCCGCGGCCTCCGGCGGCCCCGCGGGGGATTCGGCCGTCCGCGGAGCCGGGGCCGGGCCGGACCGCTGCGCCGCCGGGCGCCCGGCACCGGCCGGCGGATCCTCCTCGGCGGCCTGCTCGGCGATGCTGCGCAGCGCCTCCTCGCGGCGCTCCACGAGGCGCGTCGCGCTGCTGTGCCGCCGCTCGGCGACCTCCGCCCGCGCGGCCGCGGTCGCGGGCGTCGGCCAGGCGGCGTCGATCTCGGCGTTGAGCAGCGAACCGACCAGCACCGCGAGCGCCATGACGTACAGCCAGGCGAGGATCGCGATCGGCGCGGACAGCGAGCCGTAGATGGTGAAGCGCCCGAACGAGGCGTCGAGGTAGCCGCGCAGCGCCACCGAGCCCAGCACGAGGACGAGCACCGCGAGCGCCGCCCCGGGCAGGTGCCGCCACAGCGGGGTGCGGACCGGGACGCTCAGCGCGAACAGCCCCGTGACGCACACGAGGGAGAGCAGCGCGACCACCGGCCAGTACGCGAGGCTCATGAGCACCGGCAGGAACCCCAGGACCCCGGTCGCCGGCAGCGAGTCGCGCAGCGCGTCCGGGCCGGCCACCAGCACCGGCAGCACGAGGAGCGCGAACAGCAGCCCGCCGAGGTAGCCGACGAACGCCAGCACCCGGCGGCGGACGTAGCCGCGCAGCTCCTCCAGTCCGTAGGCGATGCTGATCGCGTCGATGAACACGCTCATGGCGCGCGACCCCGACCACAGCGAGAGCAGGAAGGTCAGCGACAGCACGCCGCCGCGGGCCCCGCGCATGACGTCGTCGACCAGCGGCACGACCACCGAGTCGACGGTCGCGGAGGTCAGCACCCGGGCGGCGAGGTCCAGCAGCCAGGCGCGGATCTCCAGCACCGTGCCGTCCCCCAGCACCGGCACCAGGTGCCCGAGGGCGCCGACCAGCCCGAGCAGCAGCGCCGGCAGCGACAGCAGCGAGAAGAACGCGGACTCGGCGGCGAGGCCGAGGACCCGCACCCGCAGTCCGGAGCGCACCGCGCGCACGGCGACGGTGGCGGCGGCGCCCGCCGCGGGGTGCGCGCTACGCCACTCCTCCGCGGCACGGCGCAGCCGCTCCGCCCCGGCACGCACCCGTCCCGGGCCCGGAGGCCGGCCGGATGGCTTCCCGTCGTCCCGCACGGCGCCACTCTCGCGTCGTTCCTGTCGGTCGGTGGGCTCCGGCGCGGCCGCGCCGCTCGTGCTGGACGCCCTCCGAGCAGACCCTAACGGCCCCCGGGAGCGGGCGTCAGCCCCGTCGCCCGCGCGGTACCGCGGCCGGTGCCGATTCGATGGCGAACCGTGACCGCCCTATCCCACCAAACCCACCGGTTATACTGGCTGCACGTGACCTGCTTCACCCGTCGCGCCGGTTTCCGGCGCCTGGACAAACGCACGCGCCGCGTGTCATTGTCATGGCATGGCTGCTGCCCTCGACCCGATGCTCTGCGTGCGCCGGCACGTGGACTTCCTTCGGGTCCGCAGCGCCATCTGTCGTAACGTCGGATAGCCCCGCCGCTGTAGATCTGATCCGCCCGCCTTCTGGGGCGCCCGCGGCGCCGACGTACGTTTCGAGCACTCGCAAGTCCCCGGTCCCGGCACAGTGTCGTGCGGAGCGCGGGGTCCGTCGGGGTGCCGTCGGCCGGTGCGCCCCGCAACCCGCTCGGAGGACCCCGCGATGCCTCCTGCATCCGCATCGACCGGCCGCACGACCTCCCGACCGCGCCGTGGCGAGGGCCAGTGGGCCCTCGGCTACCGGGAACCGCTCAACAAGAACGAAGAGAACAAGAAGAACGACGACGGCCTCAACGTCCGCCAGCGCATCATCGACGTCTACTCCCGCGCCGGGTTCGACTCCATCGACCCCGCTGACCTGCGCGGACGGTTCCGCTGGTACGGGCTCTACACCCAGCGGGCGCCGGGCATCGACGGCGGCAAGACCGCCGTGCTGGAGCCCGAGGAGCTCGACGACCGCTACTTCATGCTCCGGGTGCGCATCGACGGCGGCCAGCTCAGCGTCGCGCAGCTGCGCGCGGTCGCCGAGGTGTCCACCGCCTACGGACGCGACACCGCCGACATCACCGACCGCCAGAACGTCCAGCTGCACTGGGTGCGCATCGAGGACGTCCCCGCCATCTGGGAGCGGCTGGAGGCGGTCGGCCTGTCCACCACGGAGGCGTGCGGCGACACGCCCCGCGTCATCCTGGGCTGCCCGCTGGCCGGGATCGCCGAGGACGAGGTGATCGACGCCAGCGAGCAGATCCGGCAGGTGCACGACGACCACATCGGCAGCCCGCTGTTCTCCAACCTGCCGCGCAAGTTCAAGAGCTCGATCTCCGGCTGCTCCACCTACTGCACCAACCACGAGATCAACGACGTCGCCTTCGCCGGGGTGCTCGGCCCCGACGGCACCCCGGGCTACGACCTGTTCGTCGGCGGCGGGCTGTCCACCAACCCGATGTTCGCCCAGCGGCTGGGCGCGTTCGTCCGCCCCGACCAGGTGAGCGAGGTGTGGGCGGCGGTCTGCGCGGTCTTCCGCGACTACGGCTACCGCCGGCTGCGCCACCGCGCCCGTATCAAGTTCCTGGTGAAGGACTGGGGCGCGGCCAAGTTCCGCGAGGTACTGGAGAAGGAGTACCTCGGCTACGCGCTGCCCGACGGCCCGGCGCCCGAGCTCGACCCCGGGACCCGGCGCGACCACGTCGGCGTGCACCGGCAGCGCGACGGCCGCTACTACGTCGGCTTCGCGCCGAGGGTGGGCCGGGTCTCCGGCACCAAGCTGAGCCGCATCGCCGACATCGCCGAGGCGCACGGCTCGGACCGGATCCGCACCACGGCGGACCAGAAGCTCGTCATCCTCGACGTCGCCGAGGACCGCGTGGACTCGATCACCGCCGCCCTGGAGGCCGAGGACCTGCGGGTCCGGCCGAGCGTCTTCCGGCGCCAGACCATGGCGTGCACCGGGATCGAGTTCTGCAAGCTGGCCATCGTCGAGACGAAGGCGCGCGGCGCGGACCTCATCGACGAACTGGAGCGGCGGCTGCCGGAGTTCTCGGAGCCGGTGACGATCAACCTCAACGGCTGCCCGAACTCCTGCGCCCGCATCCAGGTCGCCGACATCGGGCTGAAGGGCCAGCTGGTCACCGACGCCGAGGGGCGCCAGGTCGAGGGCTACCAGGTGCACCTGGGCGGCGGGCTCGGGCTCAACTCCGCCTTCGGCCGCAAGGTGCGCGGGCTCAAGACCACCGCGGAGGAGCTGCCGGACTACGTGGAGCGGCTGCTGCGCCGCTTCCTCGACCAGCGTGCCGACGGCGAGGTCTTCGCCGCCTGGGCGGCCCGCGCCGGAGAGGCGGACCTGCGATGAGCGAACGGGCCGCACCGTACTACTGCCCCTACTGCGGGGACGAGGACCTGGAGCCGCACGAGGCCGCCGGCGAGCGCGGCGCGGGGCACGCCTGGGCGTGCGGCGCGTGCGCGCGGGTGTTCCAGGTCAGGTTCGTCGGACTGCGCGCCGGCGCGATCGCCAGCACTGCTCATGGCACAGGGACGGGTGAGGACGCATGAACGTGACCGTGGACGGCGAGGCGCTAGCGGCCCGCGCGGCGGAGGAACTGGAGGAGGCCACCGCCCAGGAGGTCATCCGGTGGGCGGCGGACGCCTTCGGCGACAAACTCTGCATGACCTCGTCGATGGCCGACGCGCTCATGGTGGACCTGGTCTCCCGGGAGCGGCCGGGGATCGACGTGGTCTTCCTGGACACCGGGTACCACTTCGCCGAGACGATCGGCACCCGCGACGCCGTCGCGGCGGTCTACCCGATCAACCTGGTCAACGTCACGCCCCGGCGCACCGTGGCCGAGCAGGACCGCGACCTCGGCCCGCGGCTGCACGGCCGCGACCCCGACATCTGCTGCCACCTGCGCAAGGTCGAGCCGCTGCGGCTCGCCCTCGCGCCCTACGACGCCTGGATCAGCGGCGTGCGCCGCGACGAGGCGCGCACCCGGCGGCACGTCGGCGTGGTGGAGTGGGACCCGCGGCGCCGGATGGTCAAGGTCAACCCGATCGCCCGGTGGACGCAGGACGACGTCGACGCCTACATGGCCGAGCACAACGTGATGGTCAACCCGCTCCAGTACGACGGCTACCCGTCGATCGGCTGCGCGCCGTGCACCCGCAGGGTGGAGCCGGGCGCCGACCCGCGCAGCGGACGGTGGGCGGGCACCGGCAAGACCGAGTGCGGGATCCACCAGTGAGGCCGGTTCCGCTGGTCGCGGTGGCGCACGGCAGCCGCGACCCGCGGTCGGCGCGCGCGGTCGAGGAGCTGTTCGGGCGGGTCCGGCGGCTGCGCCCCGGCCTGGACGTGCGCGTGGCCTACCTCGACCATGTGGCCCCCGACCCGGGCGCCGCGATCGGGGCGCTGGCCGCGCGGGGCGCCGGCGAGGTCGTCGTGCTGCCGGCCCTGCTCACCGCCGCCTACCACAGCAAGGTGGACCTGCCGGCCGTCCTGGGGGCGGTGCACGGCGCCTACCCCTGGCTGCGGGTCCGCTACGGGGGCACGCTGGGCCCGCATCCGCTGCTGGAGGACGCGGTGCTGCGCCGGCTCGCCGATGCGGGGGTGCGGGCGGCGCCGGACACCGCGCTGGTGCTGGCCTCGGCCGGCTCCAGCGACCCCGGCGCGAACGCGGTGATCGAGCGGGCGGCGGCCCGGCTGGCCGCCCGCGGGCCGTGGCTGCGGGTACGCGCCGCCTACGCGTCGGCGGCGGCGCCCTCGCCCGGCGAGGCGGTCGCCGCGCTGCGGGCCGGGGGAGCGCCGCGCGTCGCGGTGGCCGGCTACCTGCTGGCCCCCGGCTTCTTCGCCGACCGCGTGAGCGCGCAGTCGCTGGCGGCCGGAGCCGACGCGGTGTCCCCCGCGCTGGGAGCGGCGCCCGAGCTGGCCCGCCTGGTGCTGCACCGCTACGACGAGGCGCTGCGCGGCGCCGCGGAACGGGAGGTGCCGACCGCGCGGCGCTGACCGCGCACCGCGGGCGGCCGGCGCCGGTGCCCCGCCGCCCAGCGGGCGCCGGGGCCGCGCCGATACGCTGGGGGCGGCCGTCCAGGCGTGTCCGGTACGGCGGTGGCGACAGTTCGACAACGGGAAGGTGCGCCCATGCCCCCGACGCACGAGGTGGTCAACCAGCCGTCCCCCCTGGAGGACCACGACGCCGCGGCGGAGCCCGCGCTGCGCGAGGGGATGGAGCGCGAGGGAGCCGGCTGGTCGGCGGCTGAGCTGGGCGAACTCGGCCGGCTGGCCGGGACCGCGCGGGCGCGGGGATGGGCCGAGCAGGCGAACGCCAACGTGCCGGTGCTGCGCACCCACGACCGCTACGGCCACCGGATCGACGAGGTGGACTTCCACCCCGCCTGGCACGTGCTCCTCGACACCGCCGTCGCGCACGGCCTGCACGCCGCTCCGTGGGCGGACGGGCGCGCCGGGGCGCACGTGGCGCGCGCGGCCGGCTTCTACGTGTGGTCGCAGGTGGAGGCCGGCCACGGCTGCCCCGTCTCCATGACCTACGCGGCGGTTCCCGCGCTGCGCCACTCCCCCGATCTCGCGGCGCGCTACGAACCGCTGCTCACCGCCCGCGAGTACGACTTCGGGCTGCGCCCGCCGGAGACCAAGCGCGGCCTGCTGGCCGGGATGTCGATGACGGAGAAGCAGGGCGGCTCCGACGTGCGTGCGAACACCACGCGGGCGGTCCCCGCCCCCGACGGCGGCTACCGGCTGACCGGCCACAAGTGGTTCACCTCGGCGCCCATGAGCGACGTCTTCCTCACGCTCGCCCAGGCGCCCGAGGGACTGTCCTGCTTCCTGGTGCCGCGGGTGCTCCCCGACGGGTCCCGCAACGCACTGCTCATCCAGCGGCTCAAGGACAAGCTCGGCAACCGGTCCAACGCCTCGGCCGAGCTGGAGTACGACGGTGCGCTCGCCTGGCTGGTCGGTGAGCCCGGGCGCGGGGTACGCACCATCATCGAGATGGTCAACGGGACCCGGCTGGACTGCGTCATCGGCTCGGCGGCGGGGATGCGGGCCGCCCTCGTGCAGGCGGTGCACCACGCCGCCGAGCGGCGGGCCTTCGGTTCCCTGCTGCTCGACCGGCCGCTGATGCGCAACGTGCTCGCCGACCTCGCGCTGGAGTCGGAGGCCGCGACCGCGCTGATGCTCCGGCTGGCCGGCGCGACCGACCGCGCGGTGCGGGGCGACGCCGAGGAGCGCGCGTTCCGCCGCCTGGCGGTGGCGGTCGGCAAGTTCTGGGTGACCAAGCGCCAGCCCGCGTACGTCGCCGAGGCCCTGGAGTGCCTGGGCGGCAACGGCTACGTGGAGGAGTCGGGGATGCCGCGGCTGTTCCGCGAGTCGCCGCTGAACTCCATCTGGGAGGGGTCGGGCAACGTGGCGGCGCTGGACGCGCTGCGGGCGCTGTCCCGGGAGCCCGAGGCCGTGGCGGCCTTCCTCGCCGAACTGGACCGCGCCGCCGGCGCCGACGCCCGGCTGGACGCCGCCGTCCGGCGGCTGCGCGCCGAACTCGCCGACCCCGAGGGCGCGGAGTTCCGGGCGCGCGGCGTGGTCGGGCTCATGGCGCTCTGCCTGCAGGGGTCGCTGCTGGTCCGGCACGCCCCCGCGGCGGTGGCCGACGCCTTCACCGCCTCCCGGCTCGGCGGCGAGTGGGGGCACGTCTTCGGCACCCTGCCGCGCGCGGTCGACACCGCCGCCATCCTGGACCGCGCCCGGCCGCGGCGCTAGACCGCCAGGGGGTTCGCCGCACCACCCGCGCCTGGCAGAGGCTCCGGGGGCAGGACCGGCGCCAGCCCGGCCCGGGCGCCCTCCTGATGCCGCCCCGTGTCCATCCGGACGACGGCGTCCCCGCCGGTGCCTTCGGCGCGGCAGGGGCGTTGACGCGGCCCCCGGGGCGGCCCCCCAGCGACACCGGGCCGGTCCGCGTGGCCCCACCCCCGGGGCAGGTGCTACCGGGAGGCGCTCGCGAGCGCCGATGGCCGCGCCTGGCCCCGCGCCCGTGCCGGGCCCGCCCTGCCGGACCGCCAGCCGGGCGGCCCGGGGCACGGGCCCGTCCGCACGGCCCGCGGCGCGGCGCCGGAGCCGGCGGTGACGGCGCCACGCGACCGTCCGCCCCGGCCGCCATGCCCCGCACACCGCCGGAGGACCGCGGGCGCCCGCCCAGCACCGAACTCCGCACCGGGCACCGCGGAACAGCCGAGGCGGCCGCACGGCCGCACGGCCGCGTGGGCGGGCTGGGGAGGGCCGCCGAGGTGGTCAGCCGGCGTCACCGGCGCGTCCACCCCACGCCCGCGGTGGTTCTCCCGCTCGCCCCGGGGCCGGGGCGGTGGTCGCTCTGGTACCGCGGCCCCGCGGACGGGCGCCGGTCGCGAACGGGGCGGCGGGCCTCGCCCCGCGAGCCGGCGGCCGGGGCGGTCCGTGGCGGCCCGGTGGTCCGGGGCGGCCGCAGGGCTGCCGGCAGCGGCGCGGACACGGCCTGTCGCTTCGCCGGCCGGGCGCGGTCGGCGACGGCCGAGGGACACGCCGGGGGCAGCGAGCGGGCGGGCCCTGCTGGTCGGTCCTTTCCGGGCGCGTCGTCTTCTCCGGCCGTCTCCGGCCGCGGGGAAGTCGATTCCGGAGCACCGGCCCCATCCCGCAGGCCTCTCACGCGGCGGCCCCAGAGCGTCGACCGGAGCCTGCTGACGCGCGGGCGCCGATGGCACGGCGCACCCGGGACCGGTGTGTGAAGGCCGCCCCTGACGCCCCTCCGAGCTCCCCGCTGCCGGATTCCGGCACCGGACCCGCGGGCCGGCACCGCCGGACCGGCGCCCCCGCACGCGGCCGTTGACCGCCGATGACCGGCGTCCCCACGGCCCGGCGCCGGCCCGCCGCCGCCGGGGGCGGCGGGGGGCCGGGCCCGGACGGGGCGGCCACGATCCGGTGTCGATCGCGCCCGGGAGGAATACTCCGCGGGCCCGGACGGAAGAACCAGGGGGAGACGGGCACGGGACGGAGCTGGAGGGGTTGGCGGCGCACATGGTGGACGTCTGGCCGGGCACCGCGTACCCGCTCGGCGCTACCTTCGACGGGTCCGGCACGAACTTCTCGCTCTTCTCGGAGGTCGCCGAGCGGGTGGAGCTGTGCCTCTTCGACGAGGACGGCGCCGAACAGCGCGTCGCGCTGACCGAGAACGACGGGTTCGTCCACCACGGGTACCTGCCCGGGGTCGGCCCGGGGCAGCGCTACGGGTACCGGGTGCACGGACCGCACGATCCCGCGCACGGCCTGCGGTGCAACCCCGCCAAGCTGCTCGTGGACCCCTACGCCAAGGCGGTCGACGGCGGCGTTGCCTGGCACGAGTCGGTGTTCGACTACCACTTCGACGACCCGGCCCGCCGCAACGAGCGCGACAGCGCGCCGCATGTCCCCAAGTGCGTGGTGGTGAGCCCCTACTTCGACTGGGGCAACGAGAGCCGTCCGAACGTGCCGTACCACGAGACGGTCATCTACGAGGCCCACGTGCGCGGCCTCACCATGCGGCACCCGGGGGTCCCCGCGGCCGAGCGCGGCAGCTACGCCGGCCTCGCGCACCCGGCGGTGATCGAGTACCTGACGGCGCTCGGCGTCACCGCGGTCGAGCTGATGCCGGTGCACCACTTCGTCGCCGAACACCCCCTGGTGGCGCGCGGCCTCACCAACTACTGGGGCTACAACACCCTGGCCTTCCTCGCCCCGCACAGCGGCTACGCCGCCGCCGGCTCCCGCGGGGAGCAGGTGCAGGAGTTCAAGTCCATGGTGAAGTCGCTGCACGAGGCCGGCATCGAGGTGATCCTGGACGTCGTGTACAACCACACGGCCGAGGGCGACCACATGGGGCCTACGCTGTCCATGCGCGGCATCGACAACCTCGGCTACTACCGGGTCCGCGACGACGACCGGCGCTACTACCTCGACTACACCGGCTGCGGCAACAGCCTCAACGTCCGGCACCCGCACGCGCTGCAGCTCATCATGGACTCGCTGCGCTACTGGGTGCTGGAGATGCACGTCGACGGCTTCCGGTTCGACCTCGCCGCGGCGCTGGCCCGGGAGTTCCACGACGTCGACCGGCTCAGCACGTTCTTCGACATCGTCCAGCAGGACCCGGTGATCTCCCAGGTGAAGCTGATCGCCGAGCCGTGGGACGTCGGCCCCGGCGGCTACCAGGTGGGCAACTTCCCGCCGCTGTGGACCGAGTGGAACGGCAAGTACCGCGACACCGTCCGCGACTTCTGGCGCGGCCGGCCGGTGGTGCCGGAACTCGCGTCGCGGCTGGCCGGGTCGAGCGACCTCTACCAGGACGACGGCCGCCGCCCCTACGCCTCGATCAACTTCGTGACCTGCCACGACGGCTTCACCCTCGCCGACCTCGTCTCCTACGAGCGCAAGCGCAACGAGGCCAACGGCGAGGACAACCGCGACGGGACCGACGACAACCGCTCGTGGAACTGCGGGGTGGAGGGCCCCACCGACGACCCGGAGGTGCGCGCCCTGCGGCGCCGCCAGACCCGCAACCTGCTCGCCACGCTGTTCCTGTCCCAGGGCGTGGTGATGCTGTCGCACGGCGACGAGATCGCCCGCACCCAGGGCGGCAACAACAACGCCTACTGCCAGGACAACGAGGTGGCGTGGGTGGACTGGGGCCGCCTGGACGAGCAGGCGGAGACACTGGAGTTCGTCCGCGCCCTCGCGCGGCTGCGGCGCGACCACCCGGTGTTCCGGCGCCGCCGGTTCTTCCAGGGGAGCTCCCGCCGGGCCGGGGGACTTCCCGACATCGCCTGGCTGCGGCCGGACGGCACGCCCCTGGCCGACGGCGACTGGCAGCGCGCCGGCAGCAGGCTCGGCGTGTTCCTCAACGGGGACGCCATCACCGAGCCGGACCCGCGCGGCCGGCCGGTGCGCGACGACTCCTTCCTGCTGCTGCTCAACGCCGACGCCGCTCCGGTGGACTTCGTGCTGCCCGGCGCCCGGTACGGCGGCGCGTGGGGGACCGTGCTCGACACCGGGGCGCCGGCCTCGGCCGAGCACCCCCCGGTGACGGCCGGCGGGACGGTGCCCGTGCTCGGCCACGCGCTGGTGCTGCTGCGCCGGACGGCGCCCGCCGGCCCGCAACTGGGGTAGCGCGGCTCCCCGCCGAACCGCACGGCGGCGGCACGGCACGCGCACCCCGGCGCGGGCGGCGGCCGGCCGGCACGCCGTACCCTCGGTGGTCATGAGTCCCGCATCCACCGCGCCGCGCTTCCGCCGACTGCTGCCCGCGCCGCTCGACGCCGAGGGCGCCGAGAGCGCCGACATCGACCTCGCCGCCGCCTACGCCTTCCCCGCCGGGCTGGACCGCCCGTGGGTGCGGGCCAACATGGTGGCGAGCGCCGACGGCGGCGCCTGGGGCCCGTCCGGGCGGACCAAGGAGCTGTCCTCGCCCGCCGACCGCGCCGTGATGGGGGTGCTGCGCGGGCTGGCCGACGTGGTGCTCGCCGGCGCCGGCACCGCCCGCATCGAAGGCTACCGCCCGATCCGGCCGCGGCCGGCGTGGCAGGAGCTGCGGGCCGGCCGGCCGGCGGCGCCGCCGATGGCCGTGGTGACCCGGACCCTGGACCTGCAGCCCGGGCTGCTGGCCGAGCCGCCCGGCGGTGCCCGGACGATCGTGCTGACCACGGAGTCCGCGCCCGCGGAGCGGCGGGCGGCGGCGGCCGAGCACGCCGAAGTGCTCGTGGTGGGCGACGACGCCGTGCGCGCCGAGGCCGTGGTGGCCGCCCTCGCCGAGCGCGGGCTGTTCCGGGTGCTGACCGAGGGCGGACCGCACCTGCTCGCGGAGCTGTCCTCCGCCGGGCTCACCGACGAGCTGTGCCTGACCCTCAGCCCCCGGTTGGTCGGACCGGCCAGCGGCCGGATCGTGGCCGGCGGCTCGCCGTCCCACCCCCAGGACCTGCGGCTCGACCACGTGCTGGAGTCCGGCGGCTCGCTCTTCCTCCGCTACGTGCGGGCGCCGGAACCCGAGGCCGGGCGCGACCGGATCAGGCCACCGGAGGTGACGCCGCGCTGACCTCCGGGTATCGGAATGCCGGGTGCGCCGCGTGAAAGGCACGTGATTCGGAGCTTCCCCCAGCACGCATAACTCTCCCCACAACCGGACATACCCGCTGTGTCAATCGAACGCTGATGGCGCGCGGCGCGCGGGGGTACAACCGTCGAGACCGTCCCCCGTCCCCCCAGGGCGGAACCGAGACCGCGGAACGCGTGGCTCCGTGGGCGCGGCGTGGGCGGCGCGGCCACGCAGTCCGGGCGAGAGGATGAACCCAGTGCCGACGTCCGAAAACAGCTCCCCGCCGGTCTACCGAGAAATCGCCGAGGCGTTGCGGTCGGCGATCGCCTCCGGAGAGCTCTCCGACGGCGACCGGGTGCCGGGCGAGAACGACCTCATGAAGCGGTACGGAGTCGCGCGCGCCACGGCCCGCCAGGCCCTCGCGGTGCTCATCAACGAGGGGATCGCGGTGCCGATCCGGGGATCGGGGGTCTACGTCCGGACGTTCCGGCCGGTGCGCCGGCACGGCGCCCGCCGGCTCTCCCGGGACCAGTGGGGCAACGGTCGGGCCATCTGGCAGACGGACGCGGGCGACCGACCGTTCGAGACCGACGGCGTCGGGGTCGGCGAGGTGCCGGCGCCCGACTACGTGGCGCGCGCACTGGGGCTGGAGGAGGGTGCGCCCGTGGTGCGGCGGCGCCGCCGGTACCGGCTGGACGGCCGGCCCATCCAGCTCGCCGTCTCCTACCTGCCGGCGGCGCTGGCGGCCGGCACCCGCATCGCCGAACCCGACACCGGCCCGGGCGGCGTCTACGCCCGGCTCGCGGAGCTCGGCCACGCCCCCGCGCGGTTCACGGAGGAGATCCGGGTGCGGATGCCCTCCCCCGACGAGCTCGACCTGCTGGAGCTGCGGCCCGGGACCCCGGTGCTGGACGTGATGCGGACCGCGCTCAGCGCCGCGGACCGCGCCGTGGAGCTGAACGAGATGACACTGGACGGCTCCGCCTACGTCCTGCAGTACGACTTCGATGCCTGACCGCCGCGGCCCGCGGCGCCGGTCCGGGAGGGGGGCCGCCGCCGCAGGCCGCGGGCCGGCCGACGGCACGCGTTCGCGTCGTGACGGCTTGTGGACCTAACATTGCCCACCAAACATCTCGTTCTCCGAGAAACGGAAGGACATGCCGGAAAACCCCACAGACCGGCGTACCCGGCACTACGGACGTGGCGCGCTTCCGGCGTCCGGTCCCGGATCGAGGTAGCGTCACTGTCATGGACGATGCGAGGTCGCCGGTCGAGAAGACCGAGCGGGAATGGCGGGCGCAACTCGGCCCGGAGGAGTTCGCGGTGCTGCGCCAGGCGGCGACCGAGCGGCCGTGGAGCGGCGAGTACGTCTCCACCACGACCGCCGGCGTCTACCACTGCCGGGCCTGCGACGCGGAGCTGTTCCGCTCCACCGAGAAGTTCGAGTCGCACTGCGGATGGCCGAGCTTCTATGATCCGGCCGACAGCGACGCGGTAACCCTGCACGAGGACCGCTCGCTCGGCATGATACGTACCGAGGTGCGGTGCGCCCGCTGCGACTCCCACCTCGGCCATGTGTTCCGCGGCGAGGGCTATCCGACACCGACGGACGAACGCTACTGCATCAACTCCGTCGCGCTCCGGCTGGAGGCCGACGACGCGGTGGCATAGCATCCTGCTTCATTCATCCCTGGCCTCCCCTCAATTCAGGTCTTCCGCCGTACGGCTTTTCGACGAAAGCTCCCAATGACCGACGACTATCACTCTGTCGCCTCTTCCGCTCTGCTGCCGCGCATGGCAAGGGGCTCGGCCCCCTGGCTGGTGCCGGCGGGCGCCGTCGCGGCGGGCACCGTGCTCGCCGGCCGCCGCTCGCGGCTCGCCCGCGCCCTCGCGGTTCCCGCGGTCGGGCTGGCGGTCGGCATGGCATGGTTCTTCCGGGACCCCGAACGGGGCCCCGCGAGCGGGCGGGTGCTCAGCGCCGCCGACGGTGTCGTGCAGACCATCGACACCACCGCGGACGGACGCACCCGCGTCGCCGTATTCATGAATCCGCTCAACGTGCACGTCAACCGTGCTCCGGTCGCCGGTGCGGTGACCGGGGTTGAGCACCGTCCCGGGGGCTTCCGGCCGGCATTCGACAAGGACAGCGAGCGCAATGAACGGGTCATCTGGACCTTCGAGACCGAAATCGGCGAGGTCACGGTCATTCAGATCGCGGGTGCGATGGTCCGGCGCATCGTCCCGTATTTCGCGGTCGGGCAGAAGGTGGAGCAGGCGGAGAGGATCGGCCTCATCCGATTCGGCTCCCGCGTCGACGTCTACCTACCTGCCGGAATCACCCCGGCCGTCGAGGTGGGGCAGAAGGTCAGGGCGGGAGAAACGCGCCTTGACCGCGATTAAGGAGGCGCTGCCCGAGGTCGTCCGCACCGACGCGGCGCCTCCCGTCCGGCTGGTGCTCGCCGACTACCTGACACTCGGCAACGCGCTGTGCGGCTTCATGGCGGTCTGGCAGCTGGCCGCGGCCCAGGCCGGCCAGATGGAGGCCGGCCTGCACGGGCCGCTGCAGCGCCACGACGTCACCGCGGCGGTGGTCCTGCTGCTGATCGCCGCCGTCTGCGACCTGTTCGACGGCCGGGTGGCCCGCAAGCTCGGCGGCAGCGGTATGGGCGCCGAGCTGGACAACCTCGCCGACGTGATCAGCTTCGGGTTCGCCCCCGCGTTCTTCGTCGTGGTCTGGGGCAGCAGCTCGGGGGGCGGCGTGCTGCCGATCGCGGCGGCCGCCGCGGTGCTGCTCGCGGTGGTGGTGCGGCTCGCGCGGTTCTCCTGCCAGGCGCCCGGCGCGCGCTACTTCACCGGGCTGCCGAGCCCGCTCGGCGCGATGACCGTCATCACCGTCGTGCTGCTGGACCCGCCGGGCCACCTGGGCACGGCGGCGATCCTGCTGGTGGCGTGGCTGATGGTGAGCCGGGTGGAGTACCCGAAGCCGCGCGGCCGGATGGCCTACGGCGTGCTCGCGACGATCCTGGCCGGGGTGGCGTGCCTCACCGCGTGGGCGGCCGACGCGCCCGGCGGGGCGGCGCTGCTGTACTCCGGATGCGGCCTGCTCCTGCTGCTGGTCCTCGCCATCCCGTTCCACGTGATGCTGACCCGCCGCGGGCCACGCCCGGACGAGGCGGAGGTCGTCGCGGTGCCGCCCGCCCGGGAGCACTGACCGCGGCGCCGGCCGCACCGCGCACGAGAAAGGGGGCGCGCCCGTACGGGCGCGCCCCCTCGGCGTCTCAGGCGCCGGCCGGCGGAGCCGTCAGCCGGCGCGGTGCCGGCCCTCGCCCGCGGCCGGCATCGGGGCGGCGGGGGCGGACGGCCCCTGACCGCCGTCGCGGCGGCGGCGCAGCAGCTTGCGCACCCGGACGATGACGAACCACACGAACAGCAGCGCGATGACCACGAGCACCGCGTTGCTGATGACGCCGCTCCACTCCTCCAGCACCGGCTTGATCGCGGGCCCGAACGCGAAGCCCAGGCCGATCCACAGGCTGTTCCAGACGGCGCTGCCGACGAAGGTGTAGACCGAGAACTTCCAGATCGGCATCCGCTCGATGCCGGCCGGCACCGAGATGAAGCTGCGCACCAGCGGGACGCAGCGGCCGACGAGGACGGCGATGCCGCCCCAGCGCTCGAAGAAGCGCTCCGCCTTGTAGAAGTCCTCGACCTCCATCAGCGGCATCTTCTCGACCAGCCACTTGGTGCGCTCGCGGCCGAGGAGGGCGCCGATGGCGTAGAAGCCCCAGGCGCCGACCAGCGCGCCGAGCGTGGCCGCCAGGATGGCCAGCCAGACGTTCATCTGGCCCTCGTAGGCGAGGAATCCGGCACCGGGCAGCACCGCCTCGCTCGGCATCGGCGGGAAGAACGTCTCGATAAGGAGCGCCAGGCCGACGCCGACCTCGCCGAGCGTGGTCATGAGGCCGAGCACCCAGCCGATGAAGCCCTCGTAGCCGGCGGAGGGGTCCACGGCCGTTTCGGTGGTCGTGGTGGCGAGCGCTGCAGACCAGTTCACAGGTCCCATTGTCCTCGTTGATCTCTCGGGGGACGGAAAAATAAGGGGGAAGCCGCGTTCGTCCGGGACGGGATCGCGGGTACAGCCGGAGTCCGGTCGCCGGGCACCGGACCGCCGGGGTGGGCCAGACCCGCCGCACGTACCGACGCGGGCGGCGCCGAAGAGGACCGGGACCGCTCACGCACGCCGGGAGCGCGGCGGGGACGCCGGCCGCCTCGCCGCGGACGGGCCGCCGGCGCACCGGCGGCTCCGACACCGCCGCAGCCGTGCTGCCGAGGCCGGGCGGCGGGCGGTGGGACGACGTCCCCACCCCGGACGGTCCCCGGTGCCGCGCGGCGGCCGGAGTCGCCTTCGTGAGTCGTGTTCAGTTATACCGCGAATACCGTGAGCTTCGTGTAAGGACCCGCCGATCCGCCCGGATTCGTGCCCCGGTCGCCTCCGCTACGGAAGCGCCTCGACGAGCTCGGCCGCGCTCTTGCGCCGCCCGGTGTAGAAGGGGACCTCCAGCCGGGTGTGCCGCCGCGCCTCCGCGCCGCGCAGGTGGCGCATGAGGTCGACGATCCGGTGCAGGTCGTCGGCCTCGAAGGCCAGCAGCCACTCGTAGTCGCTGAGCGCGAAGGTCGAGACCGTGTTGGCGCGGACGTCGGGGTAGGGCGCCGCCATCCGGCCGTGCTCGGCCAGCATGGCCCGCCGCTCCGCGTCCGGCAGCAGGTACCACTCGTAGGAGCGCACGAAGGGGTACACGCAGATGTGGTCGCGCGGCTCCTCACCGGCCAGGAACGCCGGCACGTGGCCGCGGTTGAACTCGGCCGGGCGGTGCAGGCCCACGACCGACCAGACCGGCGTGCTCCGGCGTCCGAGCTGGGTCCGCCGGAAGGCGGCGTACATCTCCTGCAGCGCCTCCGAGCTGTCGGCGATCCACCAGAACATCACGTCGGCGTCGGCGCGGAAGCCCTGCACGTCGTAGCAGCCGCGCGTGGTGACGCCCTTCTCGGCGGAGGCGTCGAGCAGCCGCGCCAGCTCGTCGCCGGCCGCGGCCCGGTCCACCGCGGCGAGGTCGCCGACCCGGAACACCGCCCACATCGTGTAGCGGATGATCTTGTTGAGCTCCTCGGCGGCCGCGGCCGCGGAGGTGTCATGCCCGGTGGTCACGTCTGACTCCCTTGTCGGTCGGTGTGGTGTACGGCGGGCGGGGCCGGGCGCGCGCAGCCGCCGGCCGGCCCCCGGGCGGCGGTCAGCCCGCCGCGATGCGCGCGGCGGCCGCCGTGCCGCCGGCGATGCAGGCCGGGATGCCCACCCCGTCGTAGGCGGCTCCGCACAGCGCGAGGCCGGGGAGGCCGGCCAGAGCGGCGCGGGCGCGGGCGACGCGGGCCGCGTGGCCCACAGCATATTGCGGCAGGCCGGGCTCCCAGCGGGAGATCCGCTGGTCGACCGGCGGCTCGCCGAGCCCGCAGACGGCGGCGAGGTCGGCGGCGGCGAGGTCGGCGAGCTCCTCGTCCGGGCGGCGCAGCGCGGCGTCGTCGCCGAAGCGCCCGATCGAGCAGCGCACGACCACCAGGTCCTCGTCCGGGTGCGCCGCGCTCAGCGCCTCGGCCAGCCAGGGCCACTTGACGCTGCTGAAGGTGGCGGCCTTGATCGTCCGGCCCTCGCCGGCCGGGACGAGGAAGCCGCTGCCGTCGGGCGGCGCGGGGAAGGCCGAGGCCCGGTAGGCGAACGTCGCGATGGCCATTCCCGCGTACTCGATGCCGGTGAGCTCTGCCGCGGCCTGCGGAGCGGCCGCCCGCAGCAGCCGGGCCGCCTCGGGAGCGGGGCAGGCGAGCACCACCGCGTCGGCGGACAGCTGCGCCGGGGCGTCCTCGGGGCCGGTGGTGAGCGTCCAGCCGGCGCCGTCGCGGCGCAGCTCGCGCACCGGGGCGCTGGTGCGCACCTCGGCGCCGCCGAGCTTGGCGAGCGCGTCCACCAGCTGCGTGAGACCGCCGCGCAGGCCGGCGAAGACCGGGCGGGGCGGGGCACCGGCGGCCGGGGCCTGCCGGTCCCGCACGGCGCGCACCGCGGCCGCGAGCGAGCGCTCGGTGCGCGCGAGCGGCGCGAGCTGCGGCAGGGTCTCGTCCAGGGAGAGCCGGTCCGCGCGGCCGGCGTAGACGCCGCCGAGCATCGGCTCGACCAGGCGGTCGACGACCTCCGCCCCCATCCGGACACCGACGTAGGCGGCGACCGGCACGTCCGCGCGCACCGGGGTGCGCGGCCAGACGAGGTCGCGTGCGGCGCGCAGCAGGCCGGCCGGGGACAGCACCCCGCTGCGGGCCAGCGCGGCGAGGTCGCCCGGCACCCCCATGACGTGGCCGTCGGGGAGCGGCCGCAGCGCGCCGCGGCTGTAGACGCGCGGCGCGGCGGAGCTCGGGTGCACGATCCGGTCGGTCAGCCCGAGCTCGTGCATCAGGTCGAGCGCCTCGGGGCGGCGGGCGAGGACCGACTCGGCTCCGGCGTCCACCGGCACGCCGGCCACCGTGGAGGCGTCCAGCTTGCCCCCGAGGCGCGGCGCGGCCTCCAGCACGGTGACCCAGTGCCCGGCCCGCGACAGGCGGTAGGCGGCGGTGAGCCCCGCCACCCCGCCGCCGACCACGGCGACGTGCGGTTTCGTCTGCATGCCCCCAGCTTCCCAGATACCTGGGGAGGGCCCGATCCGGCCCCGTGATCGCGAACCGTGACAGGCTCGTGATGGGCCGGCCGCAACGCGGATCACGCGGGCGGCGTCGGACGGGCATGCATCCTTCACGCACCGCGCGGGGCCTGCTGGTCCCGCTGCTCGCATCACTGCTGGCCGGCGCGCTGCTGGCCGGCTGCTCGCCGTGGTCGGAGTCGGGGTCGGCGGAACTGGCGCAGAGCGCGCCCGCCCCGGCCGACGCCCCCGGGGCCCGGGACGGGGCCGCGGCCGCCGATGCCGGCGCGGCCGTCGGCGCGGACGTGGATGTGAGCGAACGCACGGTCGTGCACACCGCGGACATGAGCGTCCGGGTGGCCGACGTCGACGAGGCCGCGGACGCGGCCCGGGAGAAGGTGGCCGAGGCCGGCGGGTACGTGGCCGGCGAGTCGCTGGGCGGCGACGGACCGGCCGGCGCCACGCTGTCGGTGCGGGTCCCGGTGGACCGCTACGAGGAGGCGCTCGACGCCTTCGGCGACCTGGGCGACCGGCTGCGCCTGGAGCGCACGGTCGAGGACGTCACCGAGGAGGTCGCCGACGTCGAGTCCAGGGTGGCGTCCGCCCGGGCCACCCTGGAGCGGCTGCGCGCGCTGCTGGACGACGCGGACAACGTGCGGGACGTCCTCGCGGTGGAGAGCGAGATCAGCACCCGCCAGGCCGAGCTCGAAGCGCTGCAGGCCCGCCAGCAGGCGCTGGCCGGGCAGACCGCCTACGGCACCGTCAACCTGGAGCTGCTGCCGCCGCGCACCGCCGCCGACGGGGAGGGCTCGGGCGGCTTCACGGACGGCGTGCTGGCCGGCTGGGCGGCCCTGCTGGCCGTACTGCGCGGCGCCGCGACCGCCGCCGGCTGGCTGCTGCCCTTCCTCGCGGCCGCCGCGCTCCCGGGGGTCCCCGCCTGGTGGCTGTGGCGCCGGCGCCGCCGCTCCCGGAGCACGGCCGAAGCCCGGGAGGCCGCCGCGGAGTCCGCCGACGGCCCCGCGGGGGATGAGCCGGCCGGCTCCCCCGCCGCGGACCGGGCGCCGTCCTGACGCCGCGCCCGCACCGGCCGTCCCCTCCGGGGGGGCCGGCGGGCGTACTCGGACGGCTCCGCCCGGCGCGCCCGCGGTTCACGCCGCGGCCGCGGACTCCTCGTGCACGAACTCCGTGAGGCGGGCCAGCGCGTCGGGGTCGGTCGTGGGCAGGACGCCGTGCCCGAGGTTGAACACGTGCCCCTCGGCCGCACGGCCGCGGGCCAGGACGTCGCGGGCGCGCTCGGCCACCACGTCCCACGGCGCGAACAGCGTCGCCGGGTCGAGGTTGCCCTGCAGCGCCCGGCCCGGCCCCACCCGCCGGGCGGCCTCGTCCAGCGGCACCCGCCAGTCCACTCCGACGACGTCCGCGCCGGCCTCGCCGAGCAGTCCCAGCAGTTCGCCGGTGCCCACGCCGAAGTGGATGCGCGGCACGTCCAGCTCCGCCAGCCGTTCGAAGATCCACGCGGTGTGGGGCAGCACGCTGGTGCGGTAGTCCTCGGCGCTGAGCGCGCCCACCCACGAGTCGAACAGCTGGACGGCGCTGGCGCCGGCCGCGACCTGCGTCCGCAGGAAGCCGAGCGTGACGGCCGACAGGCGGCGCATCAGCTCCGCCCACAGCTCGGGCGCGCCGTACATCATGGCCTTGGTGTTCTCGTGGTTCTTCGACGGCCCGCCCTCGATCAGGTACGAGGCCAGCGTGAAGGGCGCGCCCGCGAACCCGATGAGCGGGCGGTCGCCCAGCTCACCGACCAGCTCACCGATCGCCTCGGTGACGAAGGGGACGTCGTCGGGCTCCAGGTCGCGGAGCCGCCGCACACCCCCGGCGTCGCGGATCGGGTCGGCGACCACCGGGCCGACGCCGGGTTTGATGTCGAGGTCGAGGCCGATCGCCTTAAGCGGCACCACGATGTCGCTGAAGTAGATCGCGGCGTCCACGCCGTAGCGGCGCACCGGCTGCATGGTGATCTCGACGATCATGTCGGGCCGCGCGCACGCGTCCAGCATCGGGACGTCGGCGCGCACCCGGCGGTACTCGGGCAGGGAGCGGCCGGCCTGGCGCATGAACCACACCGGCGTGTGCGGCACCGGCAGGCGCCGGCAGGCGCGTAGAAAGGGAGAGTCGTGCAACGTCACACCGTCGATCGTGCCATGCGCCGCGGGCTGGTCCGCCCCGGGGGCGGGCCGCGCCGGCGGTAACGGCTCCATGCCGCCACACATCCCAAGATCATCACAAAACACCGACACGCCGGAAAAGCTCCCCGGGGCCGGGCGTGACTCGTGCCACCGTCGAGGGGCGGCCACCGGTTCTCCGCGATCGGCGGCGCGAAGTGGCGGTTCCAAGATTAAGGCTGACGTTTCCATCATGCCCCCTGTCGGTAGGGTCGACGATGCGCCTCCCGCGTTCCAGCGAGCGGTCGAGAGCCTGCGCAGAACGGCCGTACGGCCCGAGGTGAAGGTCGAGGACATCCCGGCCCCGCAGCGGCTCGCGCCGCACGCGGTCGCCATGTCGGCGACCGTCCGGCTGGAGGACGACGACGTCGCCTTCGGCCGGCTCATCGTCCTCTACGATCCGGAGGGCACCCGCGAGTGGCCGGGGCCGTTCCGGGTGGTCGCCTACGTCGGCGCGGAGCTGGAGCCCGAGATCTCGGTCGATCCGCTGCTGGGGCAGGTGGCGTGGAGCTGGCTGGCGGAGGCGCTGGCGGGCCGCGGCGCCGACCACCGGGCGCTGAGCGGCACCGTGACCCGGGCGACCACCGAGGGGTTCGGCACCAAGTCGGACCAGCCGACCTCCACCGAGCTGGAGCTGCGCGCCTCATGGTCGCCGACGGACGAGGACCTGTCCGGGCACATGGCGGCGTGGCTGGACCTGCTCGCCTCGGCCGCGGGTCTGCCGCCCGTCGACGTCACCGACATCTCCCAGCGCCGGCCGCGGCAGGAGGGCTGAGGGAGCCGGCGCGGCGCCCGGCCGGGCGCCGCGCGGGCGCGGTCCCGGGTGCCGGGGCGCCGCCCCGCCGCTGGGAGCGCATACCGTAGTGCTGTGGCGAACGTGCTGAACTCGAAGACAGGTGATCCGGAACCCGAATCCCAGGACGGGCGCGATGTCGAGCCCGCGCCCCTCCTACGGGAGCCACGTGAGGGCCTGCCACCGGTCGTCGGCGACGCGGCGCACCTCGCCCGTGTCGTGGCGGCGTTCGCCGATGGTGCGGGGCCGGTCGCCGTGGACGCCGAACGGGCCTCGGGTTACCGCTACGGGCAGCGCGCCTACCTCGTCCAGCTGCGCCGCGACGGCGCGGGATCGGCGCTGATCGACCCGATCGCCTGTCCGGACCTGGGCGAGCTGAACGCCGCGGTGGACGGCGCCGAGATGGTGCTGCACGCCGCGCACCAGGACCTGCCGTGCCTGAGCGAGGTGAACCTGCGCCCCGCCCGGCTGTTCGACACCGAGCTGGCCGGCCGGCTGCTCGGTTACCAGCGGGTCGGCCTGGGCTCCATGGTGGAGAGTGTGCTCGGGCTGCGGCTGGCCAAGGAGCACTCCGCGGTGGACTGGTCGGTACGGCCGCTGCCGGAGGACTGGCTGCGCTACGCCGCCCTCGACGTCGAGATCCTGGTGGAGCTGCGCGACGCCCTGGAGGGCGAGCTCGCCGCAGCCGGGAAGCTGGAGTGGGCGCGCGAGGAGTTCGCGGCCGTCCTGGCCGCTCCCCCGAAGGAGCCGCGGCCCGATCCGTGGCGGCGCACGTCGGGCATCCACCGGGTGCGCAACCAGCGCGCCCTGGGCGTGGTGCGGGAGCTGTGGCAGGAGCGGGACCGCATCGCCCGCGAGCGCGACATCTCCCCCGGCCGCGTGCTGCCCGACGCCGCGATCGTCGAGGCCGCCCTGGCCATGCCGCGCACCGCGCCCGACCTGACGGCGATCAAGCCATTCACGGTCCGGCTGGCCCGCCGCTACGTCTCCACGTGGATCAAGGCGGTGAACCGGGTCCGCGACATGGCGCCGGCAGAGCTGCCGCAGCCGAGCGCGCCGGGCGACGGCCCGCCGCCGACCAACCGCTGGGCTGACCGCGACCCGGCGGCGGCCCGCCGCCTGGAGGCGACGCGGGCCGCGGTGAGTGCCATCGCGGAGCGTGTCGCGATGCCCACCGAGAACCTGCTGCAGCCCGATGCCGTCCGCCGCCTGGCGTGGGCGCCGCCGGTCCGGCCCACCGAGGCGGCGGTCGCCGAGCACCTGCGCGAGCACAACGCCCGCGAGTGGCAGATCGGCCTCACGTCCGAGGCGCTGACAACGGCACTTCGGCGGTCCATGGGGTAGCCGCCGGCGGTCCGGGCGCGGTGCCCGCCGCGCCCGGCCGGCGGCCGCCGGACCAGGCCCGGGACCAGCGGTTCCGCACCTTCTGCGAAGAGTGACCGAACTCACGGGGGATGTCGTCCGAGTAACGGCCCCCAGCACAGGCGAACGCCGACTAAGTTACTGAATCGTGTTGTTGTTGATGCGGAACAGCAAGGTGCGGTGGCGGAGCGCGCTCGGGCGTGCCGGGGTGGTGAGTGTGGTGTCGCTGTGGCGTTCGCTGCGTCGCCTGGGTGAGCGGGCCGGCGCCGTGGCGCCGGACGCCCACGAGCCGCCGGCCCCGGCCGCACCCGGCTCCGGCGCGACCCCCGCGCAGCGCGCCGCGTGGCTGGAGCGCACCCTGCACGAGTACGTCGACACCCTCGGTGCCGACCATCCGCGCAGCATCGCCGCGCGCAACAACCTGGCGAGCAAGTACGCCCAGATCGGCCGCCGCACGGCGGCCATCGAGCAGTTCGAACGCGCCCTGGCGGACTCCGTGTCGGCGCTGGGCGAGGAGCACCCGCAGACCGACGTCATCCGGGAGAACCTCGCGCTCTGCTACGAGGACGCCGCCCGGTACGCGGACGCGGGCGCCCAGTGGGAGGTCCTGCTGCAGCAGCGCCAGCAGCGGCTCGGGGCGTCGGCGGCGGAGACCGTCACCGCGCGCACCCGGCTGGCCTACGCCTACCGCAGGACCGGGCGCTCCGACGCCGCCATCGCGCACTACGAGCGGGCGATCGAGGACTCCACCGGCGCCGCCTCCGAAGAGCTGGAGAACCTGCGCATCGGGCTGGGACGCGCGTTCCGGGCGGCCGGCCGCCACGACGACACGGTCCAGCAGCTGCGCATGGTGCTGGCGCAGCGCCGGCGCCGGCTCGGCGGCCGCCACCACGACACCCTGGTCATCCACCACCAGCTCGGCCGGGCCTACCGCGACGCCGGGCGCGACCCGGAGGGGATCGAGGCCCTCGAGGCCACCTACCGCAACTGCCTGTCCGCGGCCGGCGATCCGGAGGTGCGGATGCTGGCCATGCGGGTGCGCCGCGACCTGGCCGGCGCCTACCGGGCGGTCGGCCGGGCCCGGGACGCGGCCGCGCTGTACTGACGGCGCGAGCGGCGCGTGCGGCGCGGCGCCTCGTGGTCGGCGGCGCGGTCGTCGTGTGGTCGGTCCGCCACGCGCACGGTACCGCCCCGGAGCGGCGCGGCACGGCGGACCGCTACCCGGACTGCCGCGAGGCCCGCTCGCTGCGCCGCCGCGGACCGGCCGGGCGGCTGCTGGTCCGAGTTCCGGCGGGGCACCGGCCGGCTGGTCCCCGGCGGCCTGGTCCCCTCCGGAGCCGTGTGCACCGCGCAGGACGTCCGGGCGAACCCGCACGAGCCCGGGCGGGTGCGGGCCGTCCTCGACGAAGCGGTCGCCGGGGGCTGGCGGATGGAAGCCCCCGGGACCGAGCGGGCCGGCGGCTGGCCCCTCCTCGCCGCGGCCGTCCGGCGCGGGCGTGCGGCGCCCGCCCCAGTGGCGGCGGCGATGGTGCCGCGGGCTCGGCTGGCTAGGCCACTCTCACCAAACTGCCCGTTTTGCGACTGGCAGGGTTAGCCGAGCGATCGATGTGGAATGTTACGCATCGGTTATTCAGGCGACGCGGGACGGAGCGCCGTGGAGCGGGTCAGACTGGTGCGCTTGGTCGGTCAGGTCGTGGTGGCCGCCGTTCTGGGCGGGGTCCTGTGGTCGGAGGGGCACGCGTCGGCCGGGGCCGCGCTGTTCCTGATGCTCGCCGTGGGGTTCCCGGCCGCGTCCTGGTGGCTGTTCGAGCGGCCGCGCCCGGTCCCGGCGGCGGCGGCGCTGGAGCAGCGGCTGCGGGCGGACGCGTGCGCGCTGGCGCACCACACCGCGCTGCTCGGCCCGGGGCATCCCGCCACGCTGACCAGCCACGACGACCTCGCCCGCGGCCACCTGCTCGCCGGCCGGCCGGAGCTGGCGATCCGCCACTACCAGGTGGCACTCACCTACGCCATCCACGCCAGCGGCCCCGACGGCTCCGAGACGCTGCGCATCCGGCGCCGGCTGGCCGAGGCGCACCGCGCCGCCGGCCACCTCCCCCAGGCGATCGCCCACCTCAGCCGCGCCTGCGCCGACGCCGCACGCCGCTACGGGCCGGAGCACCGCACCACGTCGGGGTGCCGGGCCCAGCTGGCCGCGGCCCGCGCGGCGACCGCGGGAAGCGTCCCCGTGGGCAGCGCGGGCGCCGACCCGCGTTAGGCGCGCTGGCCGGTGAGGTGGGTAGCGCGGGATGCGGGTGGGACGCCGATCGCGGTGTGGCACCGGTGGTGCTTGGAGTGGTGCGCCCCTCCCGGGCGCGCTCGCCGGTGTTGGGCCTCTGACTGGTAAGGGTGTGCGCAGGCCCAACTCCTGGAGCAGGGTCCGGTTGAAACGTTCGACCTCGCCGTTGGTCTGCGGCCGATAGGGGCGGGTGCGTTTGGGCGTGATCTGATGGGCGGCCATGAGTTCACGCCGGTCGTGGGACCGGTAGGCGTCGCCGTCGTCGGTCGGCCCCCGCTCCACTCTGGTTCCGACCGAGGCGCCGCCGTGGCGGGCGAGGACGCGGTGGACGGTGGCGGCGGGCATGCCCGGGTGTCCGGCGGTGCGGGCCGGTCCACGGCGTCGGGTGGTGCGGGGAGGGCGGTCCTGTGGCCGGGTCCGGCCGCATGACCGTCGCGGGGCGGCGCGGCGGGCTGGCGAGGCGGCCTGGGCCCGGATCGAGCCGGTGCCGCCAACGCCCGATGGCCAGGGTCGGCGGCGGCATGCTCACCGCCCGATCGCTCCCGATCGCCCCTGCCGGGTCCGCGTGCCCCTCGCACCCCAGCCGCGTGCTGGTGCACGCGGGCGGACCAGGAGCCGACGCCGACGGTCCACCCCACGTCACCGGCGCCGTCCCTGTCCCGGACCGCCTGCGGCAGCCAGCCCGGCATCGGCCCTCGGACCCACCAGCGCGGCCGCACCGCCGGGTGCGCCAGCACGCCGTCCGCTCCGACCGAACCGCGCGGCCGCGATCCGCCACGGCAGGCCGGCCGCGATCCGCGGTCGGTCCGTGCCCGCGCCCGCCAACCGGATCCGGCCACGCGGCCTCCGCCGCCCCCGGGAGCGGGCCCCGCCGGCCAGGGTCGGCGGTGCCGGCGGCGGGTGCCGTCCCGACTCCGCGCGGCCCCGGGACGGCACGCCCCGGCGGCGGAAAGCCTGACCGGGTCGCCGACTTCGCTCGCACTCGTAGTTACTCACGAGTAGCATGAGGGGAGCAAGTCCACCGTCCACGTGAGCAAGGAGGGCGACCGTGCCGCGAACTGCCCGAGACGTCGTTTTTGTCGACGGGGTGCGCACCCCGTTCGGCAAGGCCGGCAAGGGCCTCTACGCCGAGACGCGCGCCGATGACCTCGTGGTCCGCGTCATCCGCGAGTTGCTGCGCCGCAACCCCGGACTGCCGCCGGAGCGCGTCGACGAGGTCGCCATCGCGGCCACCACCCAGATCGGCGACCAGGGCCTGACCATCGGCCGCAGCGCCGCCCTCCTGGCCGGGCTGCCGCGCAGCGTCCCGGGCTTCGCCGTCGACCGGATGTGCGCCGGCGCGATGACGGCCGTGACCACCACGTCGGCCGGCATCGCCTTCGGCGCCTACGATGTCGTCATCGCCGGCGGCGTGGAGCACATGGGCCGGCACCCCATGGGCGAGGGCGTGGACCCCAACCCCCGCTTCCTGTCCGAGAAGCTCGTCGCCCCCTCCGCGCTGGTCATGGGCAGCACCGCGGAGAACCTGCACGACCGCTTCCCGGGCATCACCAAGGAGCGCGCCGACGCCTACGCCGTGCGCAGCCAGGAGAAGGTCGCCAAGGCCTACGCCGACGGCCGGCTCCAGCCCGACCTGGTGGAGGTCCTCGTCCGCTCGGCCGAACTCGGCTACGGGCTGGCCACCGCCGACGAGCCGCCGCGGCCCGGGACCACCATGGCCGGGCTGGCCGGCCTGAAGACGCCCTTCCGCGCGCACGGCAACGTGACCGCGGGCAACTCCGCCGGGCTCAACGACGGCGCCACCGGCGCCGTCCTCGCCGCCGAGGAGGTGGCCGCCGAACTCGGGCTGACCGCCCGGATGCGGCTGGTGGACTTCTCCTTCGCCGGAGTGGAGCCGGAGTTCATGGGGGTCGGCCCGGTGCCCGCCACCGAGCGGCTGCTCGCCCGCCAGGGCCTGGAGATGTCCGACATCGGGCTGATCGAGATCAACGAGGCGTTCGCGGTCCAGGTGCTGGCGTTCCTGGAGCACTTCGGACTCGACGACGACGATCCGCGCGTCAACCCGTGGGGCGGGGCGATCGCCCTCGGCCACCCGCTCGCCTCCTCCGGCGTGCGGCTCATGATGCAGCTCGCCCGGCTGTTCGCCGAGCGCCCGGACGTCCGCTACGGGCTCACCACGATGTGCGTCGGCATGGGCATGGGCGGCACGGTCCTCTGGGAGAACACCAACTGGGAGGGGAACGCCAAGTGAGCAGCCCGATCGACCAGGCCCGCGCGCTGTTCGACGACGAGGTCGTCACCAGGGCCCTCTCCCGGGACGTCGAGCTCCCCTACGGCGCGGGGACCGCCGTGCTCATCACCCTCGACAACGGCCACGACCACACCCGGCCCAACACGTTCGGGCCGGGCGGGCTGCGCAGCCTGAAGGAGGCCATCGAGGCCGCGGCGGCCCGCACCGACATCGCCGCGGTCGCCATCACCGGCAAGCCCTTCATCTTCGCGGTCGGCGCCGACCTCAACGGCGTCCCCCGGATCCAGAACCGCGAGCAGGCGCACGCCATCGCCCAACTCGGGCACGACGTGCTGCGGCGGCTCGGCGAGATCGACGTGCCGACCTTCGCGTTCATCAACGGCGCCGCCATGGGCGGCGGCGCGGAGGTGGCGCTGCACTGCCGCTACCGCACCGTCTCCTCCGGCATCGCCGCCTTCGCCTTCCCCGAGGTGTTCCTCGGCCTGGTCCCCGGCTGGGGCGGCACCTACCTGCTGCCGCGCCTCATCGGCGCCGAGCGGGCGCTCAAACTCATCATCGACAACCCCCTCGCCCAGAACCGGACGATCAAGGGGCCCGAGGTCTTCGAGCTGGGGGTCGCCGACGCGATCTTCGAGCCGGCCGACTTCGTCGAGGAGTCCCTGCGCTGGGCGGCGCGCGTGGTGAAGGGCGACGTCACCGTCGAGCGCCCGGAGGTGGACCGCGGCGAGGCGTGGGACCGGGCGGTCGCCGACACCCGGTTCGCCGTCGAGGGCCGGCTGCACGGCGCCGCGCCCGCGCCGCTGCGGGCGCTGGACCTCGTGGCCGCGGCCAAGGACCGCGGCCGCGACGAGGGGTTCGCCGCCGAGGACGACGCCCTGGCGGACCTGCTCGTCAGCGACGAGCTGCGGGCCGGGCTCTACGCCTTCGACCTCAACCAGAAGCGTGCCCGCCGGCCCGCCGGCGCCCCGGACAAGGCGCTGGCCCGCCCGGTCACGAAGGTCGGCGTGGTCGGCGCGGGGCTGATGGCCGGGCAGCTCGCGCTGCTCTTCGCCCGCCGGCTGGAGGTCCCGGTGGTGCTGACCGACCTCGACCAGGACCGCCTGGACCGCGGGGTCGGCTATGTGCACGGCGAAGTCGACCGGCTGCTGGCCAAGGGCCGGGTCTCCGCCGACAAGGCCAACCGCCTCAAGGGCCTGGTCAGCGGTTCGCTGTCCTACGACGCCTTCGCCGACGCGGACTTCGTGATCGAGGCCGTGTTCGAGGAGATGTCGGTCAAGAAGCAGGTGTTCGCGCAGGTGGAGGCGGTCGTCTCCGACGCGGCGGTCCTGGCCACCAACACCTCCTCGCTCTCGATCACCGAGATGGCGAGCGGGCTGCGGCACCCGGAGCGGGTGGTGGGCTTCCACTTCTTCAACCCGGTCGCCGTGCTGCCGCTGCTGGAGATCATCCGCGGCGAGCGGACCGACGACGCCACCCTCGCCACGGCGTTCGCCGCGGCCAAGGGTCTGAAGAAGAGCGCGGTCCTGGTCAAGGACGCGCCGGCGTTCGTGGTGAACCGGCTGCTCACGCTGTTCATGGGCGAGGTGCTGGCCGCCGTGGAGGAGGGCACCGATCCGGAGGTCGCCGACCGCGCGGTGGCGCCGCTCGGGCTGCCGATGCCCCCGCTGCTGCTGCTCCAGCTGGTCGGCCCGGCGGTGGCCCTGCACGTGTCGGAGACGCTGGCCGCCGCGTTCCCGGACCGGTTCCGGGTATCCGGCCAGCACCGGGCCCTGGTCGAGGCCGGGAAGACGGCGATCTACGGGCCGGACTTCCAGATCGACCCGGAGGTCCGGGCGCTGTTCGAGGGCGGCGACCGGCCCTCCGCCGAGCCGGAGATCCTGAACCGCGCGCTGGAGGCGCTGGCGCGCGAGATCCGGATCATGCTCGACGAAGGCGTGGTCGCCGAGCCCGCCGACATCGACCTGTGCCTCATCACGGGGGCGGGGTGGCCGTTCCACCTGGGCGGTATCACGCCGTACCTGGACCGGACCGGCGTCTCGGAGAAGGTGAACGGCGCCCGGTTCCACCCCGGGGGCCTGAAGGCGGTCTAGCACGGCGTGTCCGGGAGAGCGCGGCCGCGCTCTCCCGGACACGGCCGTCACTCCCCCTCCCCCGGCGGTCGGTCGCGGCGGAGCTGCGCGTGGACCCGGCGCAGCTCCTCGCCGAGGGCCGCCGCGCGCGAGGGGTGGGCCCGGTCCGCCCGGTACAGCGCCACCACCGGAATCACCCGGGAGGTGCCCCCTGGTAGTGCGCGAAGAGGGGCACCCGCTCCGCCTGTGCGGCGTAGAGCCGGTCGCGCTCCGCGCCGCGCACCTCGACCGCGGTCGCGGGCCAGGCCGTCACCTCCCGTCCGTCACCGGTCTCCACGGTGACCCCTTCGACGGCCCGATGAGCGTGAACGAGATCGCCGCCCGGAGGAGCACCGCCCGGCGATCGACGCCTGGCTGTCGCGGGGGGGCACGGGCGTGGCGGGTGGCCCTGGAGCCGCTCACCCCGGCCGAGCGGCGGCTGTTCGTCGACACCATGCTCACCTACGAGCGGGCGGTAACCGAGGACGGCTCCGACGAGGGGTGACCGGGGCCGGAGACGCCGAAGGGGAGCACCGCCCGCGGCGGCGCTCCCCCCTCATCGGCCCGGTCAGCGCACCGGTGTGAGCCGGTCGTCCGGCACGCGGCCGGCCGCCGGCACCTCCTCGCTCTCGGTGATGCCGACCCGGTCGTGCAGCCGGCGCAGCGGCCTGGGCAGCCACCAGTTGGCCCGGCCGAGCAGCCGCATCGTGGCCGGTACCAGCAGTGCGCGGACCAGGGTGGCGTCCACCGCCACCGCGACCGCCAGGCCGACGCCGATGATCTTGAGGAACAGCAGCTCCGACGATCCCATGGCGGCGAGCACCACGACCAGCAGCAGCGCGGCGCTGGTGATGATCCCGCCGGTGCGCTGCAGTCCCACGGCGACCGAGTGCGCGTTGTCGCCGGTGGCCAGGTACTCCTCGCGGACCCGGCTGAGCAGGAACAGCTCGTAGTCCATGGCCAGGCCGAAGGCCACGATGAGGATGAGCACCAGGTAGGTGGGGTCGATCGTCCCCACGGCGTCGAACCCGAGGAGCCCGCCGAGGTGGCCCTCCTGGAAGCCCCAGATGACCACGCCCAGCGAGGCGCCGAGCGACAGGAACCCCATCAGGACGGCCTTCACCGGCAGCACGAGGGAGCCGAACGCCAGGAAGAGCAGCACCAGGGTGACGGTGACGATGAAGACGAGCGTCCAGGGGACGGCGTCCACGATGCCCGCGACACTGTCCAGCTGCTCCGCCGCCGCACCGCCGACCAGGACCTCCCGCGCGCCGTCCGGTCCGGCCTCCGCGCGCACGTCGCGCACCAGGTCGGCGGTCGCCGCGTCGTCGGCCTCGCCCTCGTAGTTCACCGCGAGGTGCGCGACGTCGCCCTCCGCGCGCAGCAGCGCCGCGCCGCTGGCGCCGTCCAGCGCCTCCAGCCGCCGCACGTAGTCCGACATGTCCTCGTCGGCGACCGCGCCGGCGACCGCGACGTCGAGCGTGCCGGTACCGCCGCCGTAGAAGTCGTCGCGCAGGGCCTCCATGGCCGTGCGGCTGCCGGCCTCCTCCGGGAGGTAGCGGTGGTCGGTCATGCCGAGCCGGCTGGACAGCAGGGCGGAGGCGGAGACCAGGAGCAGCACGCCGACGACCAGCACGTAGCGGATCGGGCGCCGCATGACGTTGTGCGCCAGGCGGGCCCACGGGCCGGTGCGCTCCGACGCGCCGGCGGGCCGGGCCCGCCGCGGCCAGGGCAGCCGTAGCGCGTCGATCCGGTGCCCGATCACCGCGAGCAGGGCGGGCAGGACCACCAGGGCGGCGACCAGGTCGAACAGCACCACGGCGATGCCGCCGAGGCCGATGGAGCGCAGCATCGGCTGCGGGAAGAACAGCAGTCCTCCGAAGGCGATCAGCACGGTGACGCCGGAGAACGCGACGGTGCGGCCGGCGGTCGCCAGCGTGGTGGGCAGCGCCGACCGCGCGTCGCCGCCGCGGGCGAGCTCCTCGCGGAACCGGTTCACCATGAACAGCCCGTAGTCGATGGCCAGGCCCAGGCCGAGGATCGTGGCGACGTTCACGGCGAACACCGAGACCTCGGTGACGTAGGTGAGCGCGCGCAGCAGCACGAGGGAACCGAGGATCGCCAGTCCGCCGACCGCGAGCGGCATGAGGGCGGCGACCACGCCGCCGAAGATGGCCACCAGCAGCACGAGCAGGATCGGCAGCGAGATCATCTCGGCGCGCACGACGTCGCTCTCGGCCCGCGCGGAGAGTTCGTGCTCCATCGGGATCGCGCCGGCGAGCGAGGTGTCGAGCGGGCCGGCGTCGAGGTCGGCCTGGATCTCCTCGAAGTTCGCCATCCGCTCCTCCCGGCTGTCCCCGGCCAGGGTGATGGCGACGTAGGTGGCGTGCTGGTCCTTGGAGACGAGCGCCCCGCGCTCGCGCTCGGACAGCCCCTCGTCGAGGTAGCTGGTGACGGAGGCGGTGGCGCTCTCGGGGAGGCGGTCCACGGTCCGCTGCACCGCGGTGGCGAACGTGGGGTTGTCCACGGTGATCTCTGAGCTGCGGTAGACGGCGATGACGTCGACCGCGTCATGCCCGAGCTCCTCCTCGATCAGCTCGGTGGCGCGGGAGGACTCGGCGTCGGGGTCGCGGAAGCCGCCGTCGCTCACCGCGCCGAAGAGCCCGCCGCCCCACCCGACGGCGAAGACCAGGAACAGGGCTGTCGCGGCGAGCAGCCAGATCCGAGCGCGGTAGGCGAAGCCGCCCAGCGCGGAGAACATGAAACCGCCTCCCGGGTGTTAGGTTGGTGAATGGGCGTCATGAAAGTGAACGCCGTTAGCATACGGTGTTCACCGAAGCGCTCGACACCGACCATGTCAAGGTCGCGTCGCGGCCGGCCGGGCCGCGCGCGGCAGCACCGAAGGACGGAACGTGGCTGATCAGGCGGCACCCAGCGGCCCGACGGGGGACCCGTCGCGCGGCATGTCCCGGCGGGAACGTGTGCGGGAGACCACACTCGCCGAGATCAAGACCACCGCCCGCCGGCACCTGACCGAGCACGGGCCGTCCGGAGTGTCGCTCCGCGGCATCGCCCGGGACATGGGGATGACCGCCCCGGGGCTGTACCGCTACTTCGCGAGCCTGAGCGACCTGCTGCTGGCCCTCCAGGCCGACTTCTTCACCGAGCTCGCCGAAGCCGTGCGCGGCGCCAGCGAGACCGTCCCCGAGGACGACCTCGACGGGCGGATCCTGGCCGCGCTGCGCGCCTTCCGCTCCTGGGCGGTGGCCAACGAGAGCGAGTTCACGCTGCTGTTCGGGCCGCCGAGCCACGAGCACGCCGGCTGCCCGCACGAGGGCGAGGCACTCGCCGCCAGCCAGGCGTTCTCGGCGATGTTCTTCACGCTGTTCGACCAGCTGCTGGAGGAGGAGCGGTTCCCGGTGCCGCCCGAGAGCGAACTCCCGCCGGAGCTGACCGAACGGCTGCTCGCGTTCGCCGAGCACACCGGCTTCCGCTCACCGAACGTCTCCCCCGGCGCGATGCGCGTGCTGGTCGCGTGCTGGGTCCGGCTCTACGGGCTGGTCTCCATGGAGGTCTTCCGGCATCTGACGTTCGTCATGGACGACATGCGGCCGATGTTCGAGGCGGAACTGGGCGCCATCCTCGCCACCGTCGGGGTGCGCTACCGGCCGCCGGACGACGGGGACCTGCCGCGGCAGGCGGGTCCCGGCCGGCGATGACCGTCGGCGTGGCGCGCGGGGGTCCGGCGAACGGCCGGTGAGCCCGGCGTCACCCGTCGCTCTGCGGCCGGTGGAGGCAGCGTCCGCCGGTGGGAAGGGGTGGACGCGGCGTCCACATCCGGGCCGGCGGTCCGGCCAGCGCCACGCCGGGACCGCCGGCGAGACCTCCGCGCGGGCGCCGGAGCGCCCGCCCACCGACATGCGGCCGGGAGGAGGCGCCACCGGGCGGTCGCCCCCGCCGGAGCTGCCCGGCCGGATTCCGGCTCGCGAACGCGGCGAGCGGGGGACGCACACGTCCGGGACCGGTCTTCGGCCCGCCTCCTGAAGCGCGCGCCGTTGGGGGACCGCACGACGCCGGGGAGGACGGACTCCCCGCGGCTACGGCCGAGCGAACGCGTGCCGGTCCTCGATCCCCGCCCGCCCGGCCGCGCTCCGGGCTCGCGCTGGTGGCGCGGTCCGGCACGGGCGGCTCGCAGCCACGGAGGGCGGGACGGG